>NZ_JAVDUS010000003.1:0-467099 GCF_031456485.1 Bacillus sp. 3255
AACTGCGTGAACTAAGGAACCGCCGTATACCGAACGGTACGTACGGTGGTGTGGGAGGTCGGCTACTCAACTAATGGGTAGCCTCCTACCCGATTTGTATCGGATATTTTCCTCGGAAGGAAATGATTGTAAATTGCCGAACATGTTCTTTACAGAATCTTAAGCAAATATCTGTGAAAAAACATTTGACGGGAGATGAACGATTACATGAAGGCACTCAAATTACGTCCATTCGTTCCATCAGGCGGGGATTACCCGCGGGCCGTTCAGTTCTATACGGATCTTGGTTTCGAGAAGCTCTTCACCAGCGAGGAACTGACCATTTTCAAAGTCGACGAAACCGAATTTCATTTGCAAAATTTTCATAACGAAGAATTACAAAACAACTATATGCTGGAACTATGCGTGGAGGATTTGGATGCTTGGTGGCAGCATATTCAAAAGGCTGGGATCGTTGAGAAATATCACCTAGGAGCCAAGGCTCCCCAAATCCAACCGTATGGCAAACGGGCCATTCACCTCATTGATCCAGCGGGCGTGCTTTGGCATATAACCGAGTAAACCCCCTCAACTCAGGTAAACGTTGGTTTATATCTAAATTGGAGGGGGAGTTCATCTCTCTTAATTAGCAGTTGTTGTTTGCACTGCTCTCCTTCCCAGTACACCGCCCAATAGGAACGTTGCTAGCGATAGCGCCAGACAGATCGAAGCGAAGATCCCGATCGACGAATACCCGCCCATCTGAACATAAAGGATGCCGGCTATCCATGCGCCAAGCGTATTCGCACCGTTCATCGTCGAGTTGGCCAGACTGGAGATGGTTCCCCGTATTGAAGCGTTCAATGAGGTGAGAGCTTCCATAGCAATGGGGAATATCATGCCGAGTAGGGTGAAAATAATCAGATATACGACCGTCACCAGAGGGAGAGGGGTTAGATGAGGCGCTCCTGTATACAAGACCGCCAACAGCAGCATGCCAACCGCCGCTGCGTTCACATGACCAAGCTTACGTGTGGCTAGTGAGCTTAGCAGGCTGCCTAGCAGTGTTCCCAAGCCGAGGAACATCATGACCGTACCTAACTGCCCGATGGGCAGAGCGAAGCGGTCCGCCATCCATTTGCCGACGAAGGCAAATGCGGTTCCGCTCCCGAGGTGCAGGAGTAGATATGCGAGGAAGCCACTTCTTGCCTTGCCGCTCTTCATGAGTGGAACATATCGCGATAGTATCGAAGCTCGCCCGTGCTGGCGCGAATCGGGCTTCATGTTCGGCAGCGTGTAGAAGGCGGCAGCAGCAAGCAGCAGCGAAATGCCGCCAATCGACCAGAAAGGCACGGACCAATTGCTGACGGCAAGCCAGCTGCCGATAGGAACGCCCAGCGCCTGGGAAGCGGCCAACCCCGAGAAGGCGATCCCCATCGTCTTGGATATGCGCGAAGGCGGCATCACGGCAGGAATAGATGCCCATACCTGAGGAGCAGTGAAAGCCGCGCTGACGCCGGCAAGGAAGCGGAACAAACACATCGTCCAGAAGCTGTCGGCGAACCCGCAAAATATCGTCGAGACGGAAAAACCGAGAAGACCGCAGAGGAGAACGGTTCTGCGGTTCCACCCATCGGACAGCGGGCCGGCAATTAAAGCAAAGATGGCTGAACCGAGGGTATAGGCGCCGATCATCCACCCGGCAATCCCCGTCGACACGTCGAATTGAGCTTGCAGCGTCGGGAGGAGAGGGGAGATGAGGAACGTATCCGTTCCGATCATAAACATAATGGTGAAGAAGAGCGCGGCATATTTCCGCATCATGGATCACTCCTTAGTTGAATGGTTGCTTACGATGACTATCATAAGACATAATGGTGACAAGTCTTGTCACAAACTCAACATCAAGGATAAGGAGTTGGCGGATTTGCCGAAATCAAAAAGACTCATGGAACTGATGATGACGGTGAACCGAAAGCGGCGGTTCAAAGTTCAGGAGCTTGCCGATGAGTTCGGTGTCTCCAAGCGCACGATTCTTAGGGATCTGCAAGAGTTAAGCGAATTAGGGGTTCCCCTCTATTCCGAAGTGGGGCCGCACGGCGGATATCAGGTGTTAAGGGAGAGAGTGCTGCCTCCGATCGCGTTCACGGAGGGAGAGGCGTTGTCGATGTTTTTCGCGGTGCATGCCCTGCGCCACTATTCGTCCTTGCCGTTCGAAACGGAATCCGCCTCGGCGCTCAACAAATTTTATCTGCATATGCCGGGAGATATTCGGGATCGAATCGACAGCATGAAAGATCGCGTCGATTTCATTACACCTGCGAGGCGCGGGGATGCCCCGTGTTTGTCTGTGCTGCTCGATGCCGCGATTCAGGGGAAGGTCCTTGTCGTTCAATATGAATCGAAGGAGGAAGGATCGCACAACCGCATGATTCAACCGGTCTGCATTTATGCAAACAACGGGCTCTGGTACTGCACGGCCTATTGCTTCCTGCGCCGCGGTTTCCGCGTATTCCGGTGCGACCGCATTCGAGAGGCGTCTTATGAGGCGACGGGGGTGGAGCCGATCGAGCTGAGCGACATCCGCGCCAGCCGACAGGGAGCTGCAACGCCGCGGGAGCCCGTCCGATTGCGCGCGGAGTTTACCCGTGCCGGCATACAGCGCTGCGAATCGGAGCTCTGGTTAGCACCTATGCTGGTCGTTCGCGAAGACGGGAGCGGGTGGATCGATACGGAGGTGGCACGCAGCGATTTGCCTTTTTTTACGGAGTTCTTCATTGCGCTCGGGAAGGAGACCGTCCTGCAGGAGCCGGCGGAATTAAAGAATTCGATCCGGCAGCGGCTTGCCGAATTACTGGAGCGTTACGAGTGAGACTGCGTTGTCACACAAACAGACCTAGCTCTGTGAGACCCAACTGATTCATGGGATGGAATCGGGGGGTCTTTTTGGGGTTCAAAGAGGATTCGAACCCTTGCCGGCTGCGTCGGCTTGCCGATTGGAGATGCCATATCCGATTTTCTTGAGCAGACCAATCAGCTCCAGCTTCTCGTCATCCGTTACATAGGACAAATTTTCGGAGATCTTCTGGACATGTTTAGGAAAAATGTGATCGAAATAGCTTCGCCCTTCCTCCGTTAACGCTACGTTTGTTTTGCGCCTGTCACCCGGGATCGGCTGCCTCTCTACGAAACTCTTCTTCTCCAGTTTATCTACCACATAGGTGATACTCCCCGTTGGAATCGAGAAGGTATCGCTAATGATCTGGATGGGATGCGGACCTCGATTGTACAGAAATTCGAGGATTTGAAAGGTTTCCATATGGAGTCCATAGCTCTCAATATCGCGTTCCAAGCTCCCGTACAGGGCATCCACCATGTTACGGATCACGCGAATGAGGTTTAAATCCAGAGCCTGGCCTTCAGAATTTCGTTCAATCATGCTGCCACCACCTCATTAATTAGAATTCTTATGATTCCCCATTGTAAACCAAATCAAGAAAGTTCATCAAGGGGAGGCGGATAGAAAGGCAAAGCGCGGGAAATCTATTACCGGCTGAAGAAGATGTAGACCATCCCTATGTAGGAGCCGCAATATTCCGGTATAAAGGAGTGTTCAAGCGATGATTCAAATGCAAAAAAAATTGTACACCGCAACCGTTAATGTTCAAGGAGGAAGAGAAGGCAAAGCGGTTTCCAGCGATGGTATTCTTGACTTGGACCTGAAAATTCCCAAGGAATTAGGGGGGCCGGGCGGACAAGGAACCAATCCCGAGCAGTTATTCGCGGCGGGGTTTGCCGCGTGCTTCGAAGGTGCGATCGGCGTTGCTCTGCGAAGCAAAAAGCTAAGAGCCGAGCGTATTCAAGTGACCGGTCATGTGACGATCGGGAAAGATGCAAGCGACGGCTATGTACTGGCGGTCAAACTGGATATTACGATGAACGGCATCGAGCCAGGAATCGCCAAACAAATCATTGAAGAAGCCCATGATATTTGCCCGTATTACAAGGCAACCCGGGGCAATATCGAAATCGAAACGAACTTGGTCGGTTAACCGGTGGAGCTAGGTATACAAGCTGAATCCCGGCGGGAGCTCTCCGGCCGGGATTCATGCAGGTATGCAGATCGGTTACGCTTTTTTTAACAGGGAACGAACACCATGGACGATTAAAGCGATTGCGAAGACGATGACCGTAATGATGCCTGCCGCGTCTAGTAGAGGATCCAGACTGGCCAGCAGCTGGGTTACCGGGACATAAATGAGACTGAAGCCGCCAATGAGGCCGCCGAGGTAGTTAAGCAACTTAAACATCGCGTTTCACCTCCTCTAGCAAATAATATATAGTCTATGTCGGAAAGAATCATAGTGTGATAGAATGCGAGAATAAGAATAAGGAGCAACTTGCCAATGGCAAATTGCTCCTTATTTATGTGAAAATTTTGGTTTGTTTCAGGATTCAACCTCTTTTTTGCCTGTATCGACATCGATGATATCCAAGAGGAAAATAAAGACCGGTATTCCCACAATCAATCCCCACGTACCGAGATAATGCTCGGAGAAAATCAGCACAATGAACGTGTAGAACATCGGAAGATTCATTTTGGAGGACATCAGCTTTGGATTTAGAAAATAGCCTTCCAGGAAATGAAGCACCATGATCATGGAGATCACATAGATGACCATCCAAAGGCCGCCTATATTGTAGCCGATGATGCCTAATGGCAGCAAAGAAATAAGAAAGCCGGCTACGGGGATTAAACTGAGCAGGAAAATCATAATGGCGAGTGCGAACAGATAGGGAAAGCCTAATATCCATAAGCCGATCACGGTAAATATAGTATTAAAGAGGGCGATAAGCAGCTGCGCTTCGATCACTTTTCCGAAGGACAGGTTGAACTTTTTACCGAAATATTTCAGCTCTTCATACAACCAGGAAATTTTGCTCCCTTCCAACTTGGAAGTAAAAGCAACGATTCTTTTCTTCTCCAAGACGAAGAAAAAGCTCAAGATGGTGGCCATGATAAACGTCGTACCCCAATTGCTGATTCTCAGCATGTACTCAAATCCTTGTTTCACATACGCTTGTAAATTTAAATCCTTCAACGTTTTGTACATATAACGAGAGAACTCGTCCTGGGGGACCGGTAAATTCGTTAAACCGACTAGAATTTCTTTTAATTGCATGATTTGAACGAAAACTTTGGGTAAGTAATTAATAAAGGATAGGACAATGCCTGCAATCATCACGAGATACAGCATAATCAGAATGACTTTGCTATTAACAGGAATGTATCTGCTAAGCTTACGAGTCACCAAATTTTGAATACTGCTCATTAGGAATGCCATCAAAAAGGTGAGGAGCACCAGGTTCAGCATGTCTCTTATCCCAATTAATAATAGAACAACTAGAATTAGGATTGAAAACCTTCGTACCGTTAGATTCATAAACAATTTCCTGATCTGCTCCATCATTTCGCGTCTCCATTCAAACGTTAACTTTGTTCTATCTCTTAGTTTACAGAAAACGTGCAGCTCTCGCAATTTTTTGTAGAATTATGGAGAACTTGTCGCTGAAGGAGCGGTTGCTAGTTATTTTTCATCAACTGACATACTAAGCTGAGAATCAAATATATGTAGAAGGTAGAAGTGAAATGGCACGGCAGAGCAGGGAGGGAGTCGGATGACGATTTCCATGGATGAACAAGTCATGTGGGATGCGTATACTTGCGCGGCATTTCGTGCTTTGGTCGATGCGATTATTCCGCCAACATGCCGACAGCATGCAGCAGGAGAAGTTGAATATGCAGCCGGGGCCGTTCAGCTTCATGTGGATCAATTCGTTAGGCGAGAGATCGATCATTCGCAATTCGTTCCTGCAGGGGAGAAGGAAACGCCGGTCCCTCTGTCCAGATCGACCGCTCAATTGCTGAATATGGGGGCCGAGGCGCTCATTCGGAAAGGGCTCGCGCGGCTTCCGCTGCCTCTCAGGTTATCTCCAGAGACTTGCCTATTCGCTGTGTTGTCGCGTGAGAACAGGCTGCAGGCACTGGAACTGCTGGATCGGGTTGAAATTTCACTGCATAGGGCACCTCCCCCCTATCAAAATAACCCCGCGATGATACAAACTATGGTAGATACACTCAATCAGCTTACGATGTTCGGTTACTATACAGAATGGCTCCGACACGAAACATTACGGTTATCCTCACCCAGCAGCGGGCTTGATGCCAGTTGTCCGTCGGTGTGGCGTCTGATCGGTTATCCCGGTCCCGCCTTCGGTTACCGCGACTTTCGCGGCTTTATAATGACTGGTAAAGGAGAAACTCCGCATGATTGACCCGGATGTGATTGTAATCGGTTCCGGCGGCGGCGGAGCCGTTATGGCCAAGGAACTTGGGGAGAAGGGCTTGAAGATTCTCGTGCTGGAAGCAGGTCCTTGGTATGGCAATTCACAGTGGCCTAGCCCCAACCAGAAGCGAGGCGGACAAAGCAGTTCCAAGGCGGAAGATTTAAATATCCATCTATTCAAAGAGCAATACACCAAAGATGAACTCGAAATGAACAATTTGATTTCCGGTAAATTACGCTGGGGACCCGCGGAACGTACGCGTGCTCCGTGGTTTCGGAATGTCACTCAGCGCGGATTTGTTTGGCAAAACGCCGGTGTAGGCGGGACGACGCAATCTTATCTGGCCAATTGTCCCCGTGCCTTTCCGCTGGTGGTCGATCAGGTCTGGCCGATTGCGTACCGAGAGCTGGTTCCCTATTACGAACAAGTGGAAGCGACGCTGCCAGTAGATTTTGCACCTGTTACTTCCAAAGAGGAACTTTTTTTCTACGGTGCCAAGAAAGCAGGCTGGCCGCTGATCCCGACACTCGATGTGACAGTTCCTGGCTACCGTCCGCAGCCTAACGCAATTCTCCCTCCCAATAAGAATCTAACGAATCCCGATTATTCGGAAGAGCAGTTGTCCTGGATGCAGGGCTGCACGCTTGCCGGACATTGCATCAACGGATGTCCGCACGGGCCATCCGTTGATGCAATTGCCAAACGATCGACCAACGTGAGCTATATTCCGCTTGCACTGCGAACAGGCGGCGTGACGATTCGACCCAATTCATACGTTATCAAAATTTTGACGGAGTCTCATCCTGGAGACGGGCTGCGCGCAACCGGCGTACGCTTACGGGATACATGGACGGGGGAGATCGAGGAGATCAGGGCCGGCGTCGTCGTTATGGCTGCCGGAGCGATTGAAAGCCCCCGGCTCTGGCTGAATTCGGGACTGCCCCATAACCCATGGGTAGGTAAAGGGCTGGTGAATCATTATTTCGACTGGGTTACGGGCATGTTCGAAGAGAAAGATTTGATGTCGATCCTCGGAAGTCCGGAGATCAATCCCTTTGTCGGCCATACTTCAGGCGGAAGACTGGATTATCCCGGGCTCGGATCGATTCTGGTCACGGGCTTAAGCCCAGGGTTAACAGCCTCTATGAGTTTTGGCATAAGCCAATCCGGATACAGTTCAATGCAGCAGCCTCATGCCGGTTATCCGGGGTATGCGCAAGGCCGTGTTGCAGGTCCCGAGCTGCAGCAGTGGATGGAGAATTACAGGAGAACGTTAAGCATCGTCATCTTCGCCGATGACGAGGTCAATATGCGCAATGGGGTTTCCGTGGATCCTGTACTTCAAGACGAACATGGACCCATCCCGCAAGTGAACTACATTCCAGGTCGTCGGGGAGCGAAGAATCGGGATGAACTTGTCAAAATCGCGGTAGATATCTTGAGGCGAGCAGGAGCTAAGAAGCTGCTCCGGACGGATTGGCCGGCCTCTCTGATGATCCATATGGAAAGTACGATGCGAATGGGCTTCGTCGTGGATACCAGCTGCGAGTCCTATCAAATCAAACGGTTATACATTGCTGATAATAGCGTACACTTCAATTCGTTGGGAGGCGCGAATCCCACGCTTACGACACAAGCTCTTGCGACTAGAACGGCTGACAAAATGTTCGATAAATATTTTCAATAGAAACACGAGAGTAAAACAACCGCTCCGCCTATTGTATGATGTGGCTAGAATAGGTTAGAGCGCAGCAGAACGTTAACAGTATGACAACTTCAAATTGATGGGATTGCCGCGTATATAGCGGCTTTTTTTATGTTTATACACCCGCCGATTCCCGACGAACTTAACTGGAAATTATCCCGTTAAATTCATCTTTTGAGAGGGGAATGCCTCAATAAAGGGATCACTATATACAGCTATATTTCAGCCATCCGCTTAGTTTTTTCCCCGTTTGCGACCCTTAAAAGGGATTTCCCCCGAAGTTTATATGGACAGCTTGGGGCTGTTACTTGCGTTGTGGAGCGTGGAAGTCGACCTCTTGAGTCGGATCAACACCCCTAAATTTGTCATGCCGCATGCGCAATGCGGCGCGTAGAAGGAAGAGGAGGTTATCTTGAAGCATGAAGAAAAAACTACAAGCTCTTATCTGTGTCTGTTCCCTCGGTGTCATGGGAATGGCCGTTCCGGTCAGTGCTCAATCCTTAGAGCAGGGCACACAGAGTGACCAAGTTCTGGATTTGCAAGAACGATTAAGTGCACTTGGATACTTCCGAACAGGAATTACCGGATTTTATGGCAATCAGACCAAGCTTGCCGTCCGTAAATTTCAAGCCGGTTATGGCTTGACCGTTGATGGTGAAGCGGATTCCGCAACACTGGCAGCACTTAAGAAATCGGTTGCACCTAAACAATCGGTGCTGGACGAAATGGCGCGCATCATACATGCCGAAGCCAGAGGCGAGTCCTTTCTGGGACAAGTTGCCGTTGGAGCGGTCGTTCTGAACCGTGTGCAATCCGAACAATTCCCCGACTCCATTCTTGAGGTTATTCACCAGCCAGGTCAATTCTCCGCCATCGATGACGGACAGTTTAACCTCAAGCCGAATTCATCAGCCTACAACGCGGCTAAAGCCGCATTAAATGGTTCGGATCCGACAGCCGGAGCTCTATATTATTACAATCCGGCTATCGCCAAAGCGTCCTGGAGCTTAAAAAGACCAGCTAAAGTGACTATAGGCCATCATGTCTTTACGCATTAATCGATGAAAGAATCAGGGCTGTGGATCATAGGTGCCGTTCGCGTTCGTATGACGCAAAAAAGTTGAGCTCGCGAGATAAGGAGCTCAACTTTTTGCGGCCTTCAAAGATGTTAGGCTCAAGCTTCCGCTTGGAATCGATCCAGCTTGTGTTTGCATAGGGCAACAATCGACATCACGGTTATACAGCAGGGGATGTAGATGAGCCAATATTGCCATAACGGCAGCATGACCTTTAATAAACCAAGGTGCATCAAGATAAATTGCGCCGCTATTAGAAGAAGGAGCCATAGTGCTCGACGCCAAAGGCGGTGCGATACTGTCACGGCGACGGCGAGCAGGAGGGCTTTGACGAAACCATACATGGCCGAAAAGAAAATATCGTCATGGTATGGATCTTCGAAAATACCGACATGGTAGATTCGAATGTTCGTCAGGGCAAACACGAAAATCATTGTCGCTACTACGCTCCAAGCAAACATAACAAGCGTAACGAACTTGATCGCTTGGTGGCGTCCTGACAGCCATATCGGCCATTGTCGAGCCAATCGGAAGAAAATGATCAGCGAGACGATCGTATAAGCCGTGCGCCACCAATGATGTTCATAGATGCCAAGTCTTAGGAATGACAGCTCGATGGCGCCGAAGGCGAATGCAAAGAAGGCGATCCACCGCCAGCTCAATTGGTAGACAGCCACATATGCGGCGGCTGCAGGTACCGAGATCAGATTGGAGAAGACGGCGCCCAATACATTGTCGTAGTACGACGTGCCAACAATCTTCGGAGAATAACTGTAGCTATGGAACAAGACGAATATGAAAAATTCAAAGACGTAGATCATGCCGGAATAGGAAAGAAGCAAGATCAACGGCGACAATGCGCGTTTGTGAAGCAGCATGACCGATAGAGCGATCGTGCATACCGCGACTAAGATGAGGTAGGGCAGGGAGTTCGGCATAGTCTCCATTAGGAATTCTTCAATGAGTTTTTATTAAATTTTAACCATTTTAGAACGAAAACAAACATCGTGGCCGATGCGACCCCTGCAGGCCGAGCTCCCGTATATGTGATTTAGCTTCCGGCTCTAGGCTTTGCGGGATCGCAATCGGGGGTGGGCACATGGCCGGAGGCATGAGAAAGTTTAGTTAAATAATAGCACTCTTCACGGTACATATGATCCGGCATCAGTTGGGTCAAGGTGCTCATAACTTCCTTACCGGCCGTGAGCTCCTCCACTTCGGCCAGAAATTTCATGAAGAGAAGCATAACCGTATTCGTTTCTTGATTAAACCGCCGCAATGCAGGGAAATCCGTCAACGAAGTACGCATATACCCCGCAAGCTCAACTGCCTTGAGATAGAAGTCTTGGAAATAGCGCTCAAATTCCTCGCTCTTATTCTTCCATCCTTTCTCTACCAGATCGAATTGGCCTGCCAGGCTGCCCGCGTGGCCGACCGCATCTTGCAGCCATACCAGATGCTCGTGAACCGCCGGCCCGACCGGAGGCAGCTTCCCGCTTGTCAAGGCTGCAAAGACGCGCATCGCTTCTTCCAGCTCGTTAACCATATGATTCAAAAAGGTCGGTGGCAGGTGGATGCCGATCTGTCCGGTCAGCGAGCGCTGCAACAAATGCAGTTTATAAGCACGCAAATGTGACGTCCAAGGGTTAACATCTTGAAGTAACGCCGCGATACGATCGCGATTCAATGGCTGCCGTGCTGTTCCCAGCATGAGATCATAAGCTTGAATGTACTGCTGTGCTTGCGAGATTTCCTCGACTTCGCCCGGAGCCAAACTATCCCGAATAAACCTCCCGTGATCGCCCAGAATCTGCAGCCAAAACCGGAGCTCAAAGAGCGCACCGTCCTCAAAGCTCTTATCTGTCATGTCCCACAACTCCCTTATCCGCCGGCATTACGTTCCTGTATTACACTATGTGAGCGCAACCTTGTCAGATAACTAGGCAATACAACTCCGGTATTTTTATAATATTTTCCAGTGGATAAAGGCATACTACATAAACGTATTTCAATACTCAACGTAACCAGGGGATGTGCTCATTTACGTGAAGAACGAAACGGTCATCAACGCAAGCCAGCTGTTCGCCATGATCATATTGTTTGAGTTAGGCACGGCCCTGGTTCTTCCTATCGGCATGAAGGCGGAACAAGGGGCATGGATCTCCGTGCTGATGGCCCTGCCAGGGGGGTTGCTCTTATACCTCGTTTTTGTTTACTTATACCGTCAATTTCCTCAGTTAATCCTAAGCCAATACATTCGTCGAATAGTCGGATCTTATATCGGCTGGCCTCTCTGTTTATTGTACATCTCATTTTTTATATATTGCTCGGGGCGTAATTTGCGTGAAGCGGGCGATCTGCTGATTACAGCGTCCTACGACAAAACGCCTCTCTTCGTCATCCATCTTGTGATGGTTCTCGGTGTTATCTATGTTCTAAGAAAAGGGGTCGAGGTGTTATTCCGGCTTGGCGAAATCTATTTGATTATTACACTTTGTCTTGGTCTCATAAGCCATGTGCTGATTCTCATTTCCGGCGTTATCGATTTGAAGAATTTACTCCCATTAGCTGGCAGCGAAGGATGGGGAGCTCTTTTTCACTCCGCATACCCATATACATTTTCATTTCCATTCGCAGAAGTCATTAGCTTCACAACCGTCCTGCCTCATCTGAATCAAGAGAGAACCGCCCGCAAAGCCGGTCTTCTCGCACTGACTACCAGCGGACTGCTGCTAAGCTTCACCCATGCTGTGGAAATTGCCGTGCTAGGTCCCGATATTTATGGACGTGCCGTATTCCCGCTGCTGACGATGATTGGCATCATTAATATTGCAGATTTCATCCAACGGTTGGATGCCGTCGTGATGTTGTCATTAATTATCGGGGTATTCTTCAAAATGACGGTGTACGCCTACGCTGCCATTAGTGTCGCATCAGACATATTCAAAATAGAGGAACCGCGCAAAATGGTGTATCCCGTTGTCATGGTCATCCTATTCGTATCGATGATGTCCGCATGGAGTTTCCAGGAGCATGGAGAAGAAGGGGCTCTATCGGAAAACTTCGTTCAGCCATTGTTTAATACTATGATTCCTATTCTGTTGTTCGCGGTGCACGTATTGCGGAAACAGTTTGGGCTATACCGCAGCAAGTGATTATGAAATCAGGGGTGGCATCGTGTTTCCGTGGAACCGATTACGCAGCAGAACAATGGAATACAAGACGCCGGGAACATCCTGGAGCGAAGGAAGCAAGACGAAGTCGCTTTTATTTCCGGAGCTGTCCGAGAACCTCCATTACATCCGGGTTCTTCTTGGCCATAGTCCTGACATCACGATTCGTCAGTTCGAACTGGGGAGCGTGGGTGCGCAGGTGGCCGCCGTCTACACGAATGGCGTAACAGACCGGAAAATGGTGAACGGATTTGTACTGCATGCGCTGATGACCGGGATAGAGAAAGAAGCTTTCGATAGCATGAAGAAGGATAAAAATCTGTATGACTTCATTCGCGATAACGCTCTGACGATCGGCGAAGTCAAGCCGATGATGGATTGGGACAGCGTCATTCTGGCTATATTATCCGGCGACACGGCGATCTTTATTGACGGTTATAAAGAGGTGATCGTGTGCGGAACGAGAGGCGGCGAGTCCAGAACGATCACGGAACCCTCGACGCAAGTCGTCATTCGCGGGCCGAAGGAGGGGTTCACGGAATCGATCGGAACTAACGTCGCGCTTGTGCGCCGAAGAATCAAGAGCTCCAACTTGTGGCTGGATACAATAAGAGTCGGGAGCGTCACCCAGACGGATGTTGCCATTATGTATGTGAAAGGTCTGGCGAATGACAAGCTCGTCAAGGAAGTTAAGGAAAGATTGAATAGAATTCATATTGACGGCATTCTGGATTCGGGCTATATCGAGCAGTTAATTGAAGACAAAACAATGACGATTTTCCCGACCATCCATAATACCGAACGGCCGGATACGGTCGCAGGAAATTTGCTGGAAGGGAGAGTTGCGATTTTCGTGGATGGCACGCCCTTCGTTTTAATTGCTCCTGTGACCTTTTTCGTATATTTTCAATCGGCCGAGGATTATTACCAACGCTTCGAAGTCGCTTGTGCAATAAGGCTCTTAAGGTTCGGGGCACTCCTCATCTCCTTGTTCGTTCCATCGATTTATGTGGCTTCCATTACATACCACCAGGAGATGATCCCGACTCCGTTACTAATCAGCTTGATGGCGCAGCGAGAGAGCGTACCCTTCCCGGCATTCGTTGAAGCTCTCATTATGGAAGTGACTTTTGAAATCTTGCGTGAAGCAGGCATTCGAATGCCGCGCGCTATCGGGCAAGCAGTATCAATCGTAGGAGCACTCGTACTGGGACAAGCTGCCGTCGAAGCAGGTCTGATATCACCGGCTATGGTGATTGTCGTCGCATTGACAGGTATTTCAAGCTTTGCGACTCCCGCATACAGCATGGCGCTGGCCATACGGCTGCTGCGGTTTAGTATGATATTTGCAGCAGGCATGCTCGGATTTTATGGGATGGCCATACTCAGCATTGTGATTCTGGCGCATATGAGCGGACTGCGATCTTTCGGTTTTCCATATATGTCCCCCTTAGGCCCATTCACGCTGGAAGATCAGAAGGATTCAATCTTTAAATTTCCGCTGAAAACGTTTTTCACCAGGCCGCATTTATTAAGCCAGGATAATAACATCCGCATGGAGATTTCTCCTGCAACATCATCGGAACATGAGGAACACTCGGGGAGTGACTAAGGTGAAGCTGGCAAAGCCATGTGCAATTCTGCTAGGCGTTTCGATCATGCTAGTATTGGCAGGTTGCTGGAACAGCAGGGAACTGAATGATATGGCGGTTGTGGTTGGCATGGGCATCGATCGAGATCCGGCGACGAAGGAGTACCATCTGTCCTTTCAGACGATTATTCCCAATGCGGTAGCAGCCGGAGTTAAGGGGGGAGGGATGAATCTGCCCATCGTGATCCATTCGGCTTCCGATGCTACGCTGTTCGGAGCCCTGCGGAAAACTTCACAGAAAGTGCCGCGCAAACTATTTTTTGCCCATATCCAACAAATTGTAATCGGGGAAACGCTGGCCAGGGAAGGGATTGAGGATTTATTCGATTTCCTCGAAAGATCCCATGAGCTGCGTCTAACCTCTCACGTGCTGATTGCCCGAGGCAGCGATGCCGAAGCCGTAATGAGAATTATGACTCCCATGGAAAAAAATCCTGCCGAGGGCAACGCCAAACGGCTTGAATTGACCTCGAACATATGGGCGGAAAATATTAATTCGAAAGTAACGGATGTTCTACACGCGTTGATTGGCAAGGGAGAAGTCGCTATAAGCGGGGTACATTTCATCGGTGATAAACGAACTGGCGAAACCAAAGGGAATATGGAGAAAACCAAGCTTCCTGCTTACATCGAAATGAAAGGCATCGCTATATTCAAAGATAAAAAGTTGAAGAAATGGGTAGAAGGCGATGAGGCCCGCGGGATCTTGTGGATTCAGAATCATATGAATGGCACGGTGATCAATCTTTCTTGCAAGGGAATGCAGGACGGCACTTCCGTCGAATTGGTTCGATCCAAGACCAAAGTTCAAGCGCGTGTTGAGAAGGGCACGGTATCCTTCCAGATCGACATTGACGAGGAAGGCACCATCGGCGAGGTTCACTGTCCGATTGATTTAAGCAAACGAAAGGAAGTTCTGCAAATTCAACAGCAATGGGCTGCTGAGACAGAGAAGGTTGTTAAGGAGACCGTTAAGATCGCTCAAGAGCTGCAGGCGGATGTATTCGGTTTTGGCGATCAAGTATACCGGAACTTCCCTGAGCAATGGGCGCAAATGGAAGGGAAATGGCCGGAAATCTTTGCAAACAGCCAGATCGACGTTCATGTCAATGCGTATATCAGAAGGTCGGGAATGAGAAATAAGCCTTACTTCTTTAAACATTGAGCTATTTGGATTTATGGCTTGGAGGGAATTTGCTTCTCAGCAACGATTGGAGCGGTTTAAAGATCGCAGCCAAAACCGGCACGAGTATTAAGATAACGAACGCCCAATATTCGAGGGTAGTTCCTACGTAGAAAGATTCCCGCAGGACATCGATAGCTTCACCGAGCTTCATTCCTGTCACAACATCCGTTATGACCAAGTACGATAGGCTGGTAATAAAAATCGTGGCATATGCAACAATGACTCTCATAAGCGGACACTCCAACTAAGTCTAGTAGACGTACTCTAGGATATTTTTCCCCAAAACGAATGTTTCTACCCAATTGCCACAGATGCCCATGCGAGTCACCAATGAGGCCGGAGAGGGTTGTATGGAAAGATGGAACAAATAACCTATAAAAATGAAATACAGCCCTAATTTATACAAAGTGGATTCATAATAAAGTTAAATCAAGAATTTTGAATTGAAATGGTGTCGAAAACCGTTTCTATCATCGGAAATTTAAGCGCTTTCAACGGTTTTTTGGCATTAACAAACAAATCGGAGGGATACAAAACAATGAAAAAGTTTCTAGCAGTTGCTGCTGCACTGACGATTTTGGCAGGGTGCGAGCAGGGAGGCAGCACCAGTTCCAATCCAGTTGCTGGCGAAACTGGAGGCGATAGCAAACCTGCCGTCGCCACGCCTGATAATGAGTTATTCATCTATACGGTCAATCCTCCTTATTTCGCCAAAGAAGAAAATTTCGATAAACAAATCGGCGATTTCATCAAGAAGAAGTTTCCGGATATTAAGGTCAAGCACGTCCACTGGGATAATCCCGGCAGACAATATAAAGATCTGATAGCCGCCGGGACCGTACCTGATCTCATCCTCGATAACACCCGCATGAACGTGCAACGTTGGATCATTGACAATGACCTGCAATATGATATCCGGGATCTGATTAAGAAATATAATTTTGACACGACCAAGCTCAATCCGGCCTTGATGGCCCAAATGAGTAACCTGACTAAGGATGGCAGCATTTATGGCTTGCCATACAACAATAATGATTTCGTTCTCTTCTATAACAAAGATATTTTCGACAAGTTCGGTGTTGACTATCCGAAGAACGGGATGACCTATGACGAAATCTATGAAATGGCCAAGAAGCTAACCCGTGTAGACGGTGAGATTACGTATAAAGGATTTTCCCAGAATCCGGGTCATTATATGAACTATAACCAGCTATCGCTGTCTCCGTTAAGCGCCACGGAGGACAAAGCAAGCTTGAGCTCGCCGGAGTGGAAAAATGTTGTAGACAATTTGCGCCGGTTCTATGATATTCCTGCGAATCAATTCGATACGGTCGAAACCTTTGCTACCAAAGGCAACATTGCGATGGCTGTAGCGACCGTCGATCATTTGGTCACGTATCACGAGCAAAATAAGAATTTGAACTTCGATATCGTATCGGTGCCTTCCTTCAAGGAAGCTATGGATACAAGGTATCAACCGAATGTATACTCCATGTATATTACGAAACAATCCAAGAAGAAGGATCTTGCCTTCCAAGTGATGGCGGCGCTGCTCTCCGAGGAGCATCAAATCGACCTCGCGAAAGAAGGGGTTATCGTGCCGACAGAAACCAAAGCGGTGCAAGAGGCATTCGGGCAAAACTTGACGCAGATGAGAGGCAAGAACACAAGCGCGATCTTCTACGGCAAAACCGCGATGCCGCCGGCAGCACGTTCTGCAGGTTTAATCTGGTACGATGTCCCGATGCAGAACGTTTTTGCACCACTGATCTTCAAAGAATCTAAAGATACCGTAACGGCGCTCCGCATGATCGAAGAGCAATCGACCAAAGCGATCGCAACCAATCAAGCGGCCAAAGCCGATACAGCTGCAGCCGGTGCAAAGAATTAACTAAAGAGAGACAAGGGTGGAACCGCTGATTCCGCCCTTGTTTTTTTGAAATTTCCGGGAAGCGAACAACAGGAGGCATATGCGTATATTCAACAAGCTTGAGTTCAACTACAAAAACAAATTGATTATTACTTTTGTTCTGGTCGCCTTCTTGCCATCCATATTCATGCATTACATGACCTATACGAATTCGACGCATGCCATGAAGTCCAAAATTAACGAACTGGTTACGTTTAACTTGATTCAAACGAACAAAAATTTGGATTCGATGTTATCCCAATACGAGGATGTCCTGTATCAACTGATTATTAGCGAAGATGTTATTACATCTACCAGAAAAATACTTCATGGCTCCGATTTCGATCAGTTGAACTATTCCGACATACTTATCCGGATCTTTTCCGGCTATTCCAACTCCAAATCAGGCATCCGTGGATTCACCTATTTTGATAATAACGGAAATATTTTAGCTTCCTACGATAAAGTGACAGGCTCTTCCTTATGGGCACAAGAGCAGAATAATATTCCCTATTTATTGATCATGAAGTTGAATAACATTCAGCAGGGTCCCCTTATTACTTCGACGGAGAAATTGGCGTCGGCTGCCGGTGACGAATTCGTATTCCATATCGCTCGGAGGATTTACGGCATTTCATCCGATGGTCTGGAGAAGATGGGTTATATCGTCATGACGTTAGAGGAATCGGTTCTTGCAAAAGCATGCAGCAACTCGCTCACAGAAACGCAAGTTCAAAGTATGAGCAACGCCAATATTCTCATCGATCATGTGCAGAACATCGTGTCATTCCCGAACGAAGACCGGATCGGATCCAATTATGCCCATATGCTCGGCGTGAAGGATTTAGACAAAGAGCATCTTCCGGAGAAGGGGACGATTCTCGGGCAGCCCTCGATCATGAATTATTACCCGAATGAGAAGACGGGCTGGACGATTGTCAGCATCACCAATGAACAGAACATGTTCGGCGAAATGTACGCCATGCAAAACATTAATATATGGACAGGTTTCGTTATGTTCCTGGTCACTACGCTGCTCATCGTCTATTTCTCGGGCTTATTGACGAAGTCGATACATGTAATCGTGAATGCGATGAAGCTGACGGAGCTCGGCAATCTCGACGTGAAAATCAAAGACGATACGGGAGATGAAATTTCGATTATTGCTTCCAGTTACAACAAAATGATGACTACGATTAACGAGTTGATGCGTAAGACGAAATTAGCCGTACAGAAGCAGAAGGAATCGGAGATCCGTTCCTTAGAGGCACAAATCAACCCTCATTTCCTGTACAACACGTTAGATTCAATTAACTGGATGGCCATTGAGAAGGAGGAGCATGAGATCAGCCGGATGATCAAAGGGCTTGCGCACATTCTGCGCTACAGCATAAGCCATAGCAACCAGATGGTTCCTCTCGCACACGAGCTCGAATGGCTCGAGCATTATTTAACGTTACAACGAAATCGCTTTAACGATTCGTTTCAGTATGCTGTACATCTGCATCCAAGTGTAAAAGAAGTGAAGATATATAAGCTTTTACTTCAGCCTTTCATTGAGAACACGATTATCCATGGCTTTGCCGGCAAGAAATCAGGCGCAGAAATTCATATCCGAATCCGCCTTGAGGAGGAGAACTTTTTATCCATAGTCATGGAAGATAACGGCTGCGGCATGGATGAATCTACGATAAGAACGCTGCTGGACAGCGGTGACCGGGAGCATGCGGCGGCCGGATCCGGGATCGGCATACGCAATGTAATTGACAGGCTGCAGCTGTACTACGGGGATCCAGCGCGATGCGAGATCGAGAGCAAGGTAGGCGAGGGGACCAGAATCCGTCTGATGGTGCCTGTGAATGCCGCCGAGTCGAAGGATGGTGAATGACAGATGAGAATCGTCGTTGTCGAGGATGAAGAGAAGGTACGCAATGGAATTATTCGTTTGATTCACAGATTGAGTGACGCTTATCAGGTAGTCGGACAATGTGAGAACGGTGCGGAAGGCTTGACGACGATTAAAGAATGTAGACCGGATTTAGTCGTGACCGATATTCGTATGCCTGTCATGAGCGGGATCGATATGCTGGAATCATTGAAAATGGAAGGCATCGCTCCCCGAACGATTATATTAAGCGGGTACTCCGAATTCGAACTTGCCCGTAAAGCGCTGCAAATCGGCAATGTCATTGAATACTTGTTAAAGCCGATTACAGCCGATGATTTGCAGCAGGTCCTGCTAACCGCTGAGAAACAGATGACGTCTCATCTGCTTACGGAATTGTCCCAAAATCATCCGGGCACGGAGTTTGAACGGCTAGACCCTCATGATTTGCGCAAAGCTTTGCTTGAAACCGCTGACAAAATTGCTGAGCATTTGGCCAAAATGCCCAAAAGCCACAGTCTGGTGATCCATAAATCCATGAAAATCATCCAGGAAAAGTTCAGCAGTGGAATTACGTTGGAAGAACTGGCGAATGCCATGTGCATTACCCCGGAATACTTAAGTTCCTTGTTCCAAAAAGAGCTGGGAATCTCCTTCACCGCCTATCTCAAAGATATGCGAATGAAGAAGGCCAAAGAATTGCTGCTGCGTCCTCTGAAATCGTTCGAAGTTGCGCAGCAGGTGGGCTATTCGGATGCCAAATATTTTACCCGTGTGTTCAAAGAGGCGACCGGATTAACTCCTGGTGAATTTCAGAAGCTTTATCGTTAACCGCAATTTACTTTAAAACCGTCCACCTTTCTTAGGATATTAGAATTATCAACTTGCAGAGTTTGGATTATGATAATCTTGCTTCACATTATTGAATCAAATTACAAATTGCGGAGGGAGATCATGACAAAGCGCATCATTCTTACAACGCTGCTTGCGGCTATAGTCGGCACAGGACTGATCGGCTGCACGTCCAGTCCGGACACCGTCGAAGTCAAGGAGAGTCCTGCTCAGCCTGCAGCTAACGAATTGTTCATCTATACGGCCTGGCCGGCATTCTACGTCAAAGAAGATATTTTCGAGAAGCAGATCGGTCAATTTCTCAAGAAAAAGTTCCCGGATGTCGTGATTAAACATGTTGCTTGGGATAATCCGGGCAGAAGGTATGAGGACTTGATAGCTGCAGGCACGATTCCTGACATTATCTTTGATGAAGTAAGGCGCAACTCCTACAGACAGGTCGGCCGATTCAAAATGGAATACGACATGACAGATTTGATCAAAAAATACAATTTTGACATCGGGAAACTGAATCCATCCGACATCCAGCGGTCCATCTCCGCTTCCGAAGGAAAATTGTATTCACTGCCCTTTAATAACAACGAGTGGGTGCTCATCTATAACAAAGAAATTTTTGACAAGTTCGGTGTAGATTACCCGAAGGACGGCATGACTTGGGATGAAGCCTATGAAATGACGAAGAAGCTGACCCGGCAGGAAGGGGATATCACCTACAAAGGTTTTCAAATGAATCCAGCCCATTATATGAGATTTAATCAATTGTCGGAGCCTGGACTCGATCCTAATGAAGACAAGGCAGCGATGAACTCGGACAACTGGGTGAAGATCGTTGACAACATCAGACGTTTCTATGACATACCCGGCAACCAATTGGTCAAAACGAATCAATTCTCCAAAGGTAACGTTGCGATGATCGTGGACTCCTTGGAGAATGCGACAAGACTGATCAATGAGAACAAGAATATTAACTTTGATATCTCGTCGGTGCCTGTATTTCCGGAATCGCCGAAATCCAAGTTTCAGTCCAATACGAATGGAATGTTTATAACGAACCAGTCGACCAAGAAGGACTTGGCCTTCCAAGTGATTGCCTATCTGTTGTCACCGGAGTACCAGATCGAATTATCGAAGCAAGGTGTCATCACACCGCTCATGGACCCGGCTGTTCAACAAGCCTTCGCGATGAATCTGCCGGAATGGAACGGCAAGCATACCCAATCGATCTTTTATCTCAACAGCGCCAAGTCGCAGCTTCGCAAACCGGGGCTAACGTTCATTGATACGAATTCGGACAGCGTCTGGAATCTGATTGCCAAAGAATCCAAAGACAGCCAAACGGCGCTGCGGATGACGAACGATTTGATGAACAAAAATATTAAAGAGGCTCAAGAGCTTGTCAAGCAAGGCGGAACAAACCCGTACCAGTAGGATGAATGGCGAACTTATACAGGAGGCAAGCGCTTATGAATAAGATTTTTCAAATAACCATCACGATGGCCGTGGCCTTGTTAACCGTGACCGGCTGCAAATCAGAGACGGCTTCTCTCGGTCCCGATCTGACAGCTAGCCCTGAAACTTCATCCCCGGATAACGAATTGTTCATTTTTACTGGAGACCAGCTATTCAACAAACGATACTTAAAGGAAGAGAATTTCGATCGGCTTATCGGCCAATATATCAAGAAGAAGTTCCCTGATATTACAATCAAGCACGTTCAATGGGATAATCCCGGCAGACAGTATCAGGATTTGGTTGCCGCAGGAACGATTCCCGATATTATT
The DNA here is from genome assembly GCF_031456485.1 of Bacillus sp. 3255. NCBI lineage: Bacteria > Bacillati > Bacillota > Bacilli > Caryophanales > Bacillaceae > Bacillus > Bacillus sp. 3255. Next base: position 21,546 of record NZ_JAVDUS010000003.1, read on the forward strand.
TTAGAGGATGCCCGCCGCAATACGTACAGATCGATTCGGAAATACGATTTGCAATGGGACATGACCGATCTCATCAAAAAATATAATTTCGACACGACCAAATTGAATCCGGCGATGATGCAGCAATCGATGAATACGTCCGACGGTAAATTGTACTCTCTTCCCTTCGAAGGAAGCGACTACTTGCTATTCTACAATAAGGATATTTTCGACAAGTTCGGTGTGGATTACCCGAAGCCTGGCATGACTTACGATGAGGCTTATGAATTAGCCAAAAAGCTGACGCGTCAGGAAGGGGATATTACTTATAAAGGTTACCAGCAGCATCCCGAATATTACATGACCTATAACCAGCTCTCGGAGCCTGCGCTGAACCCGAATGAAGATAAGGCAAGCCTGGTCTCGGACAAATGGGTTCGTATCGTAGATAACCTTAGACGGTTCTATGATATTCCCGGCAACCAATTCACAACCGTTAAGGATTTCCCCAAAGGCCATATTGCCATGGCGGTCGATGTGGAAGAGAGCATAGTCGATTGGAGTCAAAATAAAGACTTGAACTTCGATGTCTCAGCGGTGCCCGTATTCCCGGAAGCATCCTCGTTCAAATACCAGCCGTACTCCGTAGGAGCGTTCATTACGAAACAGTCCAAGAAGAAGGAGCTCGCCTTTCAAGTACTTGCCTATTTGCTATCGGAAGAGGTTCAGATTGAGCGGGCTAAGCAAGGCATCAGCTCTCCTTTGATGACCCCAGCCGTGCAGGAAGCCTACGGGCAGGGCGTACAGCAATTAAAAGGGAAAAGTCTTCAATCGCTGTTTGCGCTGAACAATGCGATGCCGGCTCCGCGTAAACCGAACTTGACCTTCATCGATCCGAAGACGTCTATGGTGTTCCCGCTGATCTGGAATGAATCCAAGGATAGCCAGACGGCGCTGCGGATGATTAACAACGCGATGGACAAAGCGATCGAAGAGTCCAAGGCACTGCAGAAAGAAGGAACAGCGAGTCCACACTTATAGTAGAGATCGAAGCTGCCGGTTACGACGGGCAGCTTCATTCCGTTTACGGGCAAGAAGGAGGGAGGAAATACGCTAATTCCTATGGAAGAATATGCTATAATGAAACTTGAGAATGTTTCTGGGAGGGGATTGAACAATGAACCCAAGTAAGAGACTGAATGAGCGATTGACTCCGCTGCTCAAGAGTGTTGTGGAGAAAGGACCTGCCGGCTGTGCCTGCACGGTTGTAAGGCGGGGTGAGGTTGTCTATCAAGAAACGCTGGGCTACGCGGATCTGGAGAAGAAGAAGGATATTACGCCGGATACCATCTACCGGATTTATTCAATGACGAAAGTCATTACCTGCGCAGCTGCACTCATGCTTTATGAGAGAGGACTGTATCTGCTTAACGATCCGCTTGAGGAATACTTACCGGCATTCAGCAAACCGCAGGTGTACCGGTACAACGAATTCGGCGTCCATGCCTTATCGCCTGCGGCTGGTCCGATTCGGATCAAGGATTTGTTCACGATGTCCTCCGGACTTACATACGGTGGGGACGGCACGGAAACTGAACGCCGCACACGGGCCATCATGGAGAACGCCGCAGCGACCGTTGACATGCAGACATTGTCTCAATCGCTCGCTGCCGTGCCGCTGGCTTTCGAACCCGGCATGCATTGGAAATACGGCACAAGCCATGATGTTCTGGCCGCATTGATCGAAGTGCTGTCCGGGCAAACCTTCGGACAATTTCTGCAAAAGGAAATTTTCGGTCCGCTAGGGATGACTGACACCTCATTCCGGATCTCAGAGGACAAGCGGGATCGTCTGTGTACGATGTACGACCGTGCGGAAGACGGCACGCTTACGCCGAATACAAGGATGGACGCACGTTATCAACCGGATAGCCGGCATGAAAGCGGTGGAGGCGGCCTGCTCTCGACGATCGGCGATTACAGCCGGTTCGCGCAGCTGCTGGCGAAAGGCGGGGAGCTGGACGGTGTGCGGCTTCTTAGCCCGAAGACGGTTCAATTGATGGCGACCAATCATTTGAGTCCGCAGCAAATCAAAGATTTCAATTGGCCGCATATGAAAGGCTACGGCTATGGTTTAGGCGTACGCGTGATGATCGATCCTGCAGCCGGCGGCATCAACGGCTCGATCGGTGAGTTCGGTTGGGCCGGTCTTGCCGGGTCTTACTTGCTAATCGATCCGCAAGAAGAATTGTCTGTCGTGTACATGCAGCAGCTGCTGCCGAGCCTTGAGCCCTACGTCCATCCGCGTCTGCGGGCTGTCATTTATGGCTCATTGGAGTAAGCTGATATACTTAGCTATTGTATGCGCTTCCAATGATGGAGGGATTGTTCCAGCGAAACTATGTAAAGGAGCCGGAAATCGATGACCGCAGCTTACCGATTCGAAGACGTGGCCAGACTTCCCTTACCCGGAGATAACTGTGCCATTGCAACACGCCAACTGGAAGCCGGAACCGTCATTCACTATGAGAACCGTATCCTAACCTTGAATTATACGGTCATGGAAGGCCATCGATTCGCGGTGAAGGCCATTGCCCCCGGTGAGCAGCTGCTTTCTTGGGAATTACCCTATGGGACCGCCGTGCAAGCTATTCAGCCGGGTCATTATGTGATTAATGAAGCGGTATTGGGTGAACTTCGTGTGCGTCAACTTCCTTTTGCCTTACCGGGTGAAATCAATTTCACGGATCAAGTTCATCCTTATGTCTTCGATGAGGCAGGCTTTCAGCCCGCTCCGGCATCGCCCGCTTACACGGCAACCCGCACCTTCATGGGGTACCGCCGCAGTGAAGCGCGCGGCGTAGGTACCCGCAATTATGTGGTATTGCTTGGCACCACCTCGCGGACGGGCAGCTACGTGAAGCAGCTTGCCGCTCGTCTGCAAGGCGAAGCGAAGGACTATGCCAATATCGATGGAATTGTTCCCGTGGCACATACGGAAGGCGGAACTGCCAATCCGAATAACCTTGATTTGCTGGTGCGGACGCTCGCCGGATTCATTGTCAATCCTAACGTGGGCGCTGTCTTGGTCGTTGACTATGGAATAGAACCGGTAACCAACGAGATGGTCCGAACGTATTTGCGCGACCACAGCTACCCGATCGATGAAGTGCTGCATAAGTTCATTTCACTTCAAGGCGGCTTTGAAGAGAGTCTGGCCGAAGGCGAAGCCATTGTACGCGAATGGCTGCCTGCGGTCCATGCGATGCACAGGACGCCTGAATCGATAAGCCATCTGAAGATCGGACTGCAGTGCGGCGGGTCGGACGCATTCTCCGGCATTTCTGCGAATCCGCTGCTGGGCTGGATTTCGGAAGAATTGGTGCGGTACGGGGGCTCCGCCAGTCTGGCGGAAACCGATGAATTGATTGGAGCGGAGCCTTATGTCTTGTCCAAGGTAAGCAGCGTAGAAACCGCACGCAAATTTTTGGAGCTTGTGGACCGCTTCAAGGAGCGGACGTCTTGGCACGGAGCCAGTGCGGAAGGCAATCCTTCCGGCGGCAACAAATATCGCGGACTTTATAATATTTATCTCAAATCCATAGGAGCAGCCCGCAAGAAAGATCCGGTTACTCGCCTCGACTATGCCACCGAGTATGGAGAGCTGATGAAGGATGGCGGATACTACTTCATGGATAGCCCGGGCAACGACCTGGAGAGCATTGCCGGACAGATTGCCGCCGGCTGCAATCTGATTTTCTTCACAACCGGTAACGGCTCTATCACCAATTTCCCTTATGTGCCGACAGTCAAGGTTGTTACCACGACGCAGCGCTTTCAATTGCTATCCGAAGATATGGATGTCAATGCGGGGACGTATTTAGAAGGCACGCCGATGGATGAACTCGGCGAAGAGGTGTTCGAGCGGACGATCCGAATTGCCTCCGGCGAGCGCAGCGTGGGGGAGAAAGCAGGACACGCTCAAGTACAGATCTGGCGAAACTGGCGGCAGCATGATGCAAGCCGGCTGGAGGAATTGCTCCATCCTCCGGTACCGGCGGGAGTGCCTATAGATATTCAACCGGATACGGAAGCGGCTGCTCCTCCAATTCAGTTCAACATCTTCCGGCAGCAAGGCCGCCAAGCCAGCGACAACATCGGCTTGATCCTGCCGACCAGCTTATGCGCCGGACAGGTAGCCCATATGATTGTGCAGCGATTGAACAAGCAGGGAGCCGGGCAGTCCGAGCTGTCGCGTTATGTAGCCTTGGCTCATACGGAAGGCTGCGGCAATTCAGGCGGGCAAGCCGAGCAATTGTATGCCCGCACGATGATCGGCTATATCACTCATCCGATGGTGAAACATTGTCTGCTGCTGGAGCACGGCTGCGAGAAAACGCACAATGACTATATGCGTCACCAGATGGAGGAGATGGGCGTTGATGCAAGCCGTCTCGGTTACGCCAGCATTCAGCTGGACGGCGGTATTACGAAGGTGATGCAGAAGGTGGAAGCATGGTTTGCCGGTCAGCTGGCGGCAGCCGGAACCATGGAGAAGGCGGCGGTCGGTCCGGAAGGTCTGCGAATCGGAATCGTTAGCGATGGCGCCATCTCCGATCACGCCGGCGAGCAATTGGCGAAATTGACGAAACGGGTCGTTGGCGCAGGCGGCTTGGTGGTCGTTCCGGAGAACAGCGGCCTGCTATCCGTGGATTCTTATGGCCCGCATGTATTCACCTCGGCGAATGTTCAGCCGTCCATTGCCTATGGCGAGCATGTGCGCCATAGCGGCTTTCATATCATGGAAGCGCCAACCGGGCATTGGGTGGAGACGGTTACAGGCTTGGCCGCGACGGGCGTAGAACTCCTTATCGCGCTGGTCGGTCATCGTCCGATGCAAACCCATCCTTTCGTACCTATGCTGCAAATCGCTTCGGAGCCGCTCATGCTGCACAATTACGGCCATGATTTGGATTTGCCGCTCATGGGAGATCCGAATGCTTGGACCCATCAGATTCTAGAGCGCTGCAAGCAAATAATTGAGCATACGTATACACCGCGGCTCTACGAGAGAGGGAACGTTGATTTCCAATTAACGCGAGGCTACTTGGGTGTTTCTTTATGATATGAATCACTGTATTGTCAAAGGAGTGAGCAGGGGATCCTTGTTTGCTCCTTTTTCAGTTCACCAAATGGGGGGGTATGACAAGATGGAAATGGAACGTACACGAGGCTTACTACCGGAGCTATTCGCAAGCGGCGGCAGCCGTGATAGGATGGCTGTCGAGGACTGGAAGAACAGCAGACGTCCGGAAATTATAGAGTTGTACCGGGAGTATGTTTATGGCAGAGAACCGATCGGCCGTCCCGATTCCCTGCGATTCCATGTCGTAAGTGAGGAAATAGCGATGCAGGGGAAAGCGTTACGCAAGCAAGTAGACATCGTTTATACAGGACAGGGCGGTGAAGGGTGCGTTCGTGTACTTGTCTATACGCCTATTGGGGCTGCCAGAGTACCTGCCTTTATCTACGCGGCAATCAAAGGCCAACGTGTATTTGATGTAGAGCTGGAAGCCTGCGCGGCGTACTGGCCGGCGGAGGATATGGTAGCGAGAGGCTATGCGGCGGTTGTGTATCATGTAGAGGATCTGGATCCGGATGCCTTCGATGAAGACTACCGGAATGGCGTTCATGGCCTATTCGATGCAGCAGACCAGCCTCGCTCGGCAGATGCCTGGGGGGCTATGGCCGCTTGGGCGTGGGGCGCGAGCCGTGTCATGGACTATTTGGCATGTGATCCGCAGATCGATTCGGAGCGGGTTGCGATTGTCGGATTCTCAAGAAGCGGCAAAGCCTGCTTATGGGCGGGAGCCTTAGACGAACGATTTGCGCTCGTCATCAGCAATAACTCAGGCTGCTCAGGGGCCGCAATTGCACGAGGCAAGACAGGCGAGCGGCTGGCCAATATTAACCGGGGCAACCCCCATTGGTTTAATGATAATTATAAGACGTTTAATGACCGGGAGGATGAACTGCCCTTTGACCAGCATTTCTTGCTTGCTCTCATAGCGCCACGGCTTCTCTACGTAGCCAGCGCCTCCGAGGACAAATGGGCGGATCCCGAATCCGAATTTCTAGGCTTGCTTCTCGCGCAACCGGCTTATTCGATTCACGGATATAGCGGTTTGGACACGGATCAGATGCCGCCTGTCAATACTCCGGTGATAAGCGAGAAGCTGGGCTTTCACCTCCGGGCCGGAAAACATGACATTACTCGTTATGACTGGGCATGCTTCATGGATTTTGCGGATGAAAGGCTTTAGTTCGGATATCAGCTTAGACAAGTCAGATGTTCCTGTTGCAGAAAGGGATTGATAGATTGGATTTGTTATTCAAAACAGCCAGCCCCAATCATGAAATAACCGTTTATGACATAACCGAATTGTACGGCGAAAAGGGACGGTTCCGCGTGTTGGAATTTTCCAATCAAGCGATCCAAGGTGCGATGGATTTGGATGAGCCGGCACGCATCCTCTTTGAATATCCGCGTGCGATGATCCATTTAATTGAGAGTAACATGCCATCCTTCGATCGTATGTTCGTCATCGGGCACGGTATCGGGACACTTGCGGGGCATTACGCAGAGAGACGGGTTAAGGTAGCGGAGCTTGATCCTACCGTTGTGGAATTAAGTAAAACATTCTTCGGTTACACCCAACATAATGTAAGCATCGGCGATGGACGGGAAATTCTGGGGAACGAAGAGCAGCATGCTTACGATTGTATTGTTTTGGATGCCTTCACGGATAAAGGAACGCCTCATCATTTGATCTCCCAACCCTTTTTCGCGATGTGCCGAGAGAAGCTTGATTCCTCGGGCATGTTGATGATGAACCTGTTCGGGAAAGGTGAGCATGATCAGCTCATGAATGCTATATATACGACGTTAGGCGAAGAGTTTGCGTATCTCAAGGCATTTGCTTTACCTTCAGGAGGTACTTCCGACATCCAAAATATGATTCTAGTTGGCAGGAATCGACCCATCGGGTTCCAAGCCCGCCAGATGGCTGGGTTCACAGAGATTGAGCCTGGGCAAGGGTACGTCATCAGGGATCGCGGTTCGAACTGAATTCGGTGGAGCCAATAGAAGGGGCGTGTGATCATGGATAAACCGCAGCTGGTGCTAGATTTAGCAGGAGTAATCATTACGAATTTCTCTCCTCGCTATTGGAGTGATCTTGCTGCTTTGGCACAGACCTCACCAGAGGAGTTTAGAACCAGATTTCGTTCTGAGGTACGCGAAGCTTTATGGACAGGTCAAGTGACTGAAGAGGAATTCTGGGGATGGCTTGTGAAATCTTATCCGACCGTAGATGCGAGAAGAGTACGTGAGTCCATTCGCCAGGATCTAACTTATTTGCCTGCTTTCGGCAGACTTGCGCAGTGGAGTGCCATCGCAGATATCCATCTGCTGAGCAATCATAGAATCGAATGGTTATCGGAATTATTAATACCGGTCTATCCCTTCATTAAGAGCTTGACTATCTCTAGCGAAGTCGGACTGTGCAAGCCTGATCCGAATATATATAAGGAAGTCCAGAGCAAATTCGTGAATTCGTCATGGATCTTATTTGTAGACGATCAAGCCAGAAATTTGGAACCGGCGCACCTGTTAGGGTGGCAAACGCTTCTTGCAGATCCGGAGCATCGCTGGATCGAGGAGCTTACACATCAATTGGAAGTCTATCTTAAAGCCTGACCCGATTGGATAATACGGTGGAGAGGCTGCCAAACCATCCATGTAGCGCAGGGAGAATACATAATCGGCAGTACAGGACAAAATTCTCGTCCTGACTGCCTTTTCTTTTTATACAGAACAGCGGTGACTTACCAGGGAATTGAAAATCTGTGGCGCGTACTTTTCCCATTCAACGTCCCTGTCAGGACGAGAGCGACGAAATAGAGCAGTAAAGATAATAGAATGGAAATGGTTACGCTCCATACTTGGGACATCCCCTGGCTGACCGTATACTCATAGGTCCAGTGTCCGCATATCGCCATTAAGAGCATGCAGATCGTAACTTTGACATAAGGACGGACGCTCCAGTAGAATCCGATCGAGTTGGAGATGGAATAGAAGTTCAGCAGCGTTTGCATCACAATCCCGATACCGATGCCGTACGCAATGCCAATAATCCCGTACTGGCTGCCAAACACGAAGATTGCGACAGCCTTGAATGCGGTGGCTACGATGTAATTCCATAAGGTAGCTTTCGCGCGGCCGAGACCGAGCAGGATCGCATGCAGCGGAGCGTCGAAATAATGCATGAAAAACATCGGTGCCAGTATTTTCAGCAGCAATCCCGCTTCCGGCGCGTGGTAGACAAGCGTTGTTAGCGGAGTTGCCCACTCGTACAGGATTACCGTCGCCGGCGCGCCGATCAGAAGTCCCAACATCATCGCTTGGTTCATGCGCTCATGAATGAGCAGGCTGTCCTTGTTCGCCGCTGCCTCGCCAATTGCAGGGATGAGCGCGGTGGACAAGGATTGCGTAATAAAGCTGGGCATGAACAGCAGCGGGAACGCAAAGCCGGCCAGCATGCCGAATTGCTTCGTGGCTAATGCCGTACCGATGCCGGCCAGCCCCAGGCTGGTTGTAATCAGCAGCGGCTGGAAGGTGCTGTATAACGAATGAACCACGCCGTGACCGGTCGTCGGCAGTCCGATCTGCAGCAGCTCGCCGAGCGTGCTTCTTCCTTGCCTGAGATGGCTTGCCCATGTCTCACCCGGCATCCTCGATTCGGCGTACAGCTTGTAGCTTATCGACAGGAAGAGAAGGCTGAACGCTTCGCTCACGACAGAGGCCGCCATTGCTCCTGCGGCGGCATAAGCGACGCCGTAAGGCAGCAACAGGTGTACCAGCGCCAGTACACACGCGATTTGTACCGTATGCTCCAGCACATCGGAAGCGGCGATAGTCTTCATCTGCTGCATACCGCGGAAGTATCCCTTCAAAACGGCGGATATAGCGACGATTGGCGCTATCGGCGTAATCGCCAACATAGCGTAATAAGCGCGCTGGTCGCTAAGCAGAATGGAGGCGATCCATTCGGATCCAACTAACGTGATGGTCGTGAGCGTTATGCTCAAGACGCTGGTGACAGCGAGCGAGACATGCAGAATGCGTCTCACTTTCAAGCGTTCGCCGCGAGCTTGAGCCTCTGCGACCAACTTGGAAATAGCCACCGGCAATCCAAGCTCCGTAATCGTAATGACGAGCGGAACGAGGGGATGCGCCATCATTAAGATGCCGATTCCCTCCGCGCCCAGTACGCGAGCGATATACATACCGCTGATAAACCCGAGAATACGGTTAATGAAAGCGGCGATGGACAAGACCAGCGTACCTCTCATGAACGATTGCCCGTGTTGTGACATGACTTGTGTCCTCCTGTTTATCGAATACTTAAATGTATTCAAGAATTGGAAAAGCATGCGAACATGCCAGTGCCATGTCCGATCTGGACCTGTGAATGCCTTGTAAATAAGAGATTATGCCGAAATAACTGCCGCGTGATTCGCGGTGATTTATTTGATGGAATCAAGTTCGTGGTACAATATGGATAGAAGTCAAAACGAACATGGAAGGATGTTAATCATGAGCGAAGCTAATCGGGAGTATATCGTCATCTCGGGTGCGAGAGAAAACAATCTCAAGAACGTATCTCTACGCATTCCGAAGCGGAAGATCACGATCTTCACCGGAGTATCCGGATCCGGCAAGTCATCGATCGTCTTCGATACGATCGCCGCAGAATCTACGCGATTGCTGAATGAGAATTTCAGCTTGTTCGTGCGCAATTTCCTGCCGCGCTATCCGCAGCCGGATACGGATGCGATCGAGAACCTGAGCATGGCAGTGATTGTTGATCAGAAGCGGCTTGGCGGGGGCTCCCATTCGACGATGGGCACGATCACCGATATTTCTCCCATACTCCGTCTCCTCTTCTCCCGTGCGGGCCACCCCTATGTGGGACAAGCGCACATGTTCTCCTTTAACGATCCGCAAGGCATGTGTCCGGAGTGCAACGGGATCGGCCGCAGGCTTGGCGTCGATATGAGCAAGGTGCTGGACAAGTCCAAGTCGTTGAATGAAGGGGCGATCATGCTTCCGGATTATACGGTGAACAGCTGGGACTGGACCATGCTCGTGCAGTCGGGCTCCTTCGATCCCGATAAGCAGCTAAGCCAGTATACGGATGAGGAGCTGGAGCAGCTGCTGCATGGCAAAGCGAGGAAGGTGGAAGTGCAGTTCGCCGGGAAGGCGATGAACATCACGGTGGAGGGCGTCATCGAGAAGTTCACGAACAAGTACATCAAGCGGGATGTGAAGACGATGTCCGAGCGCACACAACGCGCTGTCGCTCCGTATATCTCCGAGGGCCCCTGCACCAGCTGTCGCGGCGCGAGACTCAGTCAGGCTGCACTCAGCTGCAGAATTAACGGACACAACATTGCGGAGTTGTCCTCGATGGAAGTCGGTCAGCTCATCCGTGTCATCCGGGAGATTAACGACCCGATCGCGGCGCCCGTCGTCCAGTCACTTACGGAGCGGCTGCAGCATCTGGTGGATATCGGATTGGATTACTTGACGATGGACCGCGAGACGGATACTTTATCCGGCGGGGAGTCGCAGCGCGTCAAGATGGTGAAGCACCTGAGCGGCAGTCTGGTGGATGTCACCTATATCTTCGATGAGCCCAGCGTCGGCTTGCATCCCCGTGATGTACACCGGTTAAACGGACTGCTGCAGAAGCTGCGCGACAAAGGCAATACCGTGATTGTCGTCGAGCATGATCCGGATGTGATCAAGGTGGCGGATCATATCGTGGACGTCGGACCTTACGCCGGCAGACGCGGCGGTACCATCGTCTATGAAGGAGGCTTCCAGGGGCTGCTGGAGGCAGGAACACTGACAGGCACCCACATGAAGCGGCCGCTCCAGCTGAAGCAAGCGTGCAGACAGCCATCCGGCAAGCTGTCCGTCACGAATGCCAATCTGCACAACCTGAAGAACGTGAGCGTTGATCTTCCAACCGGCGTGCTGACCGTGGTTACAGGTGTCGCCGGTTCGGGGAAGAGTACGCTGATTCATGAAGTATTCCTCAGCCAGCATCCGGATGCGATCGTCATCGACCAATCGGCGGTAGGCGTGTCAACACGCTCGAATCCCGCGACGTATACGGGCATTATGGATGATGTCCGCAAGGCGTTTGCATCCGCGAACAAGGTGAATCAAGGCTTGTTCAGCTTTAATTCCAAGGGGGCTTGTGAGAACTGCCAAGGACTGGGAGTCGTCTATACGGACCTTGCATTCCTCGACAGCGTGAAGATGCCCTGCGAAGTATGCGGAGGCAGACGATTCAAAGAGGAAGTTCTCGCGTACAAATTGAACGGCAAGTCCATTGCTGAGGTGCTGGAGATGACCGTGGAGCAGGCCTTGGATTTCTTCCAGCTGAAAGAAGTTGTGCGCAAGCTTCAGGCGATGAGCGATGTAGGGCTGAACTATATTACGCTCGGCCAGCCGCTCAGCACGCTCTCGGGCGGAGAATGCCAGCGCATCAAGCTCGCCAGCGAGCTGCATAAGAATGGCAGTATCTATGTGATGGACGAGCCGACGACTGGCCTGCATATGTCAGATATCGGTCATCTTCTGGAGATGATGAACCGCCTCGTGGATGCCGGCAATTCGGTGATCGTGATCGAACACAATATCGAGGTGATCAGCCAGGCGGATTGGATTATCGATATGGGACCTGACGGCGGCAGCAAAGGCGGCCAGGTCGTGTTCGAAGGCACACCGGCGCAGATTATCCATGCGGAACGGTCGATCACAGGCAAGTATTTGAGCTGAAATCAATCTACTATACTATACGAATGCTCAACAGGCTGCCAGCATGTACGCTGGCAGCCTTCGTTAAATGAGTATGCTTGAAGAGGAGAGCGGCATTCAGTGTTCCTCTTCTTGATTTTGCATGTGCGCCCTCGAAGGCTTCCTCTTGTAAATATATCTCAAGAAGAAAATCGGCGATGTGTAGAATTCGGAAGCTTCGAGAGTCTCTGTCCAGCTAAAAACAACTAAGAAAGGCATAAGACCTAAGATGAAAATCGTTAAAAGTAAACCAATCGAAATTGAGAATAGTGCTTTCCTGATCGACATGACATCTACCACCTCCCGTCGACTGTCTTATCTTAGATGTATATGCATGAAGGCTTGAATACATTTGCATCAATATTTGCATCCGGTGTTAGACAAGACTAGGGAACTTGGTTAAAATGACTATTGAGGAAATTGTAGAACGAAACCTAACCATGACGATTAATTGAACAGGGGTGTTGCTTGGTGACCCAAAGCAGTTTGAATCCGAAGGTCGATGAATTTCTAAACAAGGCTACGAAGTGGAAGGAAGAATATGTGAAGCTAAGAAGTATCGTTCTTGACTGCGAGCTGACCGAAGAATATAAGTGGATGCATCCCTGCTACACGTACCAAGATAAGAATATCGTTCTGATTCATGGATTCAAAGAATATTGCGCGCTATTGTTTCACAAAGGAGCCTTGCTGCAGGACGCCCGCGGCATTCTGATTCAACAAACGGAGAATGTACAGGCCGCACGACAGATTCGGTTCACAGATGTTCAAGAAATAATCGCGATGGAGCCCATTTTGAAAGACTATATTCATGAGGCCATTGAAATTGAGAAATCCGGCTTGGAGGTCAATTTCAAGAAGAGTACAGAATTCACAATGGCGGAAGAGTTTCAAAACAAACTCGATGAAAACCCTGCTTTGAAGGAGGCATTTGAAGCTTTGACGCCGGGACGGCAAAGAGCCTATCTGCTGCATTTCTCCCAACCTAAGCAAGCCAAAACTCGAGCCTCACGGGTTGAGAAGTATATGCAGCACATCCTCAGTGGAAAAGGATTGAATGATTCGTAATAACTTTCATTTGATTTAATGAGGCAAATAGGTTATATTTTTATACTCTATAGATAAATTAGGAGGTTGAGTTACTGTGAGTTTTCCAGATGGACAAGTATTAATATCGGATAAAGATTTTGAGGCTGTAATTAAGAGTAAAGAGTATGTCGTGGTGTATCAAGGCAATGTAAGAATTAGACCGATCTCAACCGTGATCGAATATAATCAGAATTCCATTAAATTAGCTGACGGCACTACAATCCTTAGAAGTGCGAATAAAATTCGTACATTGGATGAAACGGAGAAATCGTCTGTTAACCAATAATAGCCGCGTGTTTCGCTAAATATGAACCGCTGTGCGAATGGAGCACAATAGTTCAGGAACTGCAATTAAGCGGTTCCTTTTTTTGTTCGTATCTTTGCAAGAAAAGGAAAGTCGTGTATCATCTGATTAGATGGATGGCTAATTAGATATTCGTTAAATCATTGGAAAGCGAGTGGATGGTATGACCACGGTCTTTTACCTTGTTAGACATGCTCTGAAAGTAAAAGCTATCGGCGATGTCTCCATCTCTAGTGAGGGTCTGAGGCAAGCCTATGCGACAGCAAGCCATTTCCGGGATTTGCCCATCTCTCGAATATTCAGCAGTCCCCTGAACAGAGCCAGACAAACGGCTGATATCATTGGAAGAGGGGCCGATAGATGGATTTCAACAGATGCACGCTTACGAGAACGAGCGAATTGGGGGGATTTGCCAGAACAGACCTTTGAGGAGTTCGTTGAAATGTGGGATCGGTGCACGAATGAAAGAGACTTTTCGCCTCCCGTTGGAGACTCTGCAAGAGGGGCCGGCGAGCGCTTATCCTCATGCCTAACCGAATGGACAGCCAGATATCCTGAAGAACAGCTGATTATTGTTACCCATGGCGGATTGATTACCGACTTTTTGGTTAATGAATTTTCTCCTGAGGAGCTGAATCAAAAGCACCCGAATTTTATAAATGAACAAAGCCATTTGGTTTCAGAGTGCTCAATTACTGTCATTAGCCGTTCTGCCGATGGATTTCGTTTGATTGATTTTGCTAATACCGCTCACTTAACCTCCCGTTTTACTTAACCAAGCATGGCTGAATCCCCATCAAAGATGGCGCAAATGACAATGAAAGGTGCTCCCTCGTCCATTAAGATGAAGTAGCAGGAGTATAATAAGAAAATGGAGAATACCTAACGTCAATCAAGAATACCGCGTCTCAAGGAAGTAGGCGAGCCGATGCTGAAGACGAAGATGTTTCTCTCTTTCTCAATCGTATCCTTATTCATTGTCGCAATAACCTGCGGTATGTTCTATGTCAAGTACGCCAACGATATTCAAGATCAAACCTCCTCGTTGTCCTCCGTCATTTCCAGACAATTTTCCGAAATGGTCGATTTGTATATGCAAAATATCGAAGAACTCTCCTTGGCCGTCTCCATATCCCCAGCGGTGCAGAACGGTCTGCTCGATTATAGAAGAGCTTCGAATTCACTGGAGAAGGAGATTATCGGGTATAAACTTAGTCCATTTCTGTTCGATTTCTCCTATCCCAAACCCTACGTTCAAGGAATATCCATTCACACCCCAGACGCTTACATGTACGACTATACAAAGCTTGTGGAAGAGAAGCCCGCTGTACCCTATACCGCTTCTGAACTTTTGAAATTCAACCAAGCACTTGAATCCAAAAAATTCATTCTTCGTCCTTCCTTAAGCAAAGAAGGGGCGGAAGCACCTGCAAGTCGCGTAGTTTCTTTCATTCGGCGCATTAACCGGATTCCGACCCAGCAGACGATCGGCTTCGTCAACATCAATATTAACGTTAATGCCTTCAAGGCGCTGGAAACGGCTAACGATCCTGCGAACGAACTGAAGAATAGCATGAGTATGCTGCTGGTAGACGATCAGGGCGTCATCATTTATGAAAATAAAAACAGGTTGAACGATTCCGCCCTCCAAACGTTTGATGTGAATTTGCTGCAGCCCGGGCACTCGGAGGGAGAGCTGCAGTGGAAGAATAAAAGATATTTCTACTCCTATGAATCATCCGATTACACAAGCTGGAGAACGGTAGTTCTCATTCCTAAAGATGTCGTTTTACTCAAGCAGAAACGTATACAAGAGATTGTTTTGACGGTTGGCGTATTGACGATGTCATTAATTGCTTTTGTTTCCTATATTTTGTCCCATCAAATTACGGTGCCGCTGCGGAAGATCATGGTCAAGATGTCCAGCGTAGAGCTTGGAAACTTCAATGAGCGAATGGATTATAAGGGGAAGAACGAGCTTGGGAAATTAAGCCGGATGTACAACTTGATGCTGGACAGTATATCGCGGCTTATTCATGAGGTCTATGAATCCAAGTTGGCCGAGAAGAATGCGCAGCTTTCTGCGCTGCATGCTCAAATCAATCCACATTTCCTCTATAATACGTTAAACATTATGAAATCAATCAGCCGGCTTCGGGGCATCGAAGAGGTTGCGGAAATCTCCGAGTCGCTGGCCAGCTTATTTCAATATAGTATGAAAAACTTGCATCACCCCGTCACGCTGGAGCGGGAATTGGAACATATTCGGCATTACTTTAACATTCAGCAGCACCGGTTCGGCAGCCGGATGCGGCTGGATGTCGAGATCCCGGAGTACCTCCTGGGCGCGCAGGTGCTTAAGCTGACGATTCAACCGCTCATCGAGAATGCTGTGGACCACGGCATACGGCGGATGAAAGCGGGCGGTTGTATACGTGTTGAGGCGACGGCAAGCGACGGCACACTCTTCATAAGCGTCTCGGACAATGGAGCAGGGATTGAGCCGCATAAACGGCAAGAGCTTCAAGCTGCTTTTCATTCAACCAGTGCGCTTCAGGGCTTGCAAGACGCTGCGGATGGAATCGGCCTGCTTAATATCCATCAGCGGCTTCACCTGTTCTACGGCGGAGAGTCGGGCTTGACCATAAGCTGCCCGCCAGAGGGCGGCACGAGTGTACGAATCATAATGCCTTTACGACTTGTCAAACAAGAGGAGGCTGTTGGCATATCATGAATATTTTTGTAGTGGAGGACGAATATTGGGCTTTGGCTGAGCTGGTTGAGCTATTCCGGATCTACGAGCCGCAGCATAAGGTGTATGCATTCGATAATGGGGAAGACGCTCTAGCAGCAGCGGAAACAGTTCATCCGCATCTGGTCGTGACCGATATCAACATGCCCGGGCTAGATGGACTGGGACTCGCTGAGAGACTGAATCGGAAAGATGCGTCGATCAAGAAAATAATTGTGAGTGTTCATGACCAGTTCGAGTATGCACGACAAGGGATGAAATTCGGTGTCTCAGATTTCCTGGTAAAGCCGGTCAAAAAGGAATTGCTCTACAAAGCTGTCGACCTGCAGCTGGAACAGCTGATTCAAGAACATAAGCGTACAGCGGAATGGCTGAACGGCTCCCTGGTCCAGATGCTTCTGACACCCGATCATGATAAGCATCCGACGCTGCGGCAGTTCTATTCGGAAGCTTTCCATATGCTGCTGCTGCATCTGGATGAAGGAACGGCCTGCATGCATTGGAAGGAAACGCAGCTGGATATCGGACGGCTCGTTAAGCTATTCACGGGTCCTACTGCCGCTCACATTCACGGTTTGGAGCTGAACGGCCAGCAGCGCGTACTTCTGATCCCCGATAACCGGGAGTGGGAGGAATTCGTCAATAAGCACATCGCGGACTTGAGCGATCAATTACAATCCGTGGGGCGGCATGTCCATATCGGTCTTGCCAAAAAGCCGGCGAATCAAACGTTATTCGCAACGTTCAACGCCCTCCGCCAACGTCTGAAGGAAGAGCGCCTGTTCGGATCGGGAAGCCTGATCTTGGCGAAGGAGAAGAAAGCAGACGCAGATCTCACCTGGGCTTGGGATCGTGTCAGAGTGCTCGAGACTCATTACAAGAAGGGGGAACTCGCCAAGGGGAAGGCCGCACTGCTGGCTATGCTGCAGGAGATGCGGCATCAGGAAGTCACCCAACGGCAGCTCTCTTTATTCGTAGGGGATATGCTCTTCTCTCTGAAATTCAATAAGTTCGGTCCCCGCAGCGGGAACGTCGGCGTTCACGATCTGTATGAGGAACCAAGCATGCTGGTGCATATGAGCAGCTATGATGAACTGCTCGCTTGCCTGCATGACAAGATCGTCAACCTGTACGGAGGGGAAGGCTCGAGGGAGACGAATCCGAAGGAGCTGATTGCCGTGCTGCTGAAGCTTATTCATCATCAGTATCAGAATTCGATCTCGCTGCAGCAGTTCGCTTCGGACCATCATGTTAGCTTAGGGTACTTGTCCCGCATGTTCAAGGCGCAGACCGGGCTAACCTTCTCCGAATATGTGACGGAATACCGGATTCGCAAAGCGCAGGAGCTGCTAAACAGAGGGATTGACCGTCTGCATGAGGTTAGCCGGCTGGTGGGTTATGAGGATCCGAAACATTTCAGCGCGTTGTTCAAGAAGCAGGTCGGAGAATCCCCAATGATGTATGCGAAGAGGATGCTGTACAAAAATAAAAATGAGGCAGATTCAAAATAGGAAAAATCTCCCCCCTGAATCGGTTGAATTCGTATGTATTCCAATTCGGCAGGATTTCTTACAATAAGAAGACAGTTCGGTGAAAGCGTCATCATCACAACCCGCCGAATATGGATCCAGATCTAAAAGGGAGGAAAGATGAATGATTCGAAACAGGTTTCATGTATTAATCTCTTGTGCCGCATTAGTGTCAGTCGTTTTAGCGGGTTGCTCCCAAGGTCAATCGACGGGGGGAGCCGCTCCGACCACCAACGGCAGTCAGCCGTCACAAACGGAGAACAAAGCCCCCGAGCTCAAAACGGTTACCTTGCTTACAGGAACAACGGGGACGGCTTATCCGGCGCTGCAGGCCGTAGCCGCCGAAGCCGAGAAGAAGCTGAATATCAAGATTAAGTTCGATATCAAACCGGACGGGACGGAAGGGGATAATCTCGTAAAAACGAGGCTTGCGACCGGCGAGATGTCCGATATTTTATTCTACAACTCCGGTTCCTTATTCCAAGCGTTGAATCCGGAAGAGAACTTCGTGGATTTGACGAAGGAGCCTTTCATGGATAAGCTCTTGGATTCCTTCAAACAAGTGGTTAGCGCGAATGGCAAAGTGTACGGCGTACCCGGCGGTTCCTCCAATGTCGGGGGCATTTTATATAACAAGCGGGTCTATAAGGAGCTGGGACTCACGGTTCCGAAGACTTGGGCGGAATTTATCGCGAACAGCGATAAGATCAAGGCCTCAGGAAAGACAGCGATCATCGGCTCTTACAAAACAACATGGACTTCTCAGCTGTACGTTCTGGGCAACCATTATAATGTTCAGGCTCAAGCGCCGAACTTCGTTCAAGATTATACGGCCAATAAAGCCAAATATGCGACCACGCCGGCTGCATTACGCGGCTTCGAAATGACGGCGGAAACCTTCGCGAAAGGCTATATGAATAAAGATTTCTTGGCCACCACCTATGACACTGCGCTCAAAATGCTGGCTGACGGGACTGGCGTACAGTATCCGATGCTATCCAGCGCGGTAGACACGGTGGCGCTGAATTACCCGGATAAAATTAAAGATATCGGGGTGTTCCCGGTCCCTAGCGACAATGCCTCTATTAACGGCTTAACGGTGTGGATGCCGAACGGGCTCTACGTGAACAAAAAGAGCAAAAATGTGGATGCCGCCAAGAAATTCCTGGACTTCCTCATCTCGGAGGAAGGCATGAAGGCTTATATGAGCAAAAGCAAAGCGAATGGCCCTTATGTGGTCAAAGGCATCAACGTTCCTGACGATGCTTACGATGCAATTAAAGAAATGCAGAGCTACTTTGACTCCGGCAAAACGGCGCCTGCCTTGGAGTTCGTCTCCCCGGTGAAAGGACCGAATCTGGAGAGCCTTCTGATCGAGGTTGGAACCGGTCAGAAATCGGCAGCGGATGGGGCTGCCGATTATGACAAGGATGTGAAGAAGCAAGCGCAGCAATTGAATCTGCCTGGTTGGTAACAAGCTGATTCGCCATTCTTCCGGTCCTGCCAAGCTGCGGCGGGACCGGGCTTCAAGGAGGACGTAGATGACTTTATCGCAGAAGAAGATGTATTCGCTGCTGCTGTTACTGCCGGCAGGCATTATTTATTTCACATTTTATTTGCTGCCGACCGTCATGTCGCTGTTCTTCAGCATGACGCGTTGGACCTTGACCAAATGGACGTACATCGGCTTCGAAAACTACAAGATGTTTTTCGACGAAACCTCGCTCCGAATCGGCTTTAAGAACACCCTGATCTTTGCCGTCGTTACATGCGGACTGAAAGTGATACTTGCACTCTTGCTGGCAACCTTGTTAACCTCGAGAATTTGGTTCAAGGATTACTTCCGTTCCATGGTATTTTTCCCTACGCTGCTCAGTACAATCGCCGTAGGGATTGCCTTCAGTACGATGATGCATCCCACGCAAGGCGTCATTAACACAGGACTCGCCATGCTTGGTATCGAAGGTCCGGACTGGCTTGGGAATACGAAGCTTGCACTGTTCTCGGTCGCCTTCATTGACGTATGGAAGGGCGTAGGGATCGCAACCGTCATTTATATCGCTGGCATTATGTCGATCCCGCAGCAATATTATGAAGCTCTGAAGATTGACGGGGGCAATGCGTTCCGGAGCTTCTGGCATATTACGCTTCCGCTCAGCAGACCGGCAATGAACTCGATTATTATATTGGCATTTATCGGCGGCTTGCGCACATTCGATTTGATATGGGCGACCACACGCGGTGGTCCGGGCTTCTCTACGGATTTGATCGCCTCGATTATCTACAAGCAGTATCAAGCGGGCTTCTATGGACTGGCAACGGCAGGCAACGTTATTTTATTTATCGGCATATCCGTGATCGCCTTCCCGCTGTATATGTTCTTAAACCGACGGGAGGTGGAGCTATGAACAGTGTCGCCCGCAAATCCGCTGTCGCTTCGATTGAACGTAAAGCCAACAGCCGAACGTTCGTTGGCAAATCGCTGGTGACTTTGCTGCTGCTCGGCCTTTCAACCGTTATTTTCTGGATACCATTCTATTTCGTTATCGTTAATTCCTTCAAATCCAGCAGCAAAGCGGCCGATATGACGATGTCCTGGCCGGATACGTTTCACATGATCGATAATTATTCCGCTGTGCTTCTCGCCTCAGATTCGATGCTAATCAGAGCTTTCTACAACAGTACCTTGCTTACGGTATTGTCGCTGGCAGGTCTGGTATTCGTTAGCTCGCTGGCAGGCTTCGTGCTGCAGCGCCGGGAGAATACCCGCGGAGCCGCCGGGCTTAATTTCCTGGTACTCGCCGGTCTTATGATTCCGCCAGCCGTCGTCCCGACAATCTGGGTGTTGAATTCGGTAGGGTTGTTCAAAACGCTGCCAGGGCTGACATTGGTGGAAATTGCGCTTCATTTTCCTTTCTGCGCTATATTGTATAAGGCGTTTACGGCAACCATCCCGCGAGACATCGACGAGAGCGCCTTTATCGACGGGTGCGGCGGCTTTAAGCTTTTTACGCAGATTATTTTCCCGCTGCTTAAACCGGTTTCCTCCACGATCATCATTATTCAGTCGGTTAGTATTTTCAACGATTTCGTTAATCCGCTGTATTTTCTCCCTGGCGCCGAGAACGCCACAGTCCAGCTGACGCTTTACAATTTTATGAGCATGTATATGACGCAGTGGAACTTGCTGTTCGCCGATGTGGTCTTAATCTCGCTTCCGCCGCTCGTTTTGTTCTTGTTCTTCAATAAGCGTATCGTTGCGGGGATGACGGCAGGCGCAGTGAAGGGATGACAGGTTGTACAAGTCATAGGGGTACGGGAACAAACTAAGGCTGCTGTATGCAGCTTTTTTTGTTATACCGTAGTAAAGTAAAAGCAGTGGGGAAATTGCAGTGAAAAAAACACGACGGTAAACGGTTACAAATCGGCATCATCCGTTGTATAATGATAATTGCATAGATAATGTTAACGTGTGCAAAAAAAATGCGCTTTACCGATCGATTGGGGGATCCTGTGATGCTGACCCGCTTGAACAAATCGTTAGAAAAACTGATGCCGGTCTTAACGCCTGCCGCTGTCGTAACCGGATTAGTGTTTTCCGTGTGGCTGCATGATTTGCGGTTTCTGGTCACTTGGATTTTCGCAGGCATGACATTCGCCGGAAGTCTCGGCGCGAACTTCGCCGATCTTAAGAAAATCGCCCAGCATCCTCAGCCGATTATTATCAATTTGATCATTCTGCATTTGATCATGCCGCTGGTCGGGTGGCTCACGGCGAAGCTTGTATTTCCAGGTGATTTACTAACCGAAACGGGCTTCATTTTGTTGTTTGCCATCCCGACCGGTGTCGTCAGCCTCGTATGGGTTACCATTTATAAAGGGAACGTGGCGCTGACGTTAGCATTGATTTTGCTCGATACGATCATATCACCGTTCGTCGTGCCGTATACCGTATCGCTCTTCGTCGGAGCGCAAGTAAGCCTGGATACCTGGGGCATGATGAAAGGACTCCTATGGATGGTTGTCATTCCTTCCATTCTGGGAATGACGCTCAATCAAGCTACCAAAGGGCGGGTGAAGACAGTTTGGGGGCCGAAGCTTTCGCCGTTTTCCAAGCTGGGGCTGTTTGTTGTCGTAGCGATTAACGCTTCTGTCGTCGCACCCTACATCAAAAGTGCGGGAAGCAGTTTAATTGCGCTAGTCGCAGCCTCATTCGTGGCCGTATCGTTCGGCTATGCGCTCGGTTGGGCTGCGACATGGCTGTTGAAATGGAATCACGGTGACACCGTCGCCTTGACATTCAACTCCGGAATGCGTAATTTGAGCGCCGGTGCAGTACTGGCCATCACGTTCTTTCCGCCGCCTGTCGTTCTTCCGGTCATATCCGGTATGCTATTCCAGCAAATTCTGGCTTCTTTATTTGGTTTCGCCCTCGGCAGAACAGAGACTAAGCGTGCGGCAGATGCCCCCGCCGTATAATTCGATCAACCGAATATTCGAATAACAAAAAGACAGCCACGGCTGTCTTTTGCTTTTTTTAGAATGCGCTTTATTTCGTCTCTGGCGTAACGTCGAAGGCAAGCAGCTGCGTCACCTGCGACGCGTTGAAGTTGTTGTCCGAGACGAGGACAAGACTGTCATGCCCATTCTGAAGCTTCGGTCCCCAAGCTATACCTTCTACGTTATCTAGCTTCGGTAAGCCTAACGTATTAAGATCCAACACCAGCTTCTTGCTCATAGGTGTAAATTGGCCGGTTGGTAAAGTACCATCATTGTTCACATTTGTTGCTTGAGAAGCATCCGCAAGATAGATGCGAATATAATTGGAATAATTGCCGTCGGCAGCCTGCACGCCGGAGCGCTCCAGGATGAGAAACTGATGGTCATTAATCGCCAGCATGTCCGAAACGCCGTTATCTGCGCTTTTGCCTGGACCTGGTTTGGCCGGAATAGCGTCTATCGGATACGCGTACTGAGCGATGATGTCGCCGCTTCGGTTGTATTTCGTTATGCGGGAGAACGATCCGGCATCAACGGTCGAAATATCGCCGTCTTGATAGAGCGAGCCTTCCATCGAAGTGAAATAGTAGTTTCCGTCAGGGGAGAAGCTGCTTCCTTCCAAGGCAAGATTGTTGCGGAAACCGGTCTGTACCGTGTTATCGCCGCTGGGAGACATCGTGAAAGCAGATGGAATCTGCAGCGAGGATACGTATTTGCCTTTTAACGTTGCCTGGCGGATGAAAGGATTCATAGCAAGGCTGCGGTCACCTTCGCTTGTGTACCAGATCGTATGGCCTTTCGGATCGAAACGGACCGATTCCAGATCGGGGACGACGCCTTGCTTATTCGCAGCGTAAGCTGTCTTGTTCGGATACGTCGTGCCGTCCTCCTGTTTGAACGTCGTCATACCAGTCAACTCGACCTTGTAGAAGCTCTTGGTATCATACTTCAGCTTCGCGTTGTAGAAACGGGCAGGAGCATTGTCCGAGCGGTCATCACTGATCAGAATCCATTGATGTGTTGCAGGATTGTAATCAATGCCGGAAAGTCCGCCGACCGTCGTCTCTTCGAACTTCAGATCGTTCGCAAGCCGTTGTTCGCCAATAAACGTAAGCTCTCCGACAGTGTGATTCTGAACGTGCTTGGCTTGCTTATGAGGCTTCGCTGCTTGCCGGTGATTTCCATCTGCCGGTGGAGTTTGTCCATTTCCTTCCGTCGTTGCGGCTGAAGCCACAGCGAGTGGTACGGAGGCTAACAGCAGACCGGCAACAGCACTTGCGGATACGAGCTTTCTTACCTTCACGTCAACACCTACTCTCCCAAAATTCATCTATCCGAAACGATGACATACTCATTATATAGAAGCGGATTTGAGCGGGACAATAGGATATGGATAAATTTACATAAGCTTAATTTGAGAGAGTGTAAGGTGAACCGAATAGCGAGAAAAAAAACACGCGGGGAGCAATTTCGTTCCCGCGTGCTTACTTTACATGATCGTCTCGGACATTCCGTTATACGGCTACTCATGTACCAATGCTGCTCGTAAGGAAGTGATTCCGTGTTCCAAATAGCCTTTGAGACAAGTCAACATATAAACCCAGCCTTCCTTGTTGCCTACAAGCATGGGGATCGCTTCCTTGTCATCCGCAAAACCGTCCTCGACAACTTCTACGATCGTTTTGAATTCGTCCACTTCGGTAAATGTAAAGGTAACGAGGTGGATCGTTCCGTAATCCCATTCGAAGGCAATTCTCTTGTCATTGACGATTTCTTTGACCGTAATCTCGCCTTCCGCATTGTACTCCTCATAACGCAGCTTGATTGTCTTGCCGGCTGACCAACGCTCGGAGCTGGAAGAAAACCAGAAATTTCCTATTTGCGTGGGATCGACGATAGCTTCGAATATTTCTTTAGCGGGTTTGGCAATCAGGATCTTCGTCCTATTGTTCATCGTTTACCTCACTGGTTAGAGTTGAAACCTCAGATCTGCTATTGAGTATAAATTAATTTTTATCTAAATACTACTTTGTATAAAGAATCGCAGTCGCATTACACGATAGGGGTTCCATAATATGGTATAATCGAACTAATCCCACAAAATGGAGCGATGTTATGAAAACGACCTTGCTGTACGGAAAAGGAACATTATCGATAGAAGTGCCGGACCGTTCGACGATCATCGAACCGAATCATTTGGATGGTTTGCCAGAAGAGAAACAAGCCGTTCAACAGGCGCTGCGAAACCCGATCGGTCTGCCGCCCTTGGCGGACATGGTCAAATCTACAGACAAAGTCGCGATTGTGATCAGCGATATTACGCGGCCAACGCCTAATGAGAAGCTGGTGCCATGGATCATGGAGGAACTAGCTCATGTGCCCGAAGCAAACTTCGTGATCATTAACGGCACGGGAACTCATCGCGATCAAACGGCAGAGGAATTTGTGCAGATGTTAGGTGCGCCGGTCGTTGACAGGATTCGGGTCATCAATCACCATTGCCATAACCAAGATGAACTGGTGAATGTGGGCCGAAGTGAATTCGGATGTGACGTCTATTTAAACAAAGAGTATGTAGAGGCGGATTTCAGAATCGTGACAGGGTTCATTGAGCCGCATTTTTTTGCCGGTTTCTCCGGAGGACCGAAAGGGATTATGCCAGGCATTGCCGGTATTGAAACCATTTTAACCTTTCATAACGCCCGAATGATCGGCGATCCCTTGTCAACATGGGGGAACATGGTGAACAATCCTCTGCAGAACATGACTCGGGAAGTGAACCGATTGTGCAAGCCTCATTTTATGCTTAATGTGACACTGAATAAATCGAAGGCCATTACGCAAGTTTTTGCCGGGGAGCTGTTTGAAGCCCATGATCGAGGATGCGCTTTCACCAAACAGCATGCGATGATTCCCGTTGAAAGCCGGTTCGATGTTGTCATTACGTCCAATTCAGGGTACCCATTGGACCAGAATCTATATCAGGCGGTCAAAGGGATGAGTGCGGCTCATCAAATCGTGAAAGAGGGCGGAACCATTATCTGTGCCTCCGAATGCTCGGATGGGATTCCGAACCACGGTAATTATGCGGAAATCTTACAATTAAGAAAAACGCCGCAAGAGATTCTCGATATGATCAATGACGGCAGCTTTCAGAAATTTGATCAATGGCAAGTTCAGAAACAAGCCGTCATCCAGGTTTGGGCCGATGTACATCTGTATTCTTCGCTGACGGATGAAGATGTCGAGAAGGCGATGCTGCACCCAACCCATAACATCGAAGCCACTTTGCAGCAATTGCTGAAGAAATATGGCAGCGAGATGAGCGTAGCCGTTCTGCCTTTAGGACCATTAACAATTCCTTATGTGAGGGGAGAATAAAAATCCGTATAACTTTTGTTCACGCTGGAGGAATATGCTAATATAGGGATAGGCAGATTCATACTCTGCGTATAGCGCACAGATTTCCAAAATATTCATTTGGGAGGTTGTAGTATGGATGATTATTTCTTGGTTAAGGACGGTAGAATTGTCCGCTGGGACGGGCTTACACTAGGGGGAACCAAAATCCGGGCTGATGAGCTGATCGAATCTTTTGGACGCAGGGCGCTTGATGAAATTGAACAATATGGATTCTACACCATCAAGAAATCTTAATTCGTCCCCCAATCATGCCTCTGTCGCGTGTCAGAGAATAGAAAACCCGCTAACAGATCCCCGAAGCTTGGGGATTTTTTATTTGAATTAGAATCCTTGAAGAAACGATATGGAATTCCTCGGCAGTAAGATAGCCTTGTTTCTTTTAATGGTGCCAGCTTCTGAAGCTGCCCGGCAAGGTGCAGTACCAACCCCCGCATGTCTTCATATAATAGTTCCCCCCACGGTATCCGTGCCATTAGCCAGGTACCACGAATACGGCAGCTCGTTCGCCGTAAATTAGTTTAGACAAGCTCTTCGACTTGTGAGGGGTTTCGAGAAAAAGTCCGCAGGGGCATGTGGAGAGCCGGCTACAAATCTTTTCTATCAATCTATGTTTTTATCCTAAAATGGTATATAATGTAACCCTTAACTTGTTTGTAATATGAAAATTACAGGGGGCTTTCCATGAAAATGGCATTACGCAAGAAAGCAGCATCGATCCTAGCTGCAGCTATGATCATACTCGCCGCTCTGCCGGCGTATGCGCAGGCAAGCAGCGAGGCAGATGCATACCCGGACGTTCCGCTGGAGCACTATGCCAGCGGGGCAATCGGCATCCTGAAGCAAAAGGGCATCGTCGACGATGCGAAGATGGACGGTGGCTTTCATCCGGACGATGCGGTCACGCGAGGTGATGCAGCGATTTGGCTGCGCAATGCGCTTCATGCGGCGAAGCCTAAGGCTTTGAACGGCTTTACGGATGTGCCGGCAACGAGTCCATACGCAGAAGCGGTGAACAGCTTGAAGGAGCTGAACATCGTCCAGGGAGACGGGGGGAAGTATGAGCCGGAATCGCCGCTGACGCGGGAGCAAATGGCCAGCCTGCTCGTTCGTGCTTTTAAGCTTAATAACAATGGGATACAGACTTGGCTGAAAGACGAGAATGCGATTGGTATGGCTCATCGTGATGATGTTGTGAAGCTGAAGCAGCATTGGATCACGGAGCAGTTGACTTTCCAGCCAAAAGACCAGGTCACGCGAGCTCAGCTTGTTCTCTTTTTGTACCGTACGCTTAGTCAGCAAGAAGAATTCACGCAGGGTGCAGTTACTTTGGACGATTTTCTGCAACTGCCGGATAAAATTCAGCTGCGACTGTCGCCTGACAGCCAATCGATTGCCTACCTGCATCCGTGGGAAAATCGTATGAATCTGTACGTGCAAAAGCTCGGACAGTCCGAAAGCGTACGCCTTACTAGCTCCAAGGATGAAAATATTCAAAATATTTTTTGGGTGACAAATCAAATACTTGTGTACTCCGTAGATAGCGGCGGCTCCGAGAACACGCATATTCATGCAGTCCAAGTGGATGGATCGAACGATAGGGACTTAACGCCTTTTAAGAACGTAAAATCGGATTTGCTGGACATATGGCCGGCCAAAAATGAAAAGGATTATGAGCTGCTCATTACGATGAACCGCCGCGATACGAAAGTGATGGACGTCGTGCGAATCAATTTGATGACAGGCGAACTCAACATGTATGTGCAGAACCCCGGCAATGTAGAATATTGGGTCGCTGATAATTGGGGGCAAGTTCGCGCTGCGTTGGCTAGGGATGGCGAGAAGACAAGCCTGCTTTATCGTGAGGACGATGAGAAGGAATTTGAAAAGATAGCGACATTCGATCGCAACGATACGTTCATCCCGGTCATGTTCACGTATGACAATAACCAGTTGTATGCTGCGTCATCGGTTGCACGTAATACGGAAGCTCTAGTTCAGTATGATCCTGCTGCGAAAAAGGAAACCAATGTCCTCTATGTCAATGACGAGGTGGATATTAATAGTTTCAAATTCTCCTTCAAAAAGAAAGCAATCGTAGCGGTAAGCTATGAAACGGATGAGAAGCATAGGGTCTACTTGGACGAAGAGTTCAAATCGACCGCGCGCTCTATTGAGGATCAGTTACAAACCACTCGCTGGGATTTCGCCGGACCGATAGATAAGGATTTGGTACTTGTCCATACTTATAGTGATAAATCCTATGGCAGTTACTATTTATTCGATCAACGTACAGGCAAACTTGAAAAAATAACCGACGTTGCACCGAAGTTGAATGCCGACAAGTTATCCGATATGAAGCCAATCTCATTCAAAAGCAGAGACGGCCTCACGATCCATGGCTATTTGACCTTGCCAAAAGGTGTTGCCGCGAATAAATTGCCGGTGATCGTACATCCGCATGGCGGTCCATGGACGCGCGATTCATGGGGCTATAACATGGATGTTCAACTGCTTGCGAACCAAGGTTATGCGGTGCTTCAATTAAATTACCGCGGATCAGATGGTTACGGCAAAGTGTTCCTGCACGCTGGAGATAAACAATGGGGTGCCGCGATGCAAAACGATATCACCGACGGCGTGAACTGGCTGGTTCAGCGTGGGATTGCCGATCCGGAACGAATCGGGATTTACGGAGCGTCCTACGGCGGCTATGCAACGCTGGCTGGCATGACATTCACTCCTGATTTATATGCTGCAGGCGTAGATGTAGTTGGTCCCTCGAATTTGTTGACATTTCTGAGCACAATGCCGCCGTACTGGGAATTGGGGCGTACGCAAATGTATCTACAAGTTGGGGATCCGCTGAAAGATCGCAAGCTGCTCGAAGCTGCTTCACCGCTGCTCCATGCGGACAAGATCAAGTCGCCGCTTATGATTGTTCAAGGCGTGAACGACCCCCGCGTGAAACAAGCGGAGTCGGACCAAATGGTTGCTGCGCTACGCAAGCTGGAAGTGGATGTGCCTTACATGCTGAAGTCCAATGAGGGGCACGGGTATTATAAGCTTGAAAATGAACGCGACTTTTACGAGGCACTCATACATTTTCTAAATACATATGTAAAAAACAAACAATAACTTTTAAAAGAGCCGGATCCACGCATCTATCGGGGATTTCGGCTCTTTTCGCCTTATTCTTGACTCTGTAAGTGTTGAACCATGTGACGCCACCATGTAAGATAAGAACATACAGCAAATGGAAAGGAACAGCTATGTGGTCATATACGGTCGATTTATTCCGTGATTTATCTCCCGGCGTCAAACGATTTATCGCAACCGAGAGCCTATTTGGCATCGGCGCCGGCATTTTCAACTTGATCTTGAACTTGCATCTGCTGGACCTCGGCTTCTCCAAAGAGGACATCGGGCGCATCACCTCGCTGGGCGCGCTCACCGTGGGACTTACCAGTCTGCCGGCAGGTTTCGTCGTCAAATACTTAGGCCGCAAGACGATGCTTGTCATCGGCATGCTGCTGGCATGTCTGGCGCTGGTCATCTTCGGCTTCGGCAGCAGTGTCGGGATGGTTACTGCCGCACAGCTCATCTGGTCATTAAGCATTACGGCCATCGTGAATTCGGAAATTCAATTGATTTTCCAATATTGCCGTACGAAAAAAGAAGAGACCAGCGCCTATTCACTCTTGTTTGCTATCTTTACTCTATTCACAGGCATAGGCACATGGCTGGGAGGCTATCTCCCGTTGTGGTTGCCAGGGGACAGTACGCTGTACCAATACGCCTTTTTCGTGGCCGGCGGCTGTTTGGGGCTCTCCGGTATTCTAAGAGGCTGGCTGCTCCCGTCTTTCAACGAACAAGCGGAATCAGCCGGGAACAAGGGGGCTGCTGCTGTTCCTTCTAAGGAGCGGCAGAAGAAGACGCACGCCTATTCATTCATGATCCTGCTGGCGCTGCTGATCTTTAATTCCGGCTTCACCTTCGGTCTGCTGAGCCCATTCCTCAATGTGATCCTGAAATTCCGATTCGGGATGGAGGACAGCAGCATCTCCGGCCTTTTGGCGCTCTCAGGCGTGTTCTTTTTTATCGGTTCGCTGCTTGTGCCCTACATGTTGGAGAAAATGGGCAGCCGCAAAGCCTTCGTGCTCCTTTTTCTCTATAATAGTATTGTGGTAGGGTTGATGGCGATTAGCATGCCGGGGTCTGTCTTCGCCGTACTGCTTCTGATTCGCGGGACTGGGTTTACGATGCTGAACAACTTGATGGACAGCGAATGCATGTCCGCCGTTGCCGAAGAAGACCGCAATATTTTCGCCGGGCTGCGGACCGTTTCGCGCAGTATCGGTAATACGATTGCTTCTTACTGGGCGGGGTATATTTTGGCGGGGAACCATTATTCCCTTCCATTCTTGCTAACGTCGGGAGCGCTGTTGGCTGGGTTTGCCGTGTATGCATGGTTCGTCCAAGATAAGCTGGGGCGGAGGTTGCAGGAGCAGACGTGAGCCAAACGACGAAAAGGAAAGGGGAGAAGTGAGCCAAGGCCGCCTTATTCACTTGAGACATTCATTTCATAAGAGGAGGAATGTGCGGATGCAGAACTTGAAAATATTTGACCCCCAGGCGTTATTCAGACATTTATATGTAAGTGCGCCGATTGGGATCGCTTTGATATCCTTAGACGGAAAATGGTTAAATGTGAACCCTGCGGTATGCAGGATTTTCGGCTATTCCGAAGATGAACTCATGAATATGACGTTTGATGATATTCGACATCCGGATGATCGTGACCAGACCAGTCGTTTACTACGGGAGTTATTGGATGGCGTTATTCCTTCTTTTGAATTAGAGAATCGATATTATCATAAAAATGGCCACATCGTTTGCACATCTGTACATGTCTCAATGGTTCATGACGAAAATGACGGAAAGCCTTTATATTTGATCAGCCAATTTATCGATGTAACCAAGAGCAAGCAAGCTGAACTGAAACTGCAGGAAAGTATCGAGCGGTATACCTCGTTAAAGAAATATAACCACGATGCGATTATTTCTTTTGGTTTGGACGGCATGATCATCAATGGCAATAACAGGGCGCAGCAAATGACCGGATATCTCATTGAAGAGTTAATCGGGAGAGGGATCTCCAAATTAATCGGCGCAAGAAATGTGACCAAGTTGCTTATTGCTTTAAACGATCATGCAGCTATCGAACAAATTGAAAAAGACATCACGCACATTCAACACAAAGCGGGTCATACCGTTGAAGTGCTAGTCACGCTAGCACCGATTATTATCCAGAACCAGATGATGGGCTTTTACATCATAGCCAAAGACATGACGGAACAAAAGAAGCTGTTGATTGAAAAAGAGGCGGCTGAGAAAACGAATAAAGCGAAGAGCGAGTTTCTAGCCATGATGAGCCATGAAATCCGCACGCCTATGAACGGGGTCATCGGTATGACCGATGTACTCTTAGAGACGGAATTGGATGAAGAGCAGACCGAGTATGTACATATTATTAAAAAAAGCGGCGTTACACTGCTCAAGATCATTAACGATATTCTAGACTTCTCGAAAATTGAGTCCGGCAAGACAGAATTAGTGGAAGAACCTATGAATGTGCGGTCTATTCTGTATGAAACGCTTGACATCGTCATGTCGAAGGCGCTTGAGAAGAACCTGGAGATTATAACTTCCGTCAGTCCAAAGGTTCCTGACTTCATTTATGGAGATATGACGAAGTTAAGACAAATTCTGATGAATTTACTCAGCAATGCCATCAAATTCACGCCTAGCGGAGCGGTTTCGATTACGGTTGATCATGTCAGTGATGAAATGAATGAGGTGCGGCTTCAATTCGCAGTGAAGGATACCGGAATAGGTGTGCCTGAAGATAAAGTAGGTCATTTATTTGATCCCTTTTATCAGGTTGATCACTTTATGACTCGGAAGACAGAGGGAACAGGCCTTGGATTAGCGATCTGTAAGAAGCTAGTTGAGCTCATGGGGGGCCAAATCTGGTATGAGGCGGCTTCCGGGGATCAAACAGGATCCACGTTCTTCTTCACAGCGAACTTTAGGGTCCGCAACCAACCGGAATCTTCGTATACGGATAAATGGCACCAACAGGATGATCCTATCGAGAGTTCAACTGAACAATCCTTGAGAATTTTAATCGCAGAAGACAATGAGGTCAACCAACTTGTGTTAGCGAAAATGATAGAAAAACTAGGTCACAACACGACTATTGTGCAAAATGGAAATGAAGCCGTTGAAGCAGCTAAACGTTATCTATATGATCTCATTTTTATGGATATTCAGATGCCTTGTATGGATGGATTAACCGCTGCGAAGGTAATCAAAGAAACGGCGGCCGGCGCCGGCAAATGTCCGTGTATTGTGGCTGTGACCGCTCATGCCATGAAGGGTGATGATGAAAAATATTTAGCAGCGGGTATGGATGCTTATATAAGTAAGCCGGTCAGCATGGACGCTGTGGCTGATATTATCGGGAAGTTTGAAAAGAGATAACAAAATGATGAAGGAATAAAGAGATAAAATAAAGGACGTGTGATGCAATGAGAATGGCGTTTGTGTTATTCGACGGCATGACAAGCATGGATTTTATCGGGTTTTATGAAGTGATAACCTGGTGATCCGGACTGCGGAGGCTGTTCCCTATAAGGTGTCCGTTTGTACAGGAGCTTTGCTTTTGGGGGCGGCTGGTTATCTGGTAGGCAAAAAAGCGACAACCAACTCGTCTGCTTACGAATTGTTAGCTTCTTATTGTATGGAAGTTGTGAAGGCGCGCGTAGTGAGGGATGGCAATGTCGTAACTGGAGGCGGTGTAACAGCAGCCATCGATCTAGGTTTGTACGTGGCGGAATGGCTGACGAATTCGGACATAGCCCTTCAGATACAGAGGAAGCTGGAGTATCCTTATTATCAAGTTGGCTGTTTGAGTGACGTCTATATGGCATCAACAACGGAGTGATCCGGTGGCAGCACACATCAAATCTTCGTAAAAAGGGCCTATCATCCAAAAGTGACTTTGGACGATAGGCCCCTTCTTTGCGATTCACTTCCTCAATTTCTGCTGCACATATTCAATGGCATCCTGAAGCTGCTTGGCGGTTGTATGATCCAAATACTTGCCGTCTTTGAGGATAACATCAAAGATATTCGGGTCTTTTAGCTGACTTTGGTTTAGCAGCTTCTGAAGCAGAGTAACCTTATTCTGCAAGTTGTTATAGGTGTTTTGGTTTTGGAAATAGCCCAAATTCCATAATAAACGGAGCAAATCGTCTAGGTGATCGAGATCCATGATCACCTTCACTGTGAAGGAACGTTCGGCCGTATTGCCCGCGTTATCTGTGGCCATTACGAATATCGTATGCTGACCTAACCACAAGCTCAGCGGTTGAAGATTAATGTTAGGGCTGACAACGGTACCATCCAGTTTAACCACAGAGGAGGCAACGCCGCTTAAAGCATCGGTGATACCAACATGCCATACAATCGGATCCGTCCAAAACACGGTTAGAGGACCGGTGAAGCTGATTTCCGGAGGTTGCGGATCGAAGCGTACTTCCGCGACATGATTAGCCTCTTGATTGCCTGCAGCATCCAAGCTGTAATAGAGTATCGTGTTCAGACCGTAAGTGTTTACTGTAACGGAGTTTCCTGCCGTTGGAGTTCCCCCATTAAGCGAGTAGAAGGTCTCTTGGACACCGCTCAAAGCATCATAAGCTGCGAATGTGACGGTTTGCGGTGTTCGCAGCCACCCCTCTAATGAGGTGTGGGTCGTTGTCGGAGCCGTTTTATCGATGCCAATAATCAAGTCTTTAGGCTCTTCTTCGTTATTCATGACATCAATCGAGCGGTATTGGATTTGGTGTACACCTTCATCGGTGAAAGGGACCGGCTGAACGGTGACGGGCTGCCACGTTCCTGTTCCCCCCTGAATACGGTACTCCGTCCGTTTAATTCCAACCCCGGCAGTCGGATGCTGGGCCGTAAACGTCACATGCACATCTTGCTTGTTGAATGTGCCTGCTCCCGTTACTCCGTCCGCTGCCGCTGTTGTCACAGGAGGGGAGACCTCACGCTTCGTAACCTGGAACGTCATCTCCTTGGTATTGTTCGTGCGATCCATCTCCGTGAATCGGCCGATATCATTGATATTGACGCTCAATTGGTAGGCGGCTTCGCCATTCGGCACTTCCCAATAGCCATTTTCA
Source organism: Bacillus sp. 3255 (assembly GCF_031456485.1). Lineage (NCBI taxonomy): Bacteria > Bacillati > Bacillota > Bacilli > Caryophanales > Bacillaceae > Bacillus > Bacillus sp. 3255. The sequence goes on from NZ_JAVDUS010000003.1 coordinate 55,306, forward strand.
CCGCCTGCATTCGGGTATAGCGTTACACTGCCGCCTACAGGGATGGATTGATTATACGTATCCGTATAACCAAACGAACCGCCGTTTAAGCCGAACACGGCTCCCGTTATGATACCGGCTGGGGTTGGGAGTATCCCGACATTTTTCACCGTGACATAGAACCGAACTCCCGTCTGCCCGGCATACGGATCTGCTGGATCCGTTCCAAGATCGGTGACGATAAGATCGGGGCCAGGTGTTAAGGGCTGGCGTTCCAAGCTGAGAAACTCGAACGATTGATGGATGATGCGGCCGTTTTTGGCGACAATTTTGATGATATGGTTGGCCATAGGAAGGTCTGTTTTTTCGAAAACGAGCTTCTTCGCACCTTGTGTGTTCGCCGTTTTCAAATCCACCGTTGCTTGCAGGATATCATCTATATAAACATCGGCCACGCCTAAAGTAGACTCAATATCGGAATACCAACGAACTCCTGTGCCCTTAAAGCCCATAGCCGCATAGTCGCCAGGCGTTGACGTTTCATGGAGATCGGCTCCATTGGCGCCAAGAGCGAAGGTAGATGCGGAATAATACATATTGGAACTGGAATGAACGACATTCGTCCAGAGGGGGTGAGGCGTCTCATCCAAAATGCCTTCTTTGAGCTCGAACCAATCGAAGTAGGCGAACACATTATCGCTGCTCTTGACGATGGACAGCACAAGGTTGCTTATGTCCGCAGGCATCATGACGTTATATTCGACGGTCGTATAGACGTTAGGCTCCGTTCCAGGCAAATCGAGGGTGCGAACCAACTGGTTGTCGATGACGAGATTGACCTTTTTGTTCGCAGCCGAACTATATTTGAGCTTCAGAATATAATTGGTGTTGGCTTTGACCGGCGGTTTCAGCAGGTTCATTCGCCCTTGCGTATAATACATGCCGACGAATGTGCCGTGATGCGTCACGCCTTCGAGCTCCGTTTGTTCCGCTTCAACATGCAAAGCTCCCGTAGACGTCGTGGTGAACGGAGATTGCGGCAAAGTTAAGGAAGATATGGCTATAGGGGCGCTCGGCTCGGATTCGTTGCCTGAGTCATCATAAGCGACCAGTGTATACGTGTGTGCGCTTTCCGGGCTGACATCTTGGTGTGAATAGCGTGTAACGGCTCTAGGAAGCTTAGCTAGCAGGACACCGTTATCGTACAGCTTATATCCGGCTACTTCCGCATTATCTGTTGAAGGCTGCCATGTCAGTTTGATTTGTTTGTAAGAAACGGCCCGTGCTTGCAGCACAGGGGTGCTCGGTTTGGCATGCTCGAGTGGAGTCAGAATGTACTGAACGGCTTCACCGGGTTGGATCGTTTCCGATAACTGCGCGCCCGAAGCTGCGTCAACGGTGGTCAAACTGCGTGCAGCCGCATACGAGTTGCCGGCGCCAAAGCGTTCGGCCGCGTACTGGGCGTTCAAAGGCAGTGTAACGTTTACGTTCATCGTAACCGGGGTCGTTTCAAAGTTAACAAAGTTGAGCAAAATTTTATTCGATTTCGCACCGGTAGCGCTCACACCAAGACTTGACGTATCCACCGCGCGGAAATAAGCCTTTTTCCCAGCCAGCTCATTCTGGTTCGTATACACATAAGGGAGCGGTTTGCCATGCGTACTGTAGGCAAGCGCTAAGCGGCGGAAAACCTTTAATCGCGTTTCATCGGGATCGCTTGTATTGATCCATGCTAGCGCATCGTCGGCGGATTTCATCACGATATCCTCTTGGAGCAAGCTGTACTCTCGGAAGTAAGCCGCATGCTGCATAATGTAATCGAGATAGCCGATGGTACTGCGCATTTCCCGGTCGAAGAGGGAGGAGAAGCGATGTGTGAACGTATCATAACGGTTGTTATCGGTATGAAAATCATTCGCTCCCGTTTCACTCATCATCATCGGCTTAGCCAATCCGTCTCCCTGATACTCAGGATAGGTCTTGAGTGTCTCGACGAGGGCGCCGCCTTCACCGCTTGAAATCCCGCTCATGGTGTAGCTGTGACCGTTCGTCATATCGGTATAATCCTCGATCTGCCTGCGGTAGGCGGGATCCCGCTCCCAGCCATCCGGAATCCCTTTGGAAGGCCAATAAGCCCAACCGGGGGAAACCGCTTTCAACCAAGGGTTTAGCAAAGGCTTTTGCTCACTCACATACTTGGCAAGAGCCAAATCGGCGGCAAAGGCATTGTTGAACACGCCGGGTTCGTTATCAAGCTCCAGATATTCGAACAAATCTCCATTCTCTGCAATTAGATTCGTGTAATACTCTTTCAGTTTCTCTGGGACAACGCCCGACGAGAGTTCCGGATCCTTGATGTACGTTCCGAAGGGCAGGAGCACCGGTGCCAAATTCAAATCGCGCAAGGCGGTTAGCCATTCCCGCGAGAATTGACTGGAGCGAATGACGTTCCCGCTGTAAGCGAGTCCCAGCCATTTGGTAACTTCCATCGTTTGCAAATCGCGGTCTTTCAACACATGAGAGACAAGCGCTGTTCCCAGATGGATATACCGCCCGTGAATGGGCTCTGCGGCCGGAGACCCCAAGGCCTCGAGTTTGGCATAATCCCACTCAAACCAATGATATTCATCACCTTCCGTTCCTGCATATAAGCCCCGATCCAATGACAGCATCAGTTCATTAGATCCAACCTTCAGCATTTCCTTAGGAATATAAAGCTCATAAGTTTCTTTGAATTTCCGCGTCGTATTCCCGCCGTTCAAACCGACAATCTGGATTAAACCGGCCATCGTTTGATTGGAAAATACCGCTACCTGCGGAACGGAAACATACGCATCCAAACTCCGGAAGCTGAACTGGACGCCATGCTCCGGGATCGCAGCTAAGTTGTAAGTAATCACCATAGAGCCGTTGCGGCTAAGCTTTAAGCCTTTCGATATCGAGCTCCAATCCGTGCGGGTAGCCCAGTCGGCAGGAAGGCTGAACGACTCGACAGGGGTTGATTGATAATCGCTGAATTCCGTTGACAGCTGATTATCAAGCCCTATTTGCCATAGCAACGAAGAAACCTGCGCAGGCTGTTCCGCTTTCGTTTGCGTATAAAAGGCTGTTGAATAGAGGGTTTTCCCGACAGGCTGCGCGGCCGTTTCTTTCAACCGAACCTGGATTTGGCCCGCCGTGTAATTGATATTGTCCAATTGAAGCGGGTTCGTTGCTACGGGTTGCCACGTGTAACCGCGGTCTGTGCTGTATTCATAGGAAGCCACATCCGGATAACCAGGAACAGGCGTCCACCCGAATGTATTCGCGGTGTCGTCCTGCACAGGATTTGCCGGCGCTTCGGGCAGCACATAAGGGGTCAAATAAGCCCCAGGTATCACCTGCTGGGTGATCCCAGGACCTTGCCAGGCGACAGCCAAATTGTCATTCGAGGTGTTTTCTTTATGCAGCGCCTCGATATAGTACCGTTTCCCGCCAGTTAGCGGAATGACCACCGATTTCTGAGTAGGCGATTTTCCCCACTCTCTGGGCTTAGCGAAGACCGTATTCCAGGCGATCTTCTCTTTGTGTGCGGGATCGCCATCCGGGCTCAGCCATAGCTCGGAGCTGTCATCCGCTGCAATCCAGAACGTGTAGCCTCCGCTGACAGGCGGAATTAGGAAGCCATATAGGCGAGAGCCGTAGAGATCTCCCGTATTGTTCGGCGTCTCGAAGCTGGTGAGCACCCTCGAGCCCGTCGGTGGCGCCTTTAATGGGATCTGTTCGACTTTCCCGCCAGGAATATTGTTCCAATAGTCTTGGGTAATGCCTGTTCCCGCAGCCGATGCACGTTCGGCGGGAAATAGCGGGAGCAGGGAGACGATGATGGCCGACAGAAGGATTGAAACAAGGAGTTTTGACTTGTGTAGGGATCTCATAATTACCTCCAGGTGAATGAGATGATCAATAGGATTCCCTAGTCCTATCCGGGGGCTACGTCATGTGTAAACGGCGCTCCGGCCGATCATCCTCGGGAGCGCCGCTCCTCCTTCGTTTTATTTCAATTCTTTCTGCGATTCTTCAGCGAATTTGTACAGATCATCAATACTGAATGCTTTGGTTTTGTTGTTCTCATACCAGTTGGCATAATAATCATCGACTTGCTTGCCGCCTGCTTTCTCCCAAATATCCTTGGCATCCTTCACAGCCTGCTGTGCCGTATAGCTGGTCCCGCCTACCAGAGCTTTCAACCAAATATCACCTTTGTCGATGTTGTTGGATTTGCTTGTGCTTTTGACAATCGCTTGCAGATTATCAGGCAGTACCGGCAAGAAGTCATAACCGAGCGAAGGGATCGGGCGATCTTTGTTAATATAGATTTCTTTGGATTTGAGGTTGATGTCGAGCAGTTCTTTTTGTGCAGGCACTTCAGGGCGAAGGTTGACCAGATACACTTCCGCGCATTTGCCCAGCAGCAAATCGGATCTCATCATGTTCAGATCGTCGGTATAAAGCTCTTTCTTATTTTTCTCGGTATCGATAGGCTGCAAACAGCCATTCGAGCCTTTTTGCGAATGTGTACCCTCAATGCCATTTTTCAGCAGGCTTGCATTTGCAGGATCCACCATCCAGTCAATATATTGCATAACCGCTTTCGGATCTTTCGCTTTGGCATTGACAACACCGACCATTTGCACGGGGGTGCTGATAATCGGGCTGAATTGGCCGAATTGGCTTTTCGGCAAAGCTATTGGAATGACCTTGGCCGTAGGGTTGTTCTTCTTCAACGTTTCATAGTTCGAGATGGTAAACCAGGCGCTGTCGATCGCAAAAATCCCTAGTTTTCCATTCATGAAATCTTGGATGCCTTTTTGTCCGTTTTTATCCGTGAGAAAATCCTTATCGACCAGACCGTCGTCGAACAACCGCTTCTGGAACTCGACGGATGCTTGGAGACGTTCCCAATCATGGACGAAATGACCGTTTTGTTCGGCCCAGTCGATCGAACGCCCGAAGATATGGCTGATTACGGAGAAGCCGACGCCGCTCAGGTTGATACCGAACGTATCCTTTTTACCGTTGCCGTCTGGATCCTGGTTCACGAATGCACTGGCGACGTTATACAATTCTTCCGTCGTGGTAGGGACCTGGAGGTTCAGCTTCTGGAGCCAATCCTCACGGATCAAGAGACGATGATGGGGGGCCACGACATTCAGACGCCCGATTTCGTACAATTTGCCGTCTTCCTTCGTTCCAATCTTGCGGAGCAGCGGGTACTTCTCCAGAATTTGTTTGTAGTTCGTGCTATATTTATCAACCATTTCATCAATCGGCATCAGCAGCTTCTGCGAATACCAGCTGTTCCTGTAGTTCGCATCATACTCGAGTATTAAATCCGGTGCGCTTCCAGAGGCGAGCAGGGCATTAAACTTCGGGAACGATTCCCAGCGGGGAACGGATGTATACTTCACATCGACCGGACCGTTCTTGTTGATCCAGTCCACCCAACGGTTTTTATCCCAGTTGCCTTCCTCCGGCGGAATATTGCCCCGGTCATAGACGGAGACTGTAATCGCGCCTCGGGCAGCAGGTTCGGTTCCAGAGGTCGCATTCGGATTTGACGGTGTCGCTGGATCGCCAGTTTTAGGTGTGGAGCAGCCTGCCAGTACGGCAGCACAGACTAGTGTAGACAGTAGAGCTTTCCGATGACGCTTACTTAACATAAACATGGAAATCCCCCCTTAGATCATTCGTTTCCCCATACATCTGAAATCAGGTCCTGTTTTCTTTCGTCTTATCCTTTAATCGCGCCGATCATAACCCCTTTGACAAAATACTTCTGCAAGAAAGGGTAGACGATCAGCATAGGCACAATGAGTACGATTACGCCGGCCGCTTTGATAGACTCTGGTGTCATTTGCTGCAAATCATCGGGTCTTACGGAATTAAGCTCTTGAAGAATCGATTGACTGGCGACCATTTGTTGAATCATCACCGCCAAATTCATGCGTGTGCTGTCATTGATGAACATAAGCACGTGTAAGAATGAATTCCAATATCCGACGCCATAGAATAAAGTCAACGTAGCCAAGACGGGCAGGGAGAGAGGGAGGATAATCCGGGTGAGAAGTCTCCATTCCCCGCAGCCATCCATCCTAGCCGCTTCTTCAAGCTCTTCAGGCACATTCATGAAGAAGGTCCGAAGGACGAGCATATTAAACGCGCTGATCAGTCCCGGCATCCAAATGGCGCCGTAAGTATCCAGTAAGCCGAGACTTTTCACGATGAGAAATAGAGGAATTAAAGGCGTTCCGAACAGCATCGTAAATACGATAGCAAGTGTAAAGAAGCGGCGCGCATAGAAATATGACTTGGCTAACGGATAAGCGGCCATGATTGTAAACCACATGCTTAGCCCAACGCCTACGATCGTAATTACGATACTATTCCAAAAGGCTTTGACCAGATTGGTGCCGCTGTATAAGGCTTTGTACGCTTCTATCGTCCAGCCCTGCGGCCACAGCGTGACATGCCCCGATACAATCGCCTGATAGCTGCTTAACGACAAAGAGATAATATGCATCAAGGGTAGCACACAGCTTAGAGCTGCAAGGCCAAGGAACATATAATTGATCGTATAAAAGATTTTCTCATCCCAAGTTGGTTTCATGAAGGGGAGGCTCCTTTCTTACCACAGTCCTTGATCGAATTTACGGGCAAGTTGATTCGCAAGGACGACGAAGAAGAAGCCGACCAGAGATTCAAATAACCCGACCGCCGTCGTTAAACTGAACTGTCCTCCCTGGACACCTACGATAAAGATATAGGTGCTGATGACATTCGAGACATCCGAAACGGCTGCATTTTGGAGTGTGTACACATGATCAAACCCGACTTCCATGACATTCCCCATACTCAGAACCAGCATGAGAATAATCGTGCTGCGAATGCCGGGCAGCGTGACATGCCAGATCTGCTTCCATTTGGATGCACCGTCGATGCTGGCAGCTTCGTACAGATGGGTATCGATCGAGGTAAGAGCAGCCAGATAGATGATCGCTCCCCAGCCCGCTTCCTTCCAAATCCCAGAACCAAGGAAGATAGCTATCCAGCTATGTTCTTGATACAAGAAGGCCGTGGTGTGACCCGTCCATAGCTCGAGCAATTTGTTCACAATACCGGATTGCTGGGCGAATATCGTAACGACAATGCCTCCGACGATGACCCATGAAAAGAAGTGAGGGATGTAGATCAGCGTCTGCACGATCTTTTTGAACCGCATGGCGCGAACTTCATTCAGTAAAATGGCGATGATGATGGGAAAAGGGAAACCAGCGACAATGCTTAATAAGCTCAATGTGATGGTATTACGGATGATGGTTACCGTCTGGGGTTGGGTGAATAGTGCCTTGAAATGCTGGAGGCCAACCCAGGGGCTTCCCCATATGCCTTCCATCAAGTTATAGTTCTTGAAGGCAATCACATTTCCTAATATGGGGAAGTATCGAAAAAGAATAAAGTAAGCAATGACGGGTACAAACATAACCAGCAGCGGCATGTTTTGCTTGAACCGACGACGGGGCAGCGACTTGGCCGTATTGCGGTCAAATCTTCGGGTAGTCATCATGGGGGCTGATTGAACGTTGTCTAACGGTGTATGCGGCATCGTGTCACCTCCTTAAGCGTTGAAATTGAACCATCTTTTGCTCCCTTGCCGTCGATGGAATCAATGTACCCCAGAGGTGCAGTTGCGCTCAATATACATGAATTAGCGAATATACGCTTATGCAATCCTTGCTGTACAAAGGCTTGTGCGGATCGGCCGCAGAGGTGGATAAACAAGAATTAACGATAAACATTCCTTGCAAAAATGATCATTCCGATTATTTCCGGTAGTCGCCAGGTGTAACGCCCGTATATTTCTTGAAGGCGCGAATAAACGATATCGCATGCGTATAGCCAACCTTAACCCCGATGTCCTGGACGGAATACCGACTGCTGTGGAGCAGCTTCTGCGCCTGTTCCATCCGGATCTTAACGAGATAATCAACGAACTTCTCGCCAAATTCTTCTTTGAATGCCCGGCTGACATGCGAGGGATGAAGCTGAAATTGCTCGCTTAGCGAGGAAAGCGATAACTCGGGATCTGCATAATGAGTCTCCACGTAAGTGCGAATTTGGTTCATGACGGCATGTGTGCTTCGGTCTTCGCGAATCCGTGCCATCCGCCGCGACACCTCTTCTAATTGGTGGAACCACTCTGCATACAATTCTTCGATTGTATCGAACCGTTCAATGGCGTCATTCAGCTGGGGCAGTGCCGCTTGCATGACTTCCTGCAGCTCGGCTGAGAGCTCCGTCATCTCCCGGTGTAAGTAATAAACGAAATAATTCATCAGATTCCGAATCTCGTCGTAAGAGAACAAACCGACCTTTAATTCGGTGAAAATTTGCTCCAAGGCCGGCTTCCAACCCTTGTCACCCAAGCGAAACGACTGAGCCAGTGATTTGATCAGAGGCAGGTGCTTATACATTTCCTTCTCCTCGGACGCTTCCGACTCCCAATGATAGAGAACCCGATTCGTCCCTAAGGTCGATTTAAAGCGTAGAACATGGGTGGCAGCCTCATAGGAATGAACCAGCTCCTGTACTTGTCCGACCACATGCCCGACACCCAGCGTAATGCGGAAATGCAAATGCTGCTCGACCCACGAACGTATATTTTCGCACAGATTGGCTGCGAGCTTCTCACTGTTTTTCACATTCTCATCGGCAAATATCACAACACTAAGCCTGTGCGTTGCCGTCCATTCCGCCCATACCGTCAGGCTAAGCGATTCAGCCGTTTCATACACGACCCGGCTTAATACAAATTTCAGCAATTCTTGATCCCTCTGAGAGAACATGCGGCATACTTCCATATACTTATCCATCTCGATGACGGCCGCAGCCAGCTGACTGAAGTCCGTAGGCAATTGCAGCCGTTTCATCTCGGCTTTCCATTCTTCATAATCTATCGCGCGGCTGCCTTCCAGCCATTCTTTGAAGAAGTGCCGCTGTCTGAATACGATATCTTCTTCATGCTGCTTCTCATAGCGGAGCGATAACTCCATGAGATTGCTGATGGCTCGGTCGATATACTGGAATTCGTCTTTTCTCTTGCCCTCGAAACCCAACGGCTTCAATTCGGAATAGGCATGGATACGGGACATAATCAGCTTAATCGGCTGATAATTCCGATAGGTCACATAGGTCATCCAAATCCCGCCAAGAACGACCATGACCAGTCCCAATCCGATCCATACATAAGAGAAGACAGAGGTGAAGGTATATAAATACTCATCGTTGAGACCGCTGCGGTATTCCCAGTTCGTATAAGTGGAGCGGATACGAGTCAGCTCAGACCCTTTATCGGCTCCATCTGCATTGCCGGAAGCTATCAGCCGGTTGCCTTCGGAATCGTATACGTGGATGAAGCTGATCTTAGAATTGGACATGCCGCCGACCATTCCTACAATAGAATCCATGCTGATATTGACAACAATGATCCCTTTTTGCCCGGATAACAGAGGAAACTTCCGTACTAAAGAAATAACGACTTTACGCCCATCCATCTCAGCAAATTCCTTGAAAACCCGCTGATTGGTCAGCTGGTATTTGGAAGGGCTTTGTATCATCGCTTCTATAAATGCTTTATCGCCGAAACGGTCTGCCGTTATCATCGTGTTCGGACTGATGACCATTCGATCGGAATCCCGGTAAAAATATACCGAATCAATAAAGTTGTTGTAATTCATCATTCCCCGAATTAATTCCGTGATTTCATAAGCGGAGTAATAGGGATTTCCCTCTAGTTTGTTGTCGAAAAACTGGTCGATCCGCGGATTTGTCTGCAGCTCCTTGATCACATATTCATCGATCGTCTTCAAGGTGTAGTCAACCGACTGCATGATATGTAAAGCATATGTTTTATTTGCATTGACAGCTTCTTTTTTGGACAATTGGCTGATCGAAAGAATGATAAGCACAATGAGTACGGAAGTGATCATGAAAAATACAGGCAAGTAAGAGAATAGAAGCCGATAGAACCAAGGTTTGGTCATAAAATCGCCCCTCTAAAATAATCCATCTGCAATGAAATAACAGTCTGTCGCGTTCGTCGTGCGACCGTCCACTGTCGTACGTTATATGCAAAATATTTAGGGATCATGCGTAAGAGACCCGTATTTACACACCCGTTTGGATGATGAACGATAGGGAAGTTTCGATTTTGATGATGATGTTCAAGTTTTAATGGGTATTCAGGCTAAAGGGAATCGTCTCATAATACAGGTATGGAGAATCGTCGGTATTGGATGATTTTATTGCGGGAGGCATGCGAATGGCCAGAATCTTTATTGTTGACGATGAACCTATCATCGGGATTGGTCTCAAAACGCTAATCGGGGAGTATCAACGGTTTAGTGAAATCGAAACATTTACGGACGGCGCGTCAGCGTTGTCGAACATCAGGGCGAATCCCCCTGACGTTGTGTTGACGGATATTCGGATGCCTCGTATGGACGGTTTGGAGCTATGCCGGAATATCCAGCAGCTAAAGCTATTCACCAAAGTCGCTGTGCTTTCGGGATACGGGGATTTTGCATATGCGCAAAAATGTATGTCGTACGGCGTGCAGGAATATTTGCTGAAGCCCATTACAGAAATCGAGCTTTTTCCGGTGCTGGATAAAATACTCGCCATGCGTGAACCGGCGCTGATGTCCTTCTCCCATTTTGAACAGTGGATCGATCAATTGGAGGAAGCGGTTTGGATGATGGACAAGGCTCGAGCCGATGAACTGCTGGAGGAGGGGAAGAGGGCGTTGTTCGCCGTTGAAACGGACATCCAGCAGCACCAGCGGGTATCCGACGCCGTCACGCTGCTTCTCAAGAAGCTGAATGCCAGAGGGACCTACAAGCTTGAAGCAAAGCCGCTTTTAGAAGTGAACACGTTCATCACGAATACGTACGAATGGTTTCAGGCCGAAATCGGAAGATGGATCCAGCAGCTGAGCAAGTACCGCAATCATGAAAGAATCGATGTATTGGAAGCGGCTATCCAGTACATTGAGGAGCATCTTTGCGAGGAGGAGCTTTCACTGGATATGGTGGCAGGGAAGTTAGGCGTAACGCCGACCTATTTCAGCCATTATTTTAAGAAAAATACGAATGAGACCTTCGTGCAATACCGGATGCGCAAACGAATCGATCGGGCCAAACAGCTGCTAGCCGTGCCGCACTACAAAATTATCGACATTGTAGCCGAGGTCGGTTATGAAAGCTACCCCCACTTTTCCAGAGTATTTAAGAAGGTGACGGGATATTCCCCTACGGAATATCGCGGGCTGCTTGGAATCAAATAATGAAGAACAGCCTGGTTCGCAAGGTTTATATGTACTTCGTCATCATTATCACGCTAACGTTGGTGACAGTGGGGGTCACCGGCTATTGGCGGTCATCCAATGAATTGGAGAATCAGTATGAAGGGCTGTTGACTCAAATCGTTGATAATGTGCTGCACGAAACCGATTTATTTCTGAAGAGCTACGAGAGGGCGACGCTTTCCATTATGATCTCTCCTGTAGTGAAAGAAGCGTTGGATCTTCCACGCCAAGCAACGGCTAGCTTTTATGCCTCCGAAATAGCCATGAAAAGTGTCTTTCAACCCGTTCTCATCAACAATCCGGAAATATCCATGACGTACATTATAGGGTATAACGGGTTCCAGGCAACGGATTTCAATGTTCACATTGTTCCTTTTAATTACAAAGGCTTTGAAGAATATGTGGAGCAGATGAAAGAAGACGATGCCATCAACGGGAAGCTGACGATCCAGGATTCCGGATTTCTGGACGGACATCTCACCTTGATTCGCAAATTGGCAGACCGCACCTCAGCTAAATCATTCAAAGGCATTATGGGCTTCGAACTAAAGATAGGGGAGTTAAACACACTCTGGAAGGGGATAAAGCTGGGACAATCCGGCTATTTCTTCATCGTCAACGATCGCGGGAAAATCTTATACCATCCGGATCCGAGCCGAATCGGTAAACAGCTCGATGGCATGCATTTCAATACGGTAGAAGCCAATAAAGACCAAATTTTTGAATTGCCCGGAGAACCGGGTCGCGTATTCTTTAGCCGGAAATCCGATTATTCCGGATGGACGCTGGTCGCAAGCATGTCGGTTGCCGAGCAGAGCAAGCCGATTTCGGACCTGCGGCAGACAACGCTAATCATCGGAATCGTTACCTTGATATTGGCCTTATTTCTAGCATATCGGTTCGGTCAATCGATCGTTCGGCCAGTCCGACTCCTGGAAAACGGCATGCGTCATACGGCCAAAGGTCAGTGGACCCGCGTACCTCTAACCGGAAGCCGTGATGAGATGGATCAACTTATTACAAGCTACAATACGATGGTGACGCGGCTGGAAGAGCTTGTCGAGCGGATCTATGAGACCGAGCTGCGCAGTCAGGACAATTTAATGAAACGGCAGCTCGCGGAATTCCAATCGCTGCAATTGCAGATTAATCCGCACTTCTTGTACAACACGTTGGAGATTATTATTTGTTACGCCGTTATTCAGAAATCAAGCGAAATCAAAGACATTGTCCGTTCTTTGTCCTATATGTTGCGCTATTCCATTCGCACCGATTTGGAGGAAATTACGGTTGCGAACGAGCTTAAACATATCCTGTATTTTATGTCGATCATGAAATACCGCAACCAGCGCGAATTTGAAATTGACGTTCGCATCAGTACGGCATATTTGCTGGACAGCATGGTTCGCTTGACGCTGCAGCCTTTGGTCGAGAATGTTTTCAAGCATGCGTTTCCCTATGGCATTGAGGATTCTCATACGATTATTATCGACGCTTGGAAGGATGAAGCGAATTTCTATGTCACCGTTGAAGACAATGGCTGCGGGATTGAAGCGGAAGCTCTTCTGCAATTAAATGAACGACTCATGAGCAGTCAGGAAGAGAGGCTGATGGATCCACAACCAACCTTCGGGGGGAGCATCGGCCTGCTTAATGTGCATAACCGGATTCAGATGGTATTCGGACCGCAATACGGGCTTTCCGTGCAAAGCGAGCTGGGAGCGGGCACGAAAGTAACGATTCGCATGCCGTCCTCCAGCGCAAAAAAAGTCATACCGGTGTAAAACAGCACAATGCTAGGCGATTCGTTTTTTTGTATCCTCAATCTAAGGAAAGACATCAAACCTAACATATGAGTCATGGTTATCGAAAGAGGGAGGGATTTATGGAAGTCACGGCTAGCAAGAGCAACCGTCTGTCAGCATGGGCCGGTAAAAAGGAAAATTACTTCTCCCGGCTGAGGAAGAACGCATCCAGCCATTGGCAGCTCTATCTGCTGATACTGCTGCCGATTATTTATTTGCTCATCTTCAAGTACGTGCCGATGTATGGAGCTTTAATTGCGTTCAAGAATTATGTTCCGACGAAAGGGGTATGGGGCAGCGACTGGGTAGGTTTGAAGCATTTCGATCGGTTTTTCCATTCGTATGAGTTTGTTCGAATTATGAAAAATACGATTCTGCTCAGCCTGTATAGTTTGTTCGCGGGGTTTCCGTTCCCAATCATACTTGCGCTTTCCTTGAATTACGTCAACTCTCGTTTTTTTAAGAAATCCGTACAGCTGATCACTTACGCACCGCATTTTATTTCGGTAGTCGTGATGGTTGGCATTATCTTGCAAATGATGGACCCACGGGTTGGCCTGGTGCAAACGATTATGAAATATTTCGGATTGCCCGCCATCAATTTCATGGGCATCCCTGAATGGTTTTCACACGTTTTTGTCTGGTCCGGCATTTGGCAGAACGTTGGTTTCTCCTGCATCATCTACCTGGCGGCGCTTGCAGCAGTCGATCCTTCGCTGCACGAGGCAGCTGTGATGGACGGAGCCAATAAAATACGGCGGATGTGGCATGTCGACTTGCCGGGCATCATGCCGGTTGCCGTGATCTTGCTGATCATGAACACCGGCCATGTGCTGGACATTGGCTTCGAGAAGGTATTGCTGATGCAGAATCCGCTGAATATGAGCGCTTCTGAGGTGATCGATACCTTCGTGTACAAAGTCGGCTTGGCCTCAACAGCTATCAATTATTCCTATTCGTCAGCCATTGGATTGTTTAAATCCATCATTAATCTGATCCTGCTGGTTCTCGTCAATCGGATAGCCCGTAAGTTGGGGCAAACCAGTCTGTGGTAATAAGGGGGTACGTCTATGACGGGAAGCATGAAAGAAAGTGCGGATGACAGGCTTTTTACCGTTTTGAATTACATCATCCTATTCATTTTTACAATTACAATCTTATATCCTCTGGTTTATATTGTTAGCGCTTCCTTCAGTTCATCCACGGCGGTTGTTTCCGGCAGAGTCTGGTTGTATCCGGTAGAGCCGACGCTGGCGGGTTATGAGGCGGTATTTAAACATCGTTTAATTATGTCGAGCTTTTTGAATTCGGTCTTTTATACCGTAGTGGGAACGATAATCAATGTGCTTTTTACACTCATAGCGGCATATCCGCTATCAAGAAAAGATTTTATGCCACGGAATAGCGTTATGGCTTTGTTCGTGTTCACCATGATGTTTTCAGGCGGATTGATCCCATCTTACCTGGTTGTGAAAGAGCTGGGGATGATCGACACCAGATGGTCTTTAATTATTCCAGGAGCGCTTTCTGTTATGAATATGATCATTGCCCGAACGTATTTTCAAACAACCATTCCGGATGAATTGCTTGAAGCCGCACAAATGGATGGATGCAGTGATTTTACGTTCGTGCGGAAAATCGTGCTTCCTTTGTCAGGTCCAATCATTGCTGTAATCTCGTTATTCTACGCAGTCGGACATTGGAATCAATATTTTAACGCGCTGCTTTATTTAAAACATCAGGAGCTGTATCCGCTTCAATTGGTTTTAAGGGATATATTGGTGCAGAACGAGGTCGACGCGTCGATGATAACGGACGTTGCCGACCAAGCGGCAAGGGATGGACTTAGAGAGCTTTTGAAATTCTCTCTTATCGTCGTGTCTACGCTGCCCGTGCTTATCATCTATCCATTCATACAAAGACATTTTGTCAAAGGCATGATGATTGGCTCATTAAAAGGCTAAAGGGAGGTTTTGACATGAAAAAAGCTCTAACCGCTTTAATCGCGATTACGACGTCCGTAGCTCTTCTAAGCGCATGTGCGGACAGCGGCCAACAGGAAGCAGCCCAAAAGACGGAAGCAAGCAAGGACGATCAAGTCACAGCAGCGGGTGAATTTCCGATAACGAAAGAAAAGACAACGCTCAGGGTTATGGTCAAAGGCTCCAGCATTGTCGAAAATTTCGCAACGAACGAGTTCACCAAGTGGCTGGAGGAGAAAACGAACATTCATATCGATTGGGAAGTCGCTCCGGAAAAAACATTTGCAGAGAAGCTTAACGTTTCACTCGCAAGCGGAGATTATCCGGACGTGCTGCTTAATATGAGCGTATCGCCGATTCAGCAGTCGATTTACGGTAAGGATGGCGTATTTATTCCGCTCAACCCGTATATTGACAAATATGGCGTGGAAATGAAGAAGATGTTCGAGCAAGTTTCCTATGTCAAAGATTTGATCACTATGCCTGACGGCCAAATTTATTCGGTCCCTCAGGTGAACGATTGCTACCACTGCTCACTGGGTCAAAAAATGTGGATCTATCAACCCTGGCTCGATAAGCTCGGATTAAAAATGCCGGAGACCACTGACGAGTTTTATCAAGTGCTGAAAGCCTTCAAAGAAAAAGATCCGAACGGAAACGGGAAGGCCGATGAGATTCCGCTAGTCGGCGCAACGAATGGCCCCTCGTCTACCTTGGACCTTTTTCTAACCAGCGCTTATGTCGAGAAGGACTTCAATCTGCGCTTCGTGAAGGATGGTAAGGTTCAAGTTGCCTACAATCAGCCGGAGTGGAAGGATGCTTTGACCTATATGCATAAACTGTTTGCCGAAGGTTTAATCTCTCCGCAAACGTTCACACAAGACAGAAACCAGCTGAAACAAATGGGGATGAACCCGGAAATCCCGATTGTCGGTGCTGTTGCTTCACAAAACCAAACGGTATTCGTCGAAGTCGATAACGCGAGATTCAAAGATTACGTAGCCGTTCCTCCGCTCAAAGGACCGTCAGGTATACGTTCCACGGCATATAATCCTTACGCAGTATCTGCAGGTCAATATGTCATTACCAATAAGGCGAAAAATCCCGCTGCCGCATTCCGTCTGGCTGACTTGCTGCTATCGGAGGAAGCGACGCTTCGCAGCACGCAAGGCCGACCTGATCAGGAGTGGGTGCGTCCTGCAGAAGGGGAGCTTGGCATTAACGGGAAGCCGGCCAAATGGAAACCGATCGCCACATTTGGCAAGCTGCAAAATGTTCACTGGGCGCAGGCGGGGCCGTCGCTGCGAACAAATGACTTGCGGTTAAGCGTGGTTGCGGATCCCAAAAATTCGCTGGAGCTTGTTTTGTATAAAGAAACGAAAAAATACGAGCCTTACGCAATCAATGCGAGTAAAATTGTGCCGCCATTGTTCTTCACCAATGAACAAGCTGAGGAGCTATCTACGCTGGAGAAGACGCTTACGGACTATCGAGCAGAATTTTTTGCGAAAACGGTTACAGGCTCACTGGACATTGACAAGGAATGGAACAACTACTTGAGCACTTTGGACAAAATGAACCTGAAACGCTATCTGGAAATTTATCAAGAAGCCTATACCCAGTTTAAATCGAAAAAGTAGCTGCATCGGGAAGCATTCCCGTCTCGTGAGAGTGAGGTACAAGATGGAAGAAAAGAATTCTAAGAAGCATTCTGACGGAAGACCTAATGTCGTCTTTCTAATAGCGGACGATCATCGTGGCGACGCCATTCGAGCATTCGGCGATGAAACCGTGCAGACGCCGGCGTTGGATGCCTTGGCTGCCAGCGGAACATCGTGTCGTAACGTTCATATCTTCGGTGGCTTGACCGGGGCGGTTTGTGCACCGAGCAGAGCGTGCGTCCATACGGGTATTCCCATCTTTCGAGCGACGATCGGCAAGGATATGACGGTCCGGGAGCATTCAAGCGTCATTCGTCCGGATGTACGGCTCATGCCGCAAACGATGCAGAGTGCCGGGTATTGCACGCATGCAATCGGCAAATGGCATAATGACAAGGCAAGCTTCGCCCGAAGTTTTGAAGGAGGGGATAAGCTGACTTTTCACGGCATGAGCGAGCATACGAAGGTTCCAGTGTATGATTATGACCAGACGGGGGCTTATCCGAAAGAGCAGGAATATATCGAACGGACATTCTCGACGGAATTGTTTACGAACGCCGCCGTCCAATTTATTGAGGATTACCGTGAGGAGCGGCCGTTCTTCCTGTATGTGGCGTATACAGCGCCGCATGATCCTCGAACCGCGCCGGAGCCGTATGCAAGCATGTACGACAAAGCCAGTATTCCGCTGCCTCCGAACTTTATGAAGGAGCATCCGTTCGATACCGGCGATATGATGGGCCGGGATGAGAAGCTTGCACGATGGCCGAGGGGCGAGGACGAAATCCGTGAGCATATGGCCGATTACTATGCGATGATAAGCCATTTGGACGCACAAATCGGCAGAGTCGTCGAGGCGTTGAAGGCAAAGGGCATTTATGACGATACGCTCATCGTGTATACGGCGGATCATGGCTTGGCGGTCGGGCAGCACGGACTGATGGGTAAACAGAACCTTTACGAGCACAGCGTACGCATACCGCTTATATTCCGGGGGCCGGGCGTTCCGGCGGGCCAGCAAGTGCCTGCACTGGCCAGCAATATCGATATTTTCCCTACCGTTGCTGGGTTATGCGGCGTTGAACTTCCGGAGGAAACGGAAGGCATCAATCTCTGTCCTGTCCTTGCAGGAGAAAGCGATGGCATGCGCGGTATCGTGTGTTCGGTCTATCGAGACGTCCAGCGGATGGTAACGGATGGCAGGTGGAAGCTGATCCGGTATTATCACTCGCCGGTAACGAACACAGGAACAGAGCGGATCCAGCTCTTCGACCTGCGGAGCGATCCTTGGGAAACGCACGATTTGTCGGCGGATCCGGCCAGTGCTGGGGACATCGAACGGCTTGCCTCAGGCTTAACCTCGTGGATGCAAGCTAGCGGTGATATTTTGCAGGATAGGCCGGTCATTCCTGTTACCTCGCAGATGAGTTAGCCCATCAAGGGTGGAGGGGGAAGACCTAAGCTCATAAAGAGTCGCGTATATCGCGGCTCTTTTATTTAATGGATGATGAGATGAAAGGAGAAATGAAGCATGCAAACGATTGAATTAAATAAAGAGTGGTTTCGAGGGGCCGTTTCAATAGAATCGAATGAGACCGGGCTCCGGCCATGGCGATTGCCGCAGGATCAGCTCCGCTTATTTGCATCCAAATTAGTGGAGAAGGCAGGGGAAACAGCGGGTGTTAGAATTGCTTTCTTAAGCAATTCCACTTCGGTGGAGCTGCAAGTGGCGATTACGGATAAAGATGTACAATTTGATATTGTGATTGAAGATGAATTAGTCGGTACCAAGACGCTTATTGCAGGAGAAGAAATTTGTTTATTTACGAGCTTGCCTAGCGGCATGAAGAGGATTGACATTTATTTTCCGCCCCAT
Source organism: Bacillus sp. 3255 (assembly GCF_031456485.1). Classification (NCBI taxonomy): domain Bacteria; kingdom Bacillati; phylum Bacillota; class Bacilli; order Caryophanales; family Bacillaceae; genus Bacillus; species Bacillus sp. 3255. The sequence goes on from NZ_JAVDUS010000003.1 coordinate 74,013, forward strand.
GCTGTCGTCATTGTAAAAGCACTAAAGGTTGATATAGGGTCTTGGGTCACACCCTTGCCAAACCATCAACCGCGGTGGGTTGCGTACGGCAGCTCCATTACCCAATGCAGCACGGCTGAAAGTCCGGCACTTACTTGGCCGGCAATCGTAGCGCGCAACAAAGGTTGGGACTTCATGTGTATGGGATTCGGCGGACAATGTCATTTGGAACCGATGGTTGCTCGCGTCATCCGTGATCTTCCTGCGGACGTCATTTCGATGTGCCTCGGCATTAATGTGATGGGGAGTAATAGTTTAAATATCCGAACATTTCGTTCCGCCATTATTGGCATGGTATCGATCATTCGGGAAAAGCATCGCAGCACGCCTCTATTCCTATTTTCTCCTATTTATTGTCCTTACAGGGAAACCATCGAGAATGGAGTAGGGATGACCTTGGTTACAATGAGGAAAGAAATTCAGGAAGCGGTGAATGTGCTAACTTCATACGGGGATTCCAATCTTACTTATGTAGACGGCTTGGATATTCTCGGAGAAGCCTTTATCGATAAATTACCAGATCAGCTTCACCCGAACGCGGAAGGAAATAAAATTATAGCCAATCATGTACAGGGTATTTTGAATATTTAACTATGATCCCTATTGCCAGGAGGTCATTCATGCTGCAGAAGTTGTGGAGATACAATAGAAGTGTAATTGCTACATGGTTATTCTCTTATTTGTCCGTCTTGTTGGTTCCTATTGTCAGCAGTATGATTCTGTATTCTGCAACCCGTAGTTTGGTGGAGAAAGAAATCAATAGGGCGAACGAGCTGCTTCTCACGCAAATAGAAATGTCTATTGACAGTAAATTAAAGGGCTTGGATCAATTAAGCTTGGAGGTTGCTCTAAACAAGAATGTAGCCTCTTTCACCAATGTCGAACAGCCATTATCTGACGATCATTATTATCAACTGTTTAACATCGCCGAGAATTTAAGAACCTATCAAAAAGCTAATGATTACATTGAGCAAATATACGTGATGTACGCAAGTAGCGATACCGTTGTCTCCACGTTTAACCACACCGATTCCCGAGGTCTGCATGCTCTTATGAGACAGCGGCAGGAGACTTCCTTTGAGGATTGGAGAAAGCTTTTTGACGGTAAATATATATATCAATATTCGCCTATGCAGTATTGGAAAGAGGGAACGCCGTTGCCTGCGGTGATGCTGGCCCGCTCGCTTGTCTTGAATAATCCGACACAGCCGTATCCCATACTGATCTTCCTGATTAACGAGAATAAGCTGCTGGAAAGCATTCCGCAATACACGGATTCATCGGTACTGATTCTGGACAAAGATAATCGCTTCATTGCAGCGTCCAAAGATAAACAAAAGCTTCTGGATTACTTGCCTTCAGAGCGTCTGCACGGGAAGAAGGGGCTGGTTTATGCAGAAATGAATCAGGATAAAGCGGCTGTCTCTTACATTGCATCCGAGCTAACGGGGTGGAAATATGTGTCCGTTCTCCCAGCAGATATCTTCAATGAAAAGATGGAATATTTGAAAACCATTACAAGGCTGAGCATGGCTATGGGATTGTTGATTGGCCTCATCGTCACGATCATTTTCTTGAGAAAAAATTACATGCCGATTCAAGTGCTGCTGCAGAACATGACGCAAAAGTTCGGATTTCGTTTTGATGGGAAGTCTAACGAATATTCATTTTTGCAAAATGCCCTTCACCGTACATTTGTTGAGAAAGATGAAATCAGCAAACTGCTAAAGCTGCATAATCATACGATCAGAGCGCATTTTTTGACGCGATTATTGAAGGGGCAGTTGGAGAGGAAGCTTCCGCTTCGGGAATCGTTCGTTGCCCACAACGTCCACTTTCATTCGGACCGGTTCGCGGTGCTGCTCTTCAGCATTGACGCTTACGGTAAACTGCAATCCGAAGAAGCCGAGGATTCATTCGGGCCGAGCACGCAGTTGCTCCACTTTATTCTAAGCAATGTGATCGGGGAACTCGCCGGCGAAGACGCGACGGTTTACACCACCGAAGTGAACGAGCTGACAGCCTGCATCATGAATTTGAATTCATGTTTATCCAAGGAAGAGGAAGACGAGGCATTAATTCGAATGGCCGTCCAGACGCAAGCGTTCATCAAGGAACACATTCATGCGGAGATGACGATTGCTGTGAGCGGCGTTCACAGGGACGTATACGGGATTTCACAATCGTATCAAGAGGCCTTGGAAGCTCTTGAGCATCGCATCGTGCTTGGCAGCGGACAGTTGATTCGGTATAAGGAGATCAGCATGGAGACTGCTCGACCCGGCAGAAACTATTATTATCCTTTGAGCATTGAACAACAGCTCGTTTATTATGTGAAAACGGGGAACCTGCTCAAATCGCAGGCATTGTTAGGAGAAATTTATGAGGCGAATTTCAAGGTCCACCCGGTGTCGGTTCCACTAGCCAAATGCTTGTTGTTTAATCTGGCAAGCACGATGCTGAAAACGCTCGATGAGGTGAGCACGATCAGCAAACGAAATTTCGAAGCGCACGCCGAAGATGTGGAACGGTTGTTGAACTGTGATACGGTTCAGGACATGATGACGCATATGAACCGGGTACTCGAGGAGGTCTGCGAATGGATTCAAACCGACAAGAAAAATCATCACACCTATCTGATTAATGATATACGCAACTATATTCAGTCGCATTACCGGGATGTCAATTTGAGTATTTCGATGATCGGGGAATCCTTCTCGCTAACGCCATCCTACATATCCAAAATATTCAAAGAGCATACAGGTGAAACGCTGCTCGATCTAATCAATCAAACGCGACTGACAGCGGCAAAAAAGCTTCTATCCGAGCAAAACTTGACGGTTAACGAAATTGCCAGGCGCGTCGGGTATGCGGATGTGAGCACGTTCTTGCGAATTTTCAAGAAATTCGAAGGCATGACGCCAGGGAAGTATCAGAAGATCTAGCTCCGATTTTGTTATCAACAAATGAGGCCGATCAAGCTTTAATTAACAAATAAGGGAGGAATGGCGGATGAAAATGTTGCGATTATGCGATCTGCAGGATATCCAAAGCGGTCATATCTTGCAGGACGTACTGCCGGGGGCGTATTTGTCCTCAGGCGGCCTTGCCTTTGCTAAGCAGGGGGAACGCAGCCACACGAATGACGGACCGGATGGCAGGGACTACCACATCCATGGGGATTGTGAAGCGTTTCTTATTTTGCAGGGATCGGGAACTATGGAGGTGGATGGGGTATTTCATCGGGTAAGGGTCGGTGATGTTGTGATTATCGAGCCTGGTGAAGATCATCATCTGCTTTCAAGTGAGGATGACCCGATCGTCACGGTTTGGTGCCACGCGGGACCCAGCCGTCATAAGGATCAGCAGGATAAGGGACCGGTATGAACGTAATTCCGAGCCGGCATGCGAGCGATTTTTCTAATTTCACAATTCGTTTGATGTATTGCTAAAGCTTGAGTTTATTTTCTGCACATCATCCTCGAATTTGCATATCCACAAATGATACCAAATGAGGTTCAATCATTATGCAACACGAAATAATCGCAAACGACTTGCTGTGGAAGGGGGTGCAGGAACGCTTACTTAAAGAGCTATTTTGCAAGCGCTTTCGATTCATGTATTTCATTCTATTCAACGAAAAGGACGGTGTTAGTTACATGAAGATGTCCCTAAGGAAAGCTGCAGCAATCCTGTTATGCGCACTCATGCTCATAAGCTTGATTCCTGGATTCGTTGCTGCTGCAGACACGAAATTCACCATCGCGGGGTCCCAAGTGACCGCAAGTTCCGACGATGGGAATGTTCCTGCGAATGTGGTAGATGGCGATATGGGAACCCGCTGGTCAGCCAGCGGTGACGGCCAGTGGATCAAGTTTGATCTTGGCTCCAGCGTAACCGTAGCCTTTGTTAAAATTGCTTTTCTAAATGGCTCCACACGTACCTCCACTTTCGATATTCAGACTTCTGCAGACAATTCAACGTTCACGACCATTCAAGCGAATGTAACAAGCAGCTTGGCAGATGGCTTCCAAACCTTCGATTTCCCAGATGCTGCATCCGTCAGATATGTGCGGATCCTCGGGCATGGCAATTCGGCGAGTGCTTGGAACAGCTATTTGGAGGTTGAGGTGTATGGGAATGGAGGCGGCACCCCTGTAGAAGATTCAGTGACGGTTTCGACCCCGGCCCAACTGCAGAATGCGATCAACCAGGCCGTACCAGGCAGGACGATTTATTTGCAAGATGGCACCTACTCACAATCTGGCCCCATCACGATCAATGGGATTCACGGTCAGGACGGCAGTGAAATTACAATTAAAGCCGTTAACCGCGGGCAGGCGATTCTATCCGGAGGGGCTTCTTTCAGTCTGTACCAGTCGTCCTATGTGACGATCTCGGGGCTGACATTTACAACAACGACCAGCTCTAGCAACAATGCAGTGAAAATTGATGAATCCAACCATATTCGCTTGACTCGCAATGCATTCAATCTGAATGAAACCGGAGCCACGAACAATTGGGTGAAAATCAGAGGAATCAACAGCGATAATAACCGGATTGACCGGAATGAATTCAGATCCAAAGCGGATCCTGGCCCCATCATTGCCGTAGATGGCGATGGAAGCAGCTATATGTCGCGCTACACGATTATCGACCGCAACTATTTCTATGACAGCGCGCCAAGGATTACCAACGGGAAGGAGAGCATTCGTCTTGGCTTATCCGGCGTGTCTTTATTAAACGGGTATTCAACCGTCGAGAACAATCTGTTTGAGAACAGCGATGGAGACCCGGAAATCATTTCGGTGAAAAGCAGCGGCAATACGATTCGCTACAATACGATTCGAAACTCGCAAGGGCAGGTATCGGCAAGGCATGGTAATAACAATCAGTTTTATGGGAATTTCTTTCTGGGCAATGGGAGCAAATCCGGTGTAGGCGGGTTCCGAATTTATGGTACGGATCATCGCATCTATAATAATTATTTCGAAGGTCTTACTCTCGATGCCATTAACCTCGATGGCGGAGATTGGGATGGCGGACCGGATTCCACCAACTATAGCAGCGGGGATTTAAGCAAGCACTGGAGGGTGTACCGAGCGCAAGTTGCGAACAATACCATCGTTGACAGCACGTTTGGCATCATCATCGGCAGAAGCTATACCTCAGCGCCGGTGGACAGCCGGGTGGCCAATAATATCGTTCGTAATAGTACAGGAACGCTTTATGAAGAAGTGAAAACATCGAACACCGTGTTCGAAGGGAATATCGGCTACGGCAGCACATTGAATAACCGTTCGAGAACTTCTTCCGAAATTCGGAACATCACCCCTTCGTTCACAACAATTAACGGCTTGCAGAAGCTAAGCTCAGGAAGCGCTGCCGTTGATGCTGCTGTAGGCAGCTATTCTTACGTCACACAGGATATGGACGGTCAAACGCGTTCGGTGAATGATGTTGGCGCAGATGAATATTACAGCTCTTCTACGGCAATCGTCCGCAACCCGCTTGGAGCTTCGGATGTAGGGCCTAATAGCCCATAATGTAACCATCTAGACAGGTATGCAAAATCTGGACTTTCGGTTTTGCATACCTGTTTAGAAATTGAAGATAGTTTTTCTCTTATCCATTAGGCAATATGGAATAGGTAGACGTTTTCAAATGGATTCAACGGTTTGACTACGGAAATGGGGGCTGACCATGGAAAGTAAACATTTGACAAGAAAATACAGTACTGCGGGACTCAGTGTCCTCCTGTTAACAGGCATCGTACTCTCTGCTTGCTCGGAGACTAGCTCCACAAGTAAGGAAACCGCAACCCCATCCACAACAGGTGCAGCTAAGGCGATCTACCCTCTGAATACGAAGGAAACGCTAACCTCTTGGGAAGGTTTAAACAATAATGCCACCACGTTTTATCAAAACTTGGCTGATACGCCATTCGGTAAACGGCTGGCCAAAGATACCGGCGTTGAGGTCAAATATATCCATCCCAATGATCAGCAAACGAAGGAGCAATTCAATCTGATGATTGTTGCCGACAAGCTGCCGGATGTCATTGAATATGATTGGACGGGAAGAAGCTCGGGGTCTTACCCGGGCGGTCCGGAGAAGGCGATTAACGATAAAGTCATTCTGGAGCTTAATGATCTCATTGATAAGTATGCGCCGAACTTGAAGAAGAGGCTGGCCGAAGACAAAGAGCTTGACAAAATGGTCAAGACGGATAGCGGCAAATATTACGTATTTCCGATGATCCGCAACCCTTCCGGACTTGTATTCCGGGGACCTATCATTCGCAAAGACTGGTTGGATGAGCTGCACTTGCCGATTCCAGAGACCATTGAGGAATGGGAGACGACGTTAAAGGCATTCCGTGACAAAAAGGGAGCGAAGGCACCATTCAGTGTAACCTATGTCAACGGGAACTTCGAAATTCGCGATGCCTTTGTCGGCGCTTATCATACTTCGAACACCTTCTACCTCGATGATGCAGGTAAAGTCAAGTATGGCCCCGTCGACCCCCAATATAAAGAGTTCTTAACCCTGTTCCGGAAATGGTATGCCGAGGGGTTGTTCGATAAAGATTTTGCACTGACGGACGGGAAAGCGTTGGATACGAAAATTCTTGGCGGTCAAACCGGAGCAACCGTTGGCCTGCTGAGCGGAGGTCTGGGCAAATGGCTGGATGCAATGAAAACGAAGGATCCGAAGTTCAATCTTGTGGGCTCGCCTTACCCAACCCTCAAAAAAGGGGCGAAGCCTTTCACCGGACAGATGGATTTCAAATATAATCCAGGTCCAAGCAAAGCGGTATCGGCCACGACGAAAAATCCGGAACTGGCTGTTCGTTGGCTTGACTATGCCTTCAGCACGCAAGGCGGTCTATTGTTCAACTTTGGCATCGAAGGTGAAAGCTATGTCATGAAAGACGGAAAACCTACGTATACCGATCAGATTGTCAAAAATGAGAAGTACAGCTTGCAGCAAATGGTCGCTCAGTATACGAAGCCAAACGGCCCTTATGAAGCGGATGAAAGACGAAACTGGAATACTTACCCTCAGCAAGACGAAGCTGTCAAATTGTGGATGAATACCGATGCGGCCAAACATACGATACCTGCGTTTCTTACACCAACCGCCGAAGAAAGCAAAGAACTCGGTAAAATCGTTAACGATGTCAGCAATTATAAAGAAGAAATGTTTTCGAAGTTCATCATGGGCAAGGAACCTCTTGAAAATTACGTTAAATACGTCGAGCAAATCAAAAAGCTAGGCATTGATCGTGCAGTAGAGATTTATCAGAAATCGCTTGACCGGTATAACAAGAGATAGAAGACCGCTAAGGATTGGCTAAGGAAGGAGTGGAAGGATATGTCAACCAAACCGCTGTTAGATTCGGGAACGGCCATAGCTGTGAAAACAGCTGCGTTCCCGGGTCTAGGCATTCTGAAAGATATTCGGAAAAATAAACTGCTCTATCTCATGCTGGTTCCTATTATTTTGTTTTTTGGATTGTTTCATTACGTCCCCATGTATGGCGCATTGATCGCCTTTAAGGATTTCTCCCCGAGGCTTGGCATTCTAGGTAGCCCATGGGCCGGTTTCGAGCATTTTAAAACATTTTTCGAAGGCATTTATTTCTGGCGTACGTTGAAGAATACGATACTTATCAGCTTGTATGATCTTATCTTTGGATTCCCTGCTCCAATCATCCTGGCGCTGCTGCTCAACGAAGTTAAAAAGACCGTTTTCAAACGATCAATCCAAACCATTACCTATATGCCGCATTTCGTATCGCTCGTCGTTGTATGCGGGATGATCAAGGAATTCACCGGAAGCAGCGGTCTGGTCAATGATTTGATAGCCTTTCTAGGCGGGGAGCGGCTCTCACTGCTGCTGGAAGCCCAGTTTTTCCGTACGATTTATGTCTCCTCCGGTGTTTGGCAGCATATTGGTTGGGGGACCATCATCTACTTGGCAGCACTAGCGGGCATTGATACGGAGCAGTATGAGGCTGCGAAAATCGACGGCGCAGGACGCTGGAAGCAAATGTTCCATATCACGCTGCCCGGCATCATGCCCACGATCGTGATTCTATTGATTCTCGAGATGGGACGCATGTTGAACGTAGGGACGGAGAAAATTATTTTGCTATATAATCCAACCATTTATGACACGGCTGATGTTATTAGCTCTTACGTGTATCGAATGGGCCTTCAGGAATTCAATTACAGCTTCAGCTCAGCCGTCGGTTTATTCAATTCGGCCATCAACTTTACCCTTGTCATCGGGTCCAACTGGTTAAGCCGTAAGCTGAATGATACCAGTTTATGGTAATGGGGGGATGACGAATGTATCGGAAATCTTTGGGTGAATGGACGTTCGATCTCGGAAACTACGTGTTATTGTCCCTGCTCGCTGTCGCTACGATGTACCCTATCGTGTATGTCTTGTTCGCCTCATTAAGCGATCCTACGCTGTATATGCAGCATAGCGGAATTCTTTGGAAGCCGCTGAATTTCAATCTGAAGGCATACAAACTTGTGTTCGATAATGGTACGATCATGCGCGGCTATGTCAATACGATGATCATTGTCGTTGTGGGCTTATCTCTGAATATACTTCTGACTTCTCTGGGCGCTTATGCGCTGTCCCGTAAATGTCTGGGTTACCGCAAGCCGCTTATGCTGTATGTCGTTTTTACGATGTTTTTCAGCGGTGGCATGATCCCGTTTTATTTTACGGTCAAAGGGCTCGGGTTGGCGAATACATTATGGGCATTGATTATTCCACAAGCCATTTCCGCATTCAATCTAATTCTGATGAAAACAGCCTTTGAAGCCATACCGGATAGCCTTGAAGAATCCGCGAAGATGGACGGGGCGAATGAATTTGTTATTTTGTTCCGGATTATGCTTCCGCTCTGTATGCCTGTTGTTGCCGTTATGCTGCTGTACTACGGAGTGAGCCACTGGAACGCTTGGTTTAACGCGCTTATTTTTTTGCAAGACCGATCACTGTACCCGCTTCAGCTTGTGCTTAGAGAGCTTCTGCTGCAGAACGAAGCGAGCTCTATGGCGAGCGGTTCGAGTTCGGGCGATGTATCGATATTAGGAGAGACGTTGAAGCATGCCACCATCATAATCGCTACAGTACCGATTCTTATCGTCTATCCCTTCCTGCAGAAATATTTCGTCAAAGGCGCCTTAATTGGTGCGATTAAAGGATAATGAAGGAGAGTACATTGACATGGAAAAGCATACTGTGATTGAACCCGCCGCTCTCGAGCTATGGTGGAAAGGCGTACAGAACAAGGCAGATCGGATGCTGAGCCAAGCTAGAGAGCTCGCGCCGCATGTGGCCAAATCAGGAGCTTATGACGGATTGAAGCTGGATCAATGGATCTCCGGATTCTGGCCGGGAATGCTGTGGATTCTTTACGATTTAACAGGCGAAGAACGCTATAAGGATGCAGCTTGGGATTGGGATGTGCGCATGGAACGTCATCTGCTGGAAGACAATCATTTCCATCATGATGTCGGGTTTCAGCATTTGCCGACTTCAGTCCTCAAATATAAATTGACCGGAGATTTGGATGGAAGACGCCGGGGGCTGGCGGCAGCCAACTTCCTGGCGGGCCGTTTTAATCTGGCCGGGCAATTCCTGCGGGCTTGGAACCGAGATTTGCACGGATGGGCGATCATCGATTGCATGATGAATTTGTCCATCTTGTTCTGGGCTTCGGAGGAGCTTGGAGATCCGCGGTTTGCGCAAATTGCTTGTGCGCATGCCGACATGGCCCTCAAACATATGATCCGTGGGGATGGATCGACTTGTCATGTAGCTGTGTTTGATCCGGTAACGGGTGAATTGCTGGAGTACAAGGGTTGGCAAGGCTATGCGCCGGACTCCTGCTGGTCCAGAGGGAATGCTTGGGCGCTGTATGGCATGACGAACACGTACCGCTTTACCAAGCAGGATAAGTATCTGCATGCAGCGCAGCAAGTCGCTCATCATTTCATTAGCTCGCTGCCGGCAGAGATGGTACCCCCTTGGGATTTCCGGGTTCCGGATGCGGACGAGGCGCCACGGGATACTTCCGCTGCGAGCATTGCAGCGTCAGGATTGCTCGAGCTTGCTGATGTCGTACGAGCGGAAGACGCGAGCAAGTACCGTTCGGCTGCGGAACGTATCTTACTCTCCTTATCGGAGAGATATGCTGCTTTCAATGAACCGCTGCATGAAGGCATTCTCCACGGAGGAACGGGGCATAAGCCGGCCGAGGCCAATGTGAATGTATCTTTGATCTACGGCGACTACTACTATGTGGAGGCTCTTGCTAAATTACAGGGCTGGAAGCATCGTGTATTCTAAGCGACACGTCTAAGGGAGGTCCATGTTACATGATAGATAATACTCGAGAAGTTACCGAGCCGAACGTGCCAGGAGAGTTCTCGCAAGCAGGCGTGTTTGATGAGAAGGATGTGCACCCGCCGAAACTGAAACACATAGAGGTCGGCACGGCCGCAGAATTGCAGCAAGCACTGGATGAAGCGACCGCAGGAACGGTCATTGCGCTGAATGATGGCTTATATGAACAAAGCGGCCCCTTCGTTGTTAAGGATAAGCAGGGTTCAGCCCTTCTGCCGATACGGATTGAAGCCGTTCACTTGGGAAAAGCCATCATCACAGGCGACAGCTATTTACACATTGAGCATTCAAGCTATATCGAAGTAGTCGGACTTACCTTCCATAATGGGATTGGCTCATCCTCCAGCGAACAGTCTCTTATCGACCGGGGACTGTCCCACCGTATCCTGAAAGGCGTCCATCCAGGTATCCAATTGCAAAGCTCCAGTAAGGTTTCCATTCTGCGCAACACGTTCGCCTTGGATGAGACCGGCCAGCCTTATCGCTTCCTCGTCAATAAGGTTCCCGTATGGGGGCTGTACGGCATTGAGAACAGCTGCCGTTATGGCAGCAGTTACGATCCGAATGGGGCCGTATACAATGGTCCGACTCCGTATGACGATACCGATCTGATCACCGACAATGGAACGCACCGCCATTTCATCAGGGTGGAGGGCGTGAGCAGCTATAACCGGATTGCCTACAATGAAATTGGCCCCAAGAGAGCGTTCGGCGCTGTTCTCATCTATGATGGGGAAGGGCATTCCGGGCAAACGATCTCGCAGCATGACGTCATTGAATATAATTATTTTCACGATATCGGACCGCGTGTTACGAACGGATTGGAGGCCATCCGGCTTGGCTTATCCAGCCTCTCATTAGCGCCTGGGTATGCGACGATCCAGTTTAATTTGTTCGACGGCTTTGATGGCGAAGATGAAATTGTGTCGGTGAAGAGCAGCGATAATATAATCCGCTATAATACGATTCGTAATTCGTACGGGGGGTTCGTAGCCCGACACGGTCATCGCAACAGCTTCTATGGTAACTTCTTCTTCGGTGACGGGAAAAAGCCGGGGATGAGCGGTTTCCGCATTTATGGGAACGACCACAAGATTTATAACAATTATATGGAAGGCCTGACAGATCGGGTGATAAGGCTTGACGGCGGATCCCATGATGCTGGACCTGATGGCGATATGAATCCAACGGTCAAGTGGATGCGTGAAGGGATGGAAACGTCTGCGGTTCTTGCGGATCTTCCGGCTATGCAGCGAACGGAGCTGCTGCGCGGGCATTGGCGGCCATATAACATACAAATATTCAATAATACGCTAGTGAACATCAGTGATACCAATAGCATCGTTCTTGGCGGCAAAACGTATCAACCCGTGGGCACGAAGATCTATAATAACCTGATACTCAGTCATTCAGGAACGATGGTGTTTGAAACAACCGCTGTACAGCAAGCTGCGGCAAACGAGCGGCCGATCTATATGGGAAATATGGTAGACGGTCATGCCGATATTTCCAATAATGCCGCTGTCGCGCGTACAATTCGGAAGGAAGATATCCGATTCGTCCGCTGCAAGGACGGCTTGATCCGATTGTCTGCACAAAGTCCAGCCATTGATGCTGCCGTTAGCCCGCTTCTGCCTTCGGATGACATGGATGGGCAATTTCGCTACATTCCGGATATTGGAGCCGATGAGTATGGTCCCGGTAAAGTTCCGGTCATCAAACCGCTCACAGTCGATGATGTAGGACCTCGGGCTCGCCATATCGATATAATTTCAGAATAAACACTTGGAAATCGTGAGTTCAAACCTGGAGCAGATGCCGTGGTATCTGCTCTTTTTTCCATTAAGTGGGGAACCCCGAAGATGTGTTATTATTTATCATATATCCTTATTTGATGGAGGTTTGGCAATGTCTGAAAACAACCGGCTTAAGGTCTTGGGGGACTATCTGAAGTCCCGGAGAGATCGACTTCAGCCCGAACAAGCAGGAATTCAGAGTTCGTTCGGACGGAGGAGAACGCCAGGTCTTCGGAGGGAAGAGGTCGCGATACTAGCGGGCGTTAGCGCAACTTATTATACATGGCTGGAGCAAGGGCGAGAGGTGACGGCTTCCAGGGAAGTGATTGAAAGCATTGGAAGGGCACTGCAGTTGTCACCGGATGAACGGCTGCATTTGCTTCGCTTGTGGAGTCCCGAGAACTCAGCTGTACCTCGGAGGCAGGAGAGTGTAAAGCCAGAATGGCAATCGATTATCGACCAATTGGCTTACCCGGCTTTTGTAGCTAATGATCGAACGGAAGTACTCGCTTGGAACAGGGCAGCATGCGAAATTATCGCCGATTTTCCAAGGCTGTCTGACCAAGAAAGAGTCCTTATGAGGATATTTTTCATGGACCCGTATTTCCGTAAGCATATGATGAATTGGGAAGAGTTTGCACGATATTCCGTGGCGGTCTTTCGTTCTTATTTGGAACGTCATAACGATGATCCTTGGTTTAAAGAAACGGCCGAACACTTGGCAGCGAAGTGCTCTGAATTCGACTCCCTATGGCGACTGCACGACATTCAGCTGAAAAAAGAAAGCCACTTCATCCTGAACCATCCCCAGGCCAGTGAGCTGGCTTTCGTAATCAACTCCTTTGTCAGTATGAATGCCGATTCAGACCTTCATTTCTGCATTTACACCCCAATAGCGGGTACACCTACGGAGCAGAGATTAAAGAAATTTCTTGAGGCTGCCTTCTAATATCGCCTCGCCGCAGCCTAGTAATGTGATTACCAGTATAAACATACTGTGGTTACCTCTTTTAGGGTTGACTATACTTAAGTCGTAGTCAGCTTGAAGGAGGTTAATATGATGAAAGCAATTGTGATCGATCGGCCTTGCGAGGCTGCAAACCTTGAAGTGAGGGAGCTTCCGGATCTCCAACCGACACCGGGCCTGCTTACCATAGACGTTGCCTATGTGGGAGTAGGATATGTGGATGTGCTGCTTCGGCGAGGGGAGTTCGGATCTCTCATCCCGATGCCGGTTGTACCGGGCCTAGAGGTATCAGGGTATATTAGGGCTATAGGCGAAGGCGTGAAAGGCTTCTACGTCGGACAGCCGGTGGCTGCGATGACGCTAATGGATTTGGGGGGATATGCATCTGTAGCCCAGGTAAGGCCGGAGTTGACCATCCCTCTGGATCAGCTGGGAGGGGAGCTTGACATGTCTTCTGCAGCTGCGGCCATCGTTAATCTGACCACAGCGTATATGACGATCAGTAAGGTAGCCAGATTGCAACAAGGGGAAAACGTGCTCGTTCACGCGGCAGCAGGAGGGCTTGGCAGTTTCTTAGGACAAATGGCGAAACATTTTGGGGCTGGTAAGGTGCTTGGCACAGTCGGAAGTATTGAAAAAACAAAGCTAGCCGCTTCCCTTGGTTACGATGAGTTGTTTCTCCGTTCCGATTTCATCGAGCCAATCGGGAAGTTGATCGGTCCGCACGAGATCGATATCGTACTTGATCCGGTAGGAGGCGACATGCGTACCCTCAGCCAGGACCTGCTTCGTCCTATGGGACAAATGGTGATGTTAGGAAACGCCAGCGGTGAGGAAGATGCCCCGCAATCTTCCAACGATATTTGGCTATCGAACAGATCTATACAAGGATTCAATATCGGGGGTTATAGCCAATATGCACCTGCTGAGGTCGGTAGGGCGGCGAAAGAGGCGCTGCGTCTGCTGGCAAACGGGGATATCAGAACGGAAGTGTTCGGTATCTTTCCATTAGAGAAGGCATCCGAGGCGCACGAGCTTCTCGAGGAAAAGAATACTGTGGGCAAACTTGTGCTGAAAGTAGGAGGCTAACAGGGATATTTGTTAATTTTTTAGCCAGTGTTCAATATTTGCTATGGTGGGATACCTTTTAAATAATAGTGAAATCATGCACCATCACACATGATGGTGCTATGTTATTTGAATGGAGGAAACAGCTTTGATGAAAAGTTTATTTATGATTTTGTTCTTTATCGCCGTTTTAACAGGTTGCTCCCCAAACACAGAGGCTGAATCATCCAGTATCTATCCGAGTGCAATTGCTTGGAATAACGTGCTTTATGGACTGTCCTCAGAAGAGATCGCCATCCATGACATTGGTAAAGAGATCGGTAAGATTGAACGAAGGATTGCTCCAATGCCGAAGAAGAGCGGAGATTCAAATGACAAACCAGTTGGAAGCTTATTTTTTGAAGTAAAGGGAACAGATGTTCAAGAGGTAGTAGCCGTTAAAGTAAATGATAAGTATTTCAAAGCGTCAAAACTGGGACCACTCAAATAGGTTGTAGTTTCACGGACAGATTAGTTCCAATATGTGGTATATTTTTAGTGGGGACAAGAGAATAACTCATGAGGAGAGATCGATCATAACAAGGAGAACGAATGAGATTGTTGTTGGAATTGACGGTGGCGGCACTCATACGCGTGTAATGGCTGTAGATCTCGCTGGACATGTATTATCGTACATAGAGAATGGCGCTTCTTCTATACATAAGGATTTGCAAGCGAAGGAGAATGTTCAACGGGCAATTAAAGACGCACTACACGAGGCGGGTAGAAGTGTCAGTCACGTGCAGGCGTTGACCGCAGGGATTGCTGGTTTAGATTCCAAAGCTGATCTTGAATGGGTAATTCCTTTAACTGCAATAGAGGGATTAGATTGCCTGAAGCAACACGTCAACGATGCCGTAGTAGCACACAGTGGAGCGCTTCTTACAGAGCCGGGAATTATTGTGATAGCAGGAACAGGGTCCATTATTTATGCGGCAAATGAGGTAGGGGAACAGATCAGGAATTATGATCTGCATCATTATGCAGCCAGTGCTGCTAGATTTCTCGCTTATGACGCCACATTCGAGATTCTTTCGGGCAACATCGACGATAGCGATCATGAATTGGTCAGTGACATCCTGCAATTTTGGGATCTGTCCACGGTCAAAGAGTTATCACAACTTGCGAGACAAGGCTTTATTGCGGATCAAAGAGAACGAAATAGAAAGTTTGCTCAAATTGCGCCTCTCATCACCGAGGCGGCCATGCATAATAGTAAATTGGCTGCACGAATATGCTTTCTCCAATGAAGAAGTCAACGTTTCTTTAGTAGGTAGTGTTGTTAACAGTGCCTATTTCCAAACTAGGCTCGAATCCAAAATGAGTAATGGTAATAATAAGAAGTATAGACTTATTAAACCTGCATTCTCTCCAGTAGCGGGCGCAGTGTTGTTAGCGTTGAAGCAATTTAACATACCTATAGAACAAAAGCTTTTACATAATCTCAGTCAGCATCCTCGCTCTCTAGGTTAATGAATGAGGTTTCTGATTAGCTGAAGAAAATCAATGGGGGAGAGAAGTAAATTGAGTCAAGAGATACTAATAAATTTGCCAATTGAAGCAGAAGAAGTCCCCAAGTTAAGGGAATTGGTTGGTTGGGACGGCAGATATTCCGATTATCCAACATTATTCGAACGTTGTCATTTTTGGGCGGGACTTCGAGATGGGAATCATATGCTGATAGCATTCGGTTATATGGCCGGGATGAGGTTACAACACGGATACATGGAAGATATAATGGTTCACCCGGCATATCAGAAAAAAGGAATTGGCGAGGCCGTAGTAAAGAAATTACTGCAAGAGGCAGAACGTGTCGGGCTAGAGATTGTAACATTGACCTATGATTCGAAACATACTTCCTTATATACAAGGAGTGGATTCACTCCTTGTTCTGGGGGATTGTGGAGAGTGTCGTTTAGTTAAACCCTTTGTGGATTACGATAAAGGTATTAAATTTTAATGGGCCCCTTTGAATTGGAACCGTCTACGAAATCTGCCTTCCTCGGCTAAGGGATTTCATATCAATGTTGGGATTGTCCAGGAGAGGCAGCATTTTAACACTGCTAATCATAGGAGAGAGGCACTGGTGACAAGTGGGGACGAACTCAAAAGCGAAATTGTCTCGAATCCAGCCATTACAATCTTCCTTCATGCATGCCCAAATTTTTGTGTTTCCTTGTGGGAGATCCTCTAACGATTTTCTTCGAAAATACATAGTTAACTCCTCCTTAGATTAAAAAAACTGCCCTTAACACATGTTAAGGACAGTTTGCTGTGTATTACAGTTTTACAACATTCTCGGCTTGCGGCCCGCGGTTGCCTTGGGCTACGTTAAACTGAACGCGTTGACCTTCGTCCAGGGATTTGAAACCATCTCCTTGAATCGCGGAGAAATGAACGAATACATCATTTCCACCCTCAACCTCGATAAAGCCAAAGCCTTTCTCTGCATTAAACCATTTTACTGTACCTGTTTCCATATAAATTACCTCCAAATAATTATTTAACATGTATTTTTAAATAAAAAAATCACACATTGAAAAAGGTACCATTACACACAAATGATCACCTTTTCAATATGTGAATTTATGTTTAGCTGCTTATAACAATATGTTACCACACAAAAGTCTGCAAAGCAAATTTTAACGTGTTTCAGCCTCCCACGGCGTTAACCAAGATATTGAATGCCTGCGATTGCCATTCGATCCACACACATGGCTAAGGGTCGGAACCAAGTGTCATGCGTTTCAGAGGCACGCCATATTGCGTTGCACTGTTAAATTTTTTAAACGAGTATTGCCACGGTAGTTTCTGTTATATCTTTTATTGACTCTTTCCTCTTTTCGCAGCAACTCGAACATGCACCTGCATGATAAACATTACCTGAAATGCGTTTGTAATCTGTTTTGAAAAAGTACATCACACAGTCTTTAGTTACAATTCTGCAACATTCACAACAGTAAACACGAGATTGTACGATCGACACATCATCCCCACCATCGTAATTTGGACCCGATGCGAGAAATCTCAACGGTCTTTATTGCTGCTGGCGATTATTCGTCTATGTCAGGTCATGCTTTATATGGATCGCGCAGCATTTCTTGGTTCGACGAGTCTCATTATGCAGTTCTCAACAAAAATAGACAATGTAGAAACTTAAGGATTCCGGTTTGCTTTTTTTTGGTAAAAAAAATTGCTTGTTATAACGAACCGATAAATATTGCTAAACGAAATGAAATATCAGAGAGAACGAAAGTGGAGTAACGGAATAACCGAAACATGCTATTATTAGATATAACCCAAATAAAGGGAATATTTCATAAAACATAAAGGAGGTTAGTGATGAATAGACATGCGGATTTGTCTTCAAGGGTATCGAAAAATAATTCGGAAGAAGGCTCAAGGAATGTTCCTGATTTTCGTTCATTGAACCAAGCAGGGGCTGCACAGCTTAGCAAGCTGCATGCAACGATAGGAAATCGGGCAGTCGGCCAACTTGTGCAGCGAACCTTCGCCGCCACTGGAACTTCTATACAGAGAATGACAGATGAAGATAAGCAAGGAAAGCCCAATAAACAAAAATTGGAAAAGTCGCGGAAAAAATACGAACAGCTTGCAAAACAATTCCCCAAAGACTCGGCCATTGAATCATTCGATTATTTATTCGAGAACGCAACTGATTATGATGATCTTAACCGGCGCATTGATGCCGAGATTGATAAAGCGGATAGGCGCAGCAAGGCTGTTGAAGCGCAGAGAAATAAATTGAAAGAAGAGGAGAAAGCGGCATTAGTCCAGAAGCCTCTTCCAGAGCCGGTTAATAGTCCGACAACTTCAGCAGAGCCCACGAAGAAGAAGAAGAAAACGAAGATCGATATCACGGCAGATGTGATATCCAGCCCTACAATGAAACAAGAATCCGTAACCAATTCCAAGAAAGCAACCAATGTGATGCTGCAAAACTGGATTAATACTGGTAAACCAGCAAAAGCTTCTATCGAGCAAACGGGGGAAATGAAAATAACGGATGAAACGGTCTATATCTATGCGACAATCATAATTCCCGATAAAGACGACCCTGTAGTTATTAATAAATACCCTATTGAAGTTCACTATCATCCAGTCAACTCATCTAAGAACTATCTGCATGTGAAACACAGCGCTGGTTCAAGCCCCAAAAACAAAATCACGGAAACATCATGGCTCATTCCAGGTGGTGCGAGTACACTGAAATCAGCCGTTGAATTGTGGAATGAAACCTTTCCCGATAACATATCGACACATAAGTGGTAATAGAGGTGTAGACTTCTAAGACGAAGATCAATGGTTTAGTAAAAACGCAGCTTTAGCGAGGAGATGAATGATTTTCAGGATGTTAAAGGTGAAACGCTGGCCAAAAAGTACCATCGCAGCGGGTCGCCGTCATACCGTTGGGCTTAAAATTGACGGCACGGTGATGGCTGTGGGTGATAATAAATGTGGCCAATGTCATGTAGGAGATTGGCGCGATATTGTGGCTGTCGCGGCAGGTAATGTTCATATGGCGCCGAACACGGGTAATGCTCATACAATCGGTCTTAAATTTGATGGCACTGCGGCGGCAGTGGGTTGGAACCGGTATGACCAATGCAATGTAAACGACTGGCGCGATATTGCAGCGATTGCGGCGGGTTGGCGCCGTACTATTGGGCTTAAATCTGACGGTACGGTGATAGCAGTGGGCCGAAATAAGGATGGTGAATGTAAGGTAAATGCCTGGCATGATATTGCTGAGGTCGCGGTGGGTGACTGGCATACCGTCGGTCTTAAATTAGACGGAACGGTGATGGCCGTGGGCAATAATCGGTATCGGCAATGCCATGTAGGCGACTGGTACGAGATTACTGAGGTCGCGGCAGGCTATCTTCATACAGCCGGTCTGAAAGCGGACGGTACGGTGACAGCTGTGGGTTTGAATAAACATGGCCAATGTGATGTTAGTACTTGGAGCGGGATTGTGGCGATATCAGCGGGTAGTAATCATACCATCGGCCTTAGACCTGACGGCACTGTGTCGGCAGTAGGTTGGAATGAGTATGGCCAATGTCATGTAAGTGAATGGCGCGATATTGTAGCGGTCGCGGCGGGTTGTGCCCATACCGTAGGGCTTAAATCGGATGGCACGGTGGTTGCCGTGGGTAATAATGAATATGGCCAATGCGATGTGACCGACTGGTACGGCATCAAACTGCCTGGGAATTATTCTATTTGGCCAGAGTAACACATCCGCTTTATCTACAATATGATAAGTCTAGAACACTATAGAGGTGAGCCAATGGCAGTCGTAAAAGCAAGGAAACAGGATATTGATATGTTGGCAAGGTTGCTTCGAGCCGAAGCTGAGACCGAAGGTGAAATGGGCATGCTCCTTGTTGGAAATGTTGGTATTAACCGAATTAGAGCGAACTGTTCTGATTTCAAAGGCATTCGAACAATTCCCCAAATGATCAACCAACCGCATGCATTCGAAGCGTTACAACATGGGATGTACTATCAAAACGCAAGAGAACGGGAACGCCGTCTGGCGCAGCGAGCTGTGAATGGGGAGCGGAATTGGCCGGGCAAATTCTCCTTATGGTACTTCCGTCCAGGCACGTTCCAAAATCCCGGCCCATGTCCGCCAACGTGGTATAATCAGCCGTTCGTAGGGCGATGGAAGAAGCATTGTTTCTATGAGCCGACCGCAACAGAATGTGAAAATGTATATAATACGTTTTAACTGAATTTAATTGCCACGAAAAAGCCAGCAAACCCTGAGTTTGCTGGCTTTTTGCCTTGCCTGCTTCCCGTATTGTTGTGGATTGCCATTCCTGGTTCATTTTCATCAACAAAAGAAAAAGAGGGTTATTGATTCCCCATAGAAAGAGGTTGGTTCCAAAATGTGTTAACATAGGAGAGAAGTATTTATAGTTTAGGGGGATGTGTTGGAATGAGTAATAAAGGAGATTTCATTGAATTTATGGTTAAATCAGAAGTTCTCATATTCGGTGACTTTGTAGCTAAGAGCGGAAGAAAGACACCATACATGATAAACACTGGGAATTTTAAAACTGCGCGGCAAATCGCTATATTAGGTGAATATTATGCTGATGTTATACATTCAAAATTGGATAAATCAGTAAATGTTCTCTTCGGTCCGGCCTACAAGGGTATTCCATTGGCGGTAGCGGCATCTGCTGCTTTATATAATAAGTACAATAGAGACATCTCGATAACTTTTAATAGAAAAGAGAAGAAAGATCATGGCGAAGGAGGCCAAATTATTGGGTATATACCACAAAATAACGATCGTATTGCAATCATTGAAGATGTGATAACCGCAGGTACGGCAGTAAGAGAAAGTATAAGTTTGCTAAACAACACCGCGGATGTAAAGATTACAGATTTAATCGTTTCAGTTGACCGGCTAGAGAGAGGTCTGAGTAATAAAACAACGATTCAGGAATTGAATGATGATTATGGAATTCAAACTAATGCTATTGTAACCATAGAGGACATCTTAAATTATCTACACAATCGTGAAATTGATGGAAAGATTATCATTGATGGGCGGATGAAAAATAGAATAGAAGATCATCTAAACCTATATGGGGTTAGTGGTAGTTAAAAGTAGCACGACATGACGGCAGCTTGCAAAAAGTAAACTGCACCTCCATTGTTAGCATGACTAACAAATGGGGTGCAATTCACTGGCGACGTGCCGTTGTTATGACGCCTACGGTAGGGTTTAATAGCTCATTCGTTATCCGTGCTTTGTTGAGAGAAAATGTTTTCGGAAATATGTGTCTGATCCGTTTTTAACTTATCAATAATGTCCCTCATTTGTTCGGTAGTTGCGGGGGCCGTTAGACCGATGTTCAGCGTACCTTTAAGCTCGTTTACGTGGAGCTCTTGGATTTTGTAGGTAATATTCTGGGGAGCTGAGTGCTTCTGGTCAGCCAAATGACTGGTCACTTTCTCATTAATCTGCTTATCCAGCTGATCCTTCAACTGGGACTGTAGTTGGTTGTTCAAGTCGTCAAGAATGGGACCCAACAATTGTTCTTTCAAACGTTGATTTTCAGCCTCCAGCTCACATTGCTTCTTCTCAAGATTAGCTATCCTTTGTTCAAAGGCGTAAATCCAAGGGCGAAGATTAATATTTAGATCATACATGGTGTCGCCTCCTTTGATCATTGAACAACTGGGTGTGGAGGCGGCAATACATCATCCTCAGGTACTACGTTAGCCGTCTTTTCGTTCACGCCTTCCGCAATCTCGGTTGCTTTGTTGTCAACTAATACGTTAAAACCGATATTCAGCGAACCTAGGTTGGCAATCGAATTAATTTTAATTTGGTTTATAAGAAAATTCATCTCTTGTTCTCTCTCCTAAACAAGGTTGCTGTTACCCTGATCGCTCACATCTGGATCGAGCACATTATTT
The DNA here is from genome assembly GCF_031456485.1 of Bacillus sp. 3255. NCBI lineage: Bacteria > Bacillati > Bacillota > Bacilli > Caryophanales > Bacillaceae > Bacillus > Bacillus sp. 3255. Next base: position 95,823 of record NZ_JAVDUS010000003.1, read on the forward strand.
CGGTCTGCATTAACAGAAGATGTAGCGTCCCCTATGACAGTGTTACCGCCGACAGCTTTGGAGTTTGCCGCGTTTCCGCGCAACAGGTTGTCTCCGAAGTTGACAACCCCCCCAGTAGCGACTTCATTGATTCTTATGTTTATAATGTTAAACACGTTCGGCATAAAGCTCATCCTTTACTCATTTTGACTGTGAGATACCAGTCTGCCAATTTGATCTTAAAGCCTAGAGGTATCGGACTTTCTGAAATGCCGGTTTAATTACATTGAATATGAGTTTTCAATGCTATAAGGAATTTCAGCATCTGTTTTGGGTTAAGATCCGTTCCCAATCCTTCTCAGTTGTTCTTAGTGACAGTGTATTCATTTGCCTAGGCATCTGTGTCTGAAAGCAGAAAGGGTATGAAGTGCGATAGTCGACGATGGATGCTATTTCTTGATTTTAGTCACACCACTGGTCTGTGTGAATAGGCTAAATGATACATGTGTAAGATGACAGGAGTGTATCATATGCCAAGTTCGATTGTATTTAACATGATAAATGTTAATTCTCAGCACAGGAATGCCACGATAGGGATTGGAGAGAATGCACAAAGCAGTTGGGATTCACACAGTAAAAATAATTTTGCTTTTGGAGAAAACATCGGAAATTCAATAAGCGTCAATGTAGTGAATTTATTATATGATAATGATTTCATTGATTCACCGATTAGTGACCAAGACTTTAAACCTGCTGTCAATAATCAAGTCTAGATGATCGCTGAATTGCCTAAAAGTCATATGTAATAAGGCTTTCCCACTTTATGTCCCCAAGTTCTTGTCATAATTAGATGACACGAACTTGGGGACTTTTCTGATTTGGAGAAGAACGTTAGCAATAATAAAAAAATAGAGTTGTTCCCACACAAGGGATATGGAGAGCTAATGTAGAAGGAGGATGTGCAAAGAATTGAAAATGGAGGAATAAACGTTGGGTAGTCGTATCACCTCCAGGGCAGTTCACCGCGGCTGTCATCAAGGCAGGATAAAGACAATCTTATTTGGAAACTTATGATGAAAGGATGAACTTTCCTATGGATTTGAAGACTATTCAAGCTTATGCGCCTTATCTTTACTTTGACGAGCATGAGCCCTTTTTCCCCGTTCGGGTCGGGGTGACGGTTTTTGAGCAGGAGGGGACATCTCCTTCGTTTCGAAGAACGTTTCCTTTTCGCGATCCACGACTGAAGAAGATTATTGAATATGCAATATATTGGGATTATGATATTCAGCACTTATACGAACTGGAGCATGTATGGGTATTCATTGATCATGAGGGTGAAGTAATCGATTGTGAGGCCAGCTTTCATGGCAAGTATTTAAAAGGGCTGCTGAAAGACCGCAGCAATGTGCTGGATGGGACGCATGTACGTTTGTTTTCACAGCCTGGCAAGCATGCCTTTTCCCCAGTTGCTGAATTTCTGGAGCTGGTTCCGCATTTCTGGACTGCAGTGAATGAGGATGCAGGGGCTGATGGCTTGACGGTCCCATATTTCCTAGAGGGCATTGTTGCAACGAATGAAGAAACCAACAGAATTGTCGAAACCTATTTGAAATCATGTGCGTTTACACCGACATTGGCGTATAAAGAATACCGGTTGGATAAGGAACTGTTCGTGACCTGGGACCAGCTGCTGAAGGAGATTCCGGAACGGATTCAGGGGATAATTGCTGAACTTACGAAAAGAGAGATTTAGTTTCTAAACAAACAAAAGCCCGATGGAAGACATCCACGGGCTTTTTGGCGTGCATACAGAAGCTATTTTTTTTGAGGTCTCGCTTTATTGATTTTCTTTATACTCTATCGTTAGCCCTTCAACATGATGTTTGCTCATCTGTTTTCGCTTCTTTCGTGTGTCTTTGGATTCGAAGACGATGTCCATATCGTAGTCTCCTTCCGGGTATAGCTTGCTGCGCTCGATATAGAGAGACAATCTCTTGCGGTTGATACGCACTTTCTCCTTCTGGATCTGGACCGTAATGTTTCCGCGGTGATCCGGCTCGCTGCACACAATGCCTGTGCGGCGCAGCGAGTGTACCCATACGCAGTCTCCAATAGCGAAATTCGGCAGCGGCGCTCGTTCGCCTTTTTCTTTCGTTTTGCTTTTTACAGACGTTTCTCCTGTAATCGCTGCGGCTATGGCAGGCGCTTCCGGCGGGCGCTGTGCAGCCTCGTAGGTGATCTGCTTCGATCTATCGATGAGCGCAAGCGGCATTCCGAGCTTTTGCGCGATATAGAAGGCGTAAGAGTAGCCCGCTTGACCAATCGTCAACTTGTAGAGGGGCTCAAGTGTTTCGCTATCAAATTCCATACGCGCATTCTCGAAGCCGGGCGCAGCGTCGGCAAATTTCTTAATCTCGTTAAAATGCGTCGTCGCCATGACCGTTGCCCCGCGGCGGTATAGTTCCTCAAGCACCGCGATCGATAGGCCGATTCCTTCGCCAGGGTCGGTTCCTGAGGCAAGTTCGTCGAGAAGGACCAACGATGAGGGTCCGGCAATCTTGAGGATATCGATCACATTCTTGACATGCGAAGAGAATGTGCTGAGCGAATTTTCGAGACTTTGCCCGTCCCCGATATCGACCATAACGGATCTGTACACAGCAAATTCGCTTCCTTCTCCGACCGGAACAAGCAAACCCGACTGCACCATGAGTGTCAGCAGACCGACGGTTTTCAGCGAAACGGTTTTACCTCCCGTATTCGGCCCTGTAATGACAAGCGCGCGGTATTCGTCACCTATGCGGATATCAAGCGGCACGGAATGCCTGCCCAGCAAAGGATGACGGCCGTTGTGTATGGAGACACGGCCGCGATCGTTTAGCTTGACCGTTCGTCCGTCGATTGTTCTCGCGTACTTAGCCTTTGCGAACATAAAGTCGTAATGGCCGATCGTTTCCAAATTGAGTGAAATTTCATGCTTGTTGTTTTCAACCAGGTCCGTAAGATCGCTGAGTACCCTAGTTTCCTCCGCGGCCTCCTCGGCCTGCAGGTGCAAAAGTTCGACATGCAGGTCGGAGATATCAGCCGGCTCAATAAACACCGTCTGGCCGCTTGCCGACTCGTCGAGTGCGACGCCGCCAACTTGTTTGCGGTATTCCTTCTTCACAGACAACACGTACCGGCCTCCTCTCGTCGAGACAATGCTGTCCTGCAAATAACTCCGGTATTTGGATAATGCCGTGTCGAGTTTCTTGCGAATACGGTCATCGAGAATGTTGATTTTTTTGCGGACACGCGACAAGGCAGTGCTCGCCTCGTTATCGACTTGACCGTTGCGAATACAGCGCCGGATCTCGGTCAGCAGTTCGCGCAGGTCGTAAAGGGATAGGGCATATGAGGCGATACGCGGGGTGACGGATTCCTTCTTTTTCATAAATGCCTTAAGCTGCTGTGTGCTTTCGATGAATCTGGCGAAGTACATGAAGTCCTGTGGCGTAAAAATAAATCCTTTCCCGAAGGTGCCTATAAGCGGCTCAATTCCCTCAAGGGACGGGATCGGCACACTGGCACCGTGCTCGATGACACGAACCGCTTCTTCGGTTTCTTGAAGTAGTGTTGCGACTATGACCATCTCGATTTTTGGCTCCATGTTCTCAATATGGGCGCGGCCCATATAACTCATGGCAAAGTCAGCCAAACGTTGCTTAATGCGGTCGTATTCCAAACGTTGATAAGTGGACTTGTTCAAGGGTATGCCTCCTTTTGGGTACAAAAAAACGGACTGGAAACAACAATCGTTTCCAGTCCGCTTCGGGAGAAACTAATGTTCTTAACAGCATCAGGTGCAACCTGCCAGAAGGGCACGACAAAATAAACCCGTTAATTGAACGGTTTCGTCGCGTGCGCCAAGCCAAAACAGATTGCACTATGAAATTGCTAGTTAAGAACGACCTCAGACATTAAAATCTCTCCTTTGTATTACTCTTTTGTTAGTATACCCTTATCATATGCGAGTCCAGTCTGGAAATCGTGGGAGAAAATGGCTTAAATCAAACTTTCCCATAAAGTCCGAATGCATCTTCCTCGAAGGTCTTCGATCAGCATTTATAGCGGCATATCCGGCTGCACCCACATATCTCCGGCCCAAGTATGAATATGGTACCACTGAGCGTTTTGCGGATCGGTCCAACGTTCAAATGCATCTACGGTTTGAGCGGATAGCACCCCGAAGGTTGGGAAAGGCATCGTTGGAAACAGATAAAGCCTCACGTCCTTCAGTAGATTTAGCCGTTCATTGATTGGCTCGGCCCCTAACGGCTGTGCAAAATCCGGCTGAATCCAGAACGTTTTATTATCCTGGGACCGCACATGGTAAACCCCATTCTGTGTTTTCTCGAAGGCAAATACTTTCTGTGGAGGAATCATCTTGACATCCGAGGGACGCTGCAAACGATTCGACGTATCATAGTCCTCCATGTACAGGGTTTCGGTCGGCAGATCCATCTCCTGATTCAAAATCTCCATATCTATCAGCATATGAGGCTGAGAGACCACCCACATTTCCCCAAGCCACGAGGTTTCAATACGATAGGAGTTAGTCAAGTATGATACAGGTGATTCGAATACGGCATTCGCATGAACGGTCTGCGGAGCGAGGACGGCATCCGTCATCGTCAAAGAAGATGGTTGCGTATAAAGAGCGGAGTCCCAGAGTAATGCAATATTCGTATCGATCGGCTTGACGACACCAATTTTGTCATAGTCCAGGTGCATCCAGAGATCACCTGCCCACGTAGTCTTAATTTTGATCCATACCTTATCCCCGCGCTGCTTGGTGTACCACGCTTGCTCTGCATCGACCGTAGTCACATCTTGCGGCGTGAGTGCAGCAAAAGGTTTACGAGAATCGTCAGGTGTGGAATAGAGCGGCGTCTGTTCGAATAAAGTGATGACCGGTGGGACTTTTGGCGGGACAATTTCATTGTGCGGCGGCAGCGCAGCATTTGCCTGCAAATTGCAAATGAAATTGACCAGCATCAAGCCAAGAGAGAGGGCGATGACAGGCCTGACTAATGTTTTTAAATTCATATACGGTTTCCACCTCAATTACCTAATGTTGTAAATATAGACTCGATTAACGGCTAAATGGTTGCGGCAGGAATTGATTGATTTTATTTTTCGTGACAGGCGATTTAAGAAAAATTTAATAATTACCCTCTGTTTTATTTGAAAATTTTTTCTTATCCTAGAGTTAATGAATGGTGAGGAGAGTAGAGCGCATTTTCATTGAGAATGAGATATTCCGTAAGAGAAAAAGTAGACGAAACCGGAGATTATTATGAATAAACGAGAACGAATTCAAACAATTTTTTTATATGGAGTTTTCATTTGTTACATCGTTTTTTTAATTAAATTATTGTTCTTATCCAGAATTTCATTTTTGGAGCTATTTAATAGTCATAGGACTTTTAATAGGTCAATCAATCTTATTCCATTCTATAGTATCAAGGAATATCTATTTAGCGGCTCCGCGGATATAAAAAAATTCGCTTTTAGTAATGTGGTAGGCAATATCATTATTCTTCTTCCTCTTGGTACTTATTTGACATTATTCAAAAAGGACAAAAGAGTCATCGCCAATTTGTTATTAATCTTCTTGGTGAGTTTATCTGTTGAAATCATTCAGGGACTTTTAGGTATCGGAACAGCGGACATTGATGACATTATTTTAAATGGTTTGGGTGGATTAATTGGTATATGGGGGTATAGGTTATTAGCTTATATTTTACGAGATGAGAAAAAAGTACGTACCGTAATCACCCTACTATCTGCTATAGGTTTGCCTCGTATTTTATATATCATCTTTATGGTGAGATTACGTTTATAGATATCAATATTGGACCGACAGGATTATTCCAACAACTCAATTAAATTAATAAATCATCCAACCACGTCCAATCAGGAGGTGGTTTTCTGTGATTATACTACTTTTATCGGTTGTATATATGAGGTTCGTGATGCTATACTTGATATATCAACATAACCAAGACGAAGGATTGATAAATCATGTCATTATACGAGAAGATATACCGACATTTGCTAGATGAAATTAAAAAGGGGAAGCTCCAACCAGGCGACCGTGTACCTTCGGAGAGTGAATTGTCCACTCAATTCAGCGTCAGCCGCATTACGTCGAAGAAAGCGCTTGAGATGCTTGCGAATGAGAAATGGATCGAGAGAGTACGGGGAAAGGGGTCGTACGTCTCCATGAATTTTCCAATGGATCGGAAGGAAGAGGGTTCCTCCAACCGAAGGGAAGTAGAAACCTCCTCAGAGCCGAAGATTATCAGCCTGATCCTGCCTGACTTTGATCAGTCCTTCGGACTTAAGATGGTACGCGGGATTGAGGAGCGATGCTCCAGTTATGGCATCCCGCTTATGCTGAAGCTGACATATGACAAACGGAACGTAGAGGAGGAGGCGATCCGTGCATCCATTCGGCACGGTGCTTCGGGGATGATTGTTTTTCCCGTTCACGGCGCGCATTATAACGCCGAGCTGCTGCGACTTATGTTAGACGGCTTTCCAATTGTGCTGGTGGACCGCTATTTGCGGGGGATTGCCGCAACGGCCGTGTATACGGATAATCGTAAAGCCTCTCAGGAGCTTACCGAATATCTTCTCGATCAAGGCCATAGGGAAATTGCCTTTATTTCACCGCCGTCCGAAAACACTTCGACCATTGAGGATCGGATTCAAGGGTATCTATCCGCCTTTACTCAACGCGGGATTCCGGCAAATCCGGATATGATCGTGACGAACCTGTACAGCACATTACCTATAGGAGGACCCAAAGAATATATCTCGAACGATTATGGAACACTGCAAGCTTTTATCGATAAGCATCCCCGCACGACGGCTTTTCTGGCTTGCGAATATTTGATGGCCGTTCGCATAGCGGAGTGGCTGAATATGATGGGGAAACGGGTTCCAGGCGATTATGAGATCGTGTGCTTCGATTACCCGGAAGACTCGTTTGACCGTCCGATGTTCACTCATATTCGGCAGGACGAATGGCGTATAGGACAACGTGCGGTGGACCTGCTCACAGCCCAATGGTCAGGAGAGGCCGCACCGGAACACCACTTGGTGGAGCACAAGCTGATTCGGAGACCAATCGAGATAAAAACATCAAGTTGATATAGAAATATACCAACTTGATGTATAAATAATATGTTGACATGTTTTAAAATCATATGTTATATTGATGACATGAAAGGAAGCGATTACAATCTGATAAGGAGATGGATTATGTATAGTGCAGCTTATCGGAAAATCGAAGATACGGCGCTTCGACTTCAGCGTATCGATCCGGGTCTATCTGAAATATTTCAGAAATGTTATCCCAACACCTTGGAAACGACGGTAGAATGGTGTGATGACGGGACGTCATTCGTCATCACAGGAGACATCCCCGCAATGTGGCTCAGAGATTCCTCTGCCCAGGTTCGTCCTTATATTCAACTGGCAACCGACGATCAGGATGTGCGGCGGTTGATACGAGGGGTCATCGAACGACAGGCTCGGTACCTCATTCTCGACCCTTATGCAAACGCTTTCAACAAGGAGCCAAACGGGCAAGGGCACAAGGGAGACCTAACGGTCAAGGGCCCCTGGGTGTGGGAACGGAAGTATGAACTGGATTCACTATGCTATCCCGTTCAACTTTGCTGGGAATATTGGGAAGCGACGCAGGACCGTATGATATTCACTGAAACTGTGCATACGATGTTTCATCGGATTATTGAAGTCATGCACAAAGAACAGCGGCACGACAGGGACTCCAGCTACTCCTTCGAAAGAACGGACTGCCCGTCCTCAGATACGCTGCCTTTTGGCGGGAGAGGGACTAGAACCAATGATACCGGGATGATTTGGTCCGGCTTCCGTCCGAGTGACGATGCCTGCAAGTTTGGCTACCTAATTCCTTCGAATATGTTTGCCGTTGTCATCCTTCGCTATATCGGACGGTTGGCCAAGGAGATCTATCATGACCACGGTTTAAGTGAAAGCGCTTACAAGTTGTCGGAGGAAGTCGAATTCGGCATCGAGACATACGGGAAAATCAAGCATCCCGTGTACGGATGGATATACGCTTACGAAACAGACGGATTCGGCAACTATAATCTGATGGATGATGCCAATGTTCCAAGCTTGCTGTCGATTCCATATCTTGGGTACCGTGACCTGAACGACCCGGTCTACCGGAATACGAGAAATTTCGTGCTAAGCCCGGAGAACCCGCATTATTCATCAGGTCGGTTCGCACAAGGTGTTGGAAGTCCGCATACACCTTCCGGTCATGTTTGGCCGATCGCTCTCATCATCCAAGGGTTGACTTCGAACGATCCGTCCGAGCAGGACGCTCTTGTGCGAATGCTAACTTCCACTACCGCGGGTACAGGTTATATGCACGAAAGTTTCCATCCGGATAAGCCGGATACGTTCACCAGAGAGTGGTTCGCTTGGGCCAACAGTCTGTTCGGCGAGTTTATCTGCAAATGGCTCGATCGAAAGCTTGAATATGGAAAGGTGGTCGGAACGTTTGATGCTAGCATCCAGGAAGAGGATTTACCTTGAATGGATCAAAGGGTACTTATTCATTTTCCCATCAATCATCGGCTTCAGTGTATTCGTCGCCTATCCTCTCATCTCCTCACTATACTACTCGTTAACAGACTGGGATGGCATTAATAAGCCCCAATATATCGGCTTCGACAATTTCGTTTACATGTTTACCGTTGATCCGGCTTTCTTGAAATCGCTCCGAGTAACCTTCTATTATGTTCTGCTCAATGTGCCTGCCTCTCTCATCTTCGGCCTCACGCTGGCTATGCTGCTCAATCGCAAGCTGCCTGGCATCAAGTTTTTCCGGACCGCCTTTTACTTACCAACGGTTATCCCCGCTGTGGCGACCTTGACACTCTGGCGCTATATGTATCAACCCCAGTTCGGATTAGCCAATCAGGTACTTAGACTGTTCGGTCTGCCGGATGCTCCCTGGCTTACGAGTGAGAGCACGGCTCTTCTATCCATCATCTTATCGGGCTTATGGCAGGTCGGATCGGGGATGATTATCTTCCTTAGCGGTCTGCAATCCGTACCCCAAGACTTATATGAAGCCGCGGAGGTGGACGGGGCGAGAGGATGGACGGTGTTTTCCCGCGTGACACTGCCTATGATTACACCTATTTTGTTCTTACAGCTCATATTGGGGATCATCGGTTCCTTTCAAGCATTCACCCAAATCGTCGTCTTAACCCAGGGCGGTCCCAATTTCTCGACAATGTTGCTCAATTATAAGATTTACGGAGATGTGTTCAACGGCAAAATGTTCGGATACGGTATCGCAGAGGTATGGATTCTGTTCCTTATCATTATGTTCTTTACCTTACTGACTTACTTGTATTCCAATCGATTCGTGTACTATGAAAATGATAATAGGGGGTGAAACGAATGGCAGTCTCCCAGTCCACGGCAATTGATCATGCCCGATCCGCCGGCAGCACGTCCAAATATGCCGTCAAAGATACAATTCGTTTCATAATACTTCTTGCCGGTTCCATCGCCATGCTGTATCCGCTTCTCTGGATGATTACGATCGCACTGAAAGGGAATGAAGAAATATTCAAGATTCCACCCGATTGGTATCCCAAGGAGTTTCATCTGGAAAACTTCGTGAAAGGGACGCAGACCATTAACTTTTGGCGGACGTTCGGCAATTCCTTGTTCATCGCCGTCGCCTGTACGATTGGGCAAGTCGTCAGCTCGGTGCTCGTCGGATACGGGCTCGGCAGGCTTCGTTTTCCCGGGCGGAAGATGTGGTTTTCGTTCTTCATCGGCAGCCTCATGCTGCCAAGCTTCGTCGGGCTCGTTCCGATCTTTCATCTGTTCACCTCGCTAGGCTGGTATAATACGTATCTTCCGCTCATCGTACCGGCATTCCTCGGCAATGCCACCTTTACGTTCCTGTTCATTCAATTCACGAGTACAATTCCGAAATCATTCGACGAGGCTTCCAAAATGGACGGGGCCGGAGATTTTCAAATCCTTTGGCATGTGCTCGTGCCTATGTCGATGCCGGTCATCGTCACTATGGTGATCTTCGCTTTTAACGGAGCGTGGAACCAATATTTGGAGCCTCTCATTTATATCGCAGATCAAAGCAAATGGACGTTAGCGGTCGCCCTTGCCTCCTTTGCTTCGAGCTGGACGACGCAATGGAACTACTTCATGGCAGCGGATTTAATCTATATGCTTCCGATGATCATGATCTTTTTCTTCGGCCAAAAGTATTTCATGCAGGGTCTTGGGTCGGTCAATTCCGCCGGCTTGAAATAAATTATTTAAGGAGGTCCATAGTTATGAAATTGCATCAATTAGTGGGTCTGGCAGGAGCCGTAACTCTGGCATTGGGGACGGCCGCAGGATGTTCGAACAGCACGAGCTCAGACGGAGGTGCTACCACCCCGGCAGCTTCATCAGGCAGCGACAGCAATGCGGCGACCGCGGTGGTCACGCTGATGACTTGGGAGTCTCAAGCGATGAACGACAAGATCATGGCCTCAATGAAGAAGTTCGAGGAACAGAATCCGGGCATCACGGTTAAACTGCTTCCGGCGCCGCTTCAGGATTACGGCATCAAAATCAATGAGATGATGGCAGCCAAGCAGGCCCCGGATATTTTCATGACCGGGAATGACATGACGCTGCAAAACGGGGCGAAAGGACTGCTTTACGATTGGTCGGCCAAAGCTAGTGCGGATCAGGAGTTTATGAACGGATTTTATCCTGGTGTTGTAGACAGTTGGAAATCGAATAACAAGCTTTACGGTTTGCCGGGTCTTCTTAATACATATGGCATTTTCTACAACAAAAAGCTGTTCAAAGATGCCGGTCTTCCGGAGCCGAAGCGGGGATGGACTTATGATGAATTTTTTGATGACATGGCCAAATTGACTTCGAATAAAGGCGGCGTACAGCAATACGGATATTACGGCAGACCGGATGCGTTCAACGTATCGCTGTATTCGGTATCGGCGGGAGGCGCTCCTTTTACCGATTCAATCGTCAATCCGACCAAGGTGGAAGTGAGCTCTCCGTTTATCGAAGGTGTGAAGAGGTACCAGAAAGCGATAGCGGATAAATCCATGATACCACCGACCTTCGACCAATCCAGTGTCATGGCGTCCTTCAAGGACGGCAAGGTGGCGATGACGATGCAAGGGCAGTGGGTGGCCGACGACTTGATCCGCAACGCGCCTAACCTGGAATGGGGCTTTGCTCCTCAACCGGTTGTGAAGACGCAGTCGGAAATTTATGATGCCGTCGGTTGGTGCAGCCCGGCTACCATCAAGAATCCGGACGCGGTCTGGAAAGTACTGAAGTATCTGGATTCCTCGATGTATCAAGAAGTGCTGCCGTCTACGCCGGTCGCACCGGCCGCTTACAAATCGGCAACAAGCGCATATTTCGATACGCTTAAGAAAGCGGGTCATCCTGATTTGGCGGAAGGGATTGATTATATTCTGAAATCGCCCAATACGCAGCCGGTACGGTTCTTGACGACCTGGTCCGGGAAAGCGGGGCCATTCATCGACGCCGTCTGGAACAATGTCTTGAGCGGCAAAGCGGGCGAAGCCGAGCTGAAGGATATGGCCGACAAGGTGAACAAAGTGATTTCGTCATCCAAGTAAGCTGACAGCATTCGGAATTTGAATTGAAAAAAATTCAGTCTTTTCGGAGGTCATGTGTGAGTATGAACAAAAAAAAGGGTTTCAAACTATTCATCCTGTCTACGGCTTTTGCCTTAACTTTCACATCATTTTCTGCGCTCAGAATCCCGGAAGCAAATGCTTTTACTTCCTCCGAGGCGGATACGGCCATACAAGCGTTTAACGCGAAGTTCTGGGACAGCAGCGCAAAGCTATTTTGGAAAAATTCCAATCGCGGCAGCAACTATATGGACTTTTGGATAGAAGCGGAGCTTTGGGAAATGGTCATGGACGCCTATCTCCATACTTCCGATGCCGGCTTGAAAGCGCAGCTTCGAACTCAGATTGACGACATTTTTGACGGTACGGTAGCAAAATACGGGGAGGATTGGACCACCAATCATTTCAATGACGATATTATGTGGTGGGCGATGGGTTCAGCAAGAGCCTATGACATTACGAAAAATCAAAAATATTTGGATAAAGCCAAGTATTATTTCGACTTTGTTTATCATACGCAGTGGGATGAAAGCTTTGCGAACGGCGGCATCTGGTGGATGAATACGGATCACTCTACGAAGAATGCCTGCATTAACTTCCCCGCAGCCGAAGCGGCCGTTTATCTGTATAACATCACGAAGGACGATCATTACTTGGATGCAGCCACCCGCATTTACCGTTGGGGCAAGACGATGCTGACGGACGGCAACGGGAAAGTGTTTGACCGTATCGAGATGGAGAAGGGCGCCGTCCCCGATGCGACTCATTACAACCAGGGCACTTTCATCGGCGCTGCGGTAGGATTGTATCAAATTACCGGAAATACCGTGTATCTTGACGATGCCGTGAAAGCGGCGAGCTACACCAAAGAACATCTAGTCGATGAAAACCGTTTGCTCCGATACGAAGGACCGAACCACGACCTAAAAGGCGGCAAAACGATCCTGCTTCGCAATCTTGCCTATCTGCAAAAGTCCGTCAACGAGCGAAGTGAAAGCACCTACAAGCAATTCGCTGCGGACTTTAATGACTGGGCGGCTTTCAACGCCCAAACAGCATGGAACAATCGCAACGCCGACAACATCGTCGATGGCAACTGGGCAGGTCAGCTGCTTTCCGGAACTTATGAGGCTTGGGCATCATCCGGCGCAGTAGAAGCATTGACTGTTTTGCAATCGCAGGATGTCGTGATCGGCGGGTATGTCTCCAAAAATCCTTATGATAAGGTAGAAGCGGAAAGCTATAACGTCGGTACCGGATTCGTTATGGAAGGAAGCACGGATGGTACGCTTCAGCTCGGCGGCATTCAGGCAGGACACTATGCGGCTTATAAACATGTAGATTTCGGATCCGCAGGAGCTATCGGCTTTATTGCCCGGGCGGCAAGCGGTACAGGCGGGGGGAACATCGAAGTAAGACTCGACTCCTTGAACGGTCCCAAAGTCGGAACCTTGAACGTGGAGGGAACGGGCGGATGGAACAATTTCACGGATGCCGTGACCGTTCTTAAAGACGATCAAGGGAATCCGAGTAAAGTAACCGGCGTCCATGATGTGTATCTTGTCTTTTCGAAGAAGAACGATTCCTATTTGTTTAATTTGAACTGGTTTAAATTCACCACAACGGATCCGACCAAATCGGATGCGTACGCCAGGCTGAAGGCAGGTAACTTCGACAGCAGCTCGGGTCTAAGCAAGAATGCTGATTGGGGCTTCCTCGATGGCATTAAAAATAACGCTCACGCCTTATATAAAGGCATTGACTTTGGAGCTGGTGCTGCGGGAGTTACCGTACATGTAACCAGCGGGAATCAAGGCGGCACGATCGAGGTAAAGCTGGACAGTCTGGACGGGCCGACCGTAGGCGTGATCGGAATTCCTGCTTTAGGAAATTGGAATGATTGGGTCGACATCATATCCAACATCGATGATACCAAGGCAGTTGGCGTCCACGATGTGTATCTCGTATTCCACGGAACAAATGGAAGCGATGCGCCCTGCAATTTGGATTGGTTCACTTTCTCTACCGTGAAAGGGAAAGCAAGGAATGCCTACAGCAAGCTGGAGGCTGAGAACTATACGAGCGGCGTTGGCTTTGGCACGGAGAACGGGGGCGGGCAAACGTACTTGGCGGGCATATACGGTCCCAATAAGCCGTATGCCATGTACAATTACATTGACTTTGGAACTAAGAGTCCGTCCAAATTTTATGTGAATGCGGCAAGCGACACCGGCGGAGGAACGATAGAAGTCAGAATCGACAGTATGAATGGTCCGGTTATCGCAACAAGCCCCGTTACGGGCACTGGCGGGTGGCAAAATTTCAAGGTTACCTCAACCGACGTAACCACCCCTGTAACCGGTCAACACATTGTGTTCATGCTGTTCAAAGGAAATGATTGGTTATACAACTTCGATAAATTTACTTTCGGTGATCCGTCCGTATTTACGGCGCCGACTCCGCCGACTGAACCTGTGTCAGACAGTGTACCTCCGGGAGAGGTAGAGAATGTGCAAGTGATTCGCAGCAACGACACCATGACCCTGTATTGGGACGGTCCTTATGACATCGATGGTCACAAATCGCAAATCGCTGTATTTAGTAACGGCCAACCGGCCGGAACTACCATTGATGTGGGTAGAGGCATCCAAACCGCTGTTGTAACGGGTCTTGATAAGAGCAAGAGCTATGCGATTCAGATCAAGAACGCGGATAAGTCGGGGAATGTATCGAAGGGAATCACCGTAGACGATAAAGATATGCCTACCTATTCTTTATCCGCAAACGGAATCGTTTTAAAGGATGGTGATGTCATTGAAGACGATTTGACTCTGAACTTCAAAGCATGGAATCGCTTGTCTGCGTTCAGGTCTGCACAAATCGCAATTGACGGTAAGGCATATACGATCGATCCGACAAAGCAGCAAAGCATTGATATCGATATGGCCGGTAATCTAGGCATGAAGACGGCTGTTATCACCCTTGAGGACGCATCTGGAAACAGGCTTGAGAACACCAGGAACGTCAGCGTGACAACCAGCGTCTATGCGATGCAGCATTTAGTTACCCGGTTCACGAATTCCGGCGAACTGAGCGGAGCGATCGTCCCGCAGCTGTCCAATTCACTTAAGCAGGTTCAGCATCAGCTGGACAAAGGCAAACAGGATCAAGCGGTAAAGCATATGCAGGATTTCATCAAACATTTAAATAATGAAGCTTTAAGCGGTAGTGTACAAACTCGTGCAAAGATGATTCTGAATAAGGATGCTCAATTCCTCATCGATGCGTGGCTGCAAAGGAATGGGGGCTAAACGCCCAAATAAGAAGGTCGACTGCAGGTCGGCCTTCTTCTATAAACTAATGGAAGAGGGCAGTCCTGATTAGATCGGGGCTGTATGGATGGCGCCAATGGTGAATTCATAGTAAAGAGGTGGGTTATGAAAAAGGTCATCGGTCTGCTTATTTTTGCAGGCATCTTCTGGACGTCCTATGCTGGAAGCGTTTTCTCGGCTTCATCGGTTGTTTTGGAGGAAATCAAGGACGGCAAAGCCACGGATACCGTCACGATGCTAGGACACACCGATCTGGAGACGATCACGATCAAAGTCTTAAGACCGAATCAAAGCATTCTTTATATGAACGTTGTAAAGGGAGGGGACTTCAGCGATTCGTTCACCTTGCCGGATGATTCCGCACCTGGCACCTATACCGTAATTGCCGGAAGTGGCGACGATCAGAATTTGAAGAAATTCCAAGTTATCGCGCCTAGCCATGAAGAAGATGGCGAGGACTCGGGAGGAGGAACGTTTCTTGCGCCGGCTCATCCGACGCTCACGCTCAAGCCTGTCATACAGAACGGCATTGCCTCGGTTCAGCCGGAAGCGGGCCACAACACAGTGTTAATTGCCGTTGAGGATTTTGCGAATATGCCGCTAAAAGTGTTATTCCACGACGTGTATCTATCACTTGGGCCGTCCGAAGTTCAGGCTCTTCTCACACGAGCAGCCGACAAGGAGGGGGCTGTTCTTCAAGTCAAGGCGGAAGCGGCCGCAAGCACGGAAACGGGGCGGTTGATCCGTCAGAACGGCGCTCAATTGCAAATGGCCGGCAAGATCTTTGACGTAACGTTGACGCTGATAACGAAGGACGGCACTGAGATTCGGGCCGTTCAGCTGGCCGGGGACACGGTGCTGTCGCTGCCTTACGATCCGAAGGCCGATGAACGCTTGCTGGGTATCTACTACCGCAACGAGAACACGAGCCAATGGGAATACGTTGGCGGAACGGTGGATACGAGCTCGGAGCGGATCCAAGCCAAGCTTGAACATCTGAGTTCATATGCGGCTATCTCGTATAAAAAATCGTTCGATGACGTCCCATCCAGCCATTGGGCAAACCGAACGCTGGAATTGCTGGCTTCTCGTCATATCGTGTCGGGCATAACCGAAAACTTGTTTCGGCCTGACGACCCTACGACACGGGCGGAATTCACGGCGATGCTGGTGCGCTTATTGGAGCTGCCGACCGGCGGAGGAAGCACGCCTTTCTCGGACGTAAGCGCTGATGCTTGGTATGCCGATCCTATCCAGAGAGCCTATGCGGCCGGGTTGATCTCCGGGCTGACGGATACCGAGTTCGCCCCCGATGCCGCCATAACCCGTGAACAGATGGCTATGCTGCTCGTGAAGGCATATGAAGCCAAGCGCGGGAGCCTTCATGCGGGACAGGCTCCGCAGCCGGTCTTCAAGGATGCCGATCAGATTTCCGGATGGGCCCGGGAAGCTGTGTACCAAGCATCGGCCTTGAAGCTGATGCAGGGCATCGGCGAGGGCATGTTTGACGCTCAATCCGCAGCTACGCGTTCACAGAACGCTCAAGCGATTTACAATTTGATGCAAAACCTTAAACCCTAAACGCAGTTGGGCAAAATTATAAATCAGGAGGAGAGCACGCTTGCATAATAGACGCTATTTGCCGCCAATTGCGGCCAAGTTGTTTTTAATGGTTTGTTTGCTGTTCGGCACTTTGCCGTTCGGGTTGCCGGGAACCGTATCGGCTAATTCCGTGCAGCTTCCAATCACCCCCAACACATTCGACGAAAGCACCGGTATGAAGGAAGCGAGTGCATCGGTGACCGGGGCAACCTATAGCGAAAGCTCAACTGCCCTCACTGTGACCGATGGAGTCTACGTGTCCGAATTGAATTGGGTCAGCATGGAATCGTATTGGAGCGGCGCCAAAAAAGATAAGTCGTTGGACGGTAACAAGCTGACCTCGGCGGGGAAAACGTATAGTAAGGGCATCGGGGTGCACGCAAATTCCAAAATCGTGTACAATCTTGATCCCACCTACAAGCGCTTTACGGCGGTTGCCGGGATTGACGACGAGGTCAAATCGAACCCGGATTATGTCAAGGCCAAGGCCAAATTTCACGTGAAAGCGGATGATAAGATCATCGCCAGTTCGCCGGAATTGAAATTTAACGAAACGTATTCATTCCAAGTCACGATTCCGGCAGGGGCTAAGACGCTGACCTTGGTCACCGATGACTTAGGCGACCCGACTTGCGACCATACGGATTGGCTGGACGCCCGATTCCTGCTGACCGACGATCATGGCGGCTGGTCGCCTTCCGATCCTGTCGTTATGGCCAGCCCCGGAGGTCAAGTCACCAGTATCATTGAGCAGATGGATGGAAGGCTGACTTATTCGATGAAGTTTAACGGCGCAACTGTGGTTGATAAGTCGGCGCTCGGCGTCATCGTGGACGGACGCGATATCGGCGAACGGGTGATCTGGGATAGGACACAGGCGGTCACCGTTTCTCCAGACGCTATCACTTATCCGATAACCGGCAGCCACTCCACGGCCATAGATCATCACACGCTTACGACGATTCCGATTACGGATATTAATAGCGGCATTACCTACCAGCTTCAAGTCAAACTGTTTGATGATGGAATTGCTTTCCGATATGTGATTCCGCCGGGTACCTCGGACCGTGTGTTCTCAGGTGAAAGCACCAGCTTCCGGTTGCCCGCGGACAGCATCGTCTGGTATCAGCAAAATACAACTAATTACGAAGGTCGCTTCACGAAGCAGAACGCCCAGTCTGTTCCTGCGAATACGAAAATCGGCCCGCCGATGACCATTAAGCTGCCGGGCAGCGCCGGGTATGCCGCGATTACCGAGGGAGCGCTCATTCAATATGCCGGCATGACCTTGATGGCCGAAGGCGGAGCCAGCTTCAAAGCCAATTTCATCAACGGCGGCAATTGGACCTTGTCCGGCGAGGTTTCGACGCCATGGCGAATCGTTACCGTTGCCCGCGATTTGAACGGTCTCGTGAACAACGACATCATCACCAACGTGAGCCCGCCGCAAGCGCCGATCTTTGACAACAACATCGATTGGATCAAGCCCGGCTCCTCCACCTGGTCCTGGGTAGTGGACGGTGATGTTAGCAAACGCAACATGCTGCACTATACCGACTATGCGGCCGAATTAGGCATTCCGTACAATCTGATTGATGAAGGCTGGACGGACTGGGCATCAACGCCTGAGGAGTATTGGGCCGCGGTGAAAGAAGTCGTGGACTACGGCAAATCCAAGCATGTCGAAAGCTGGCTATGGAAATCCGCTTCCGATCGCTTGGGCATCAAGGGGTTGTTCAACCGCGAGGACCGGATATCCTTTTTCGAAAAGGCTAAAGAGGCGGGTGTCGTCGGAGTCAAGATCGATTTCATCGACGGCGAAGAGCTGTTCAAAATAAACTTCTATAAAGACACGCTGGAAGACGCCGCAAAATATCACTTGATGGTTAATTTCCATGGGGCCAATAAACCGACAGGTATGTCGCGGACTTATCCCAATGAATTATCCCGCGAGGGCGTGTATGGTCTGGAGCAAGGTGCACCGCCTGCCGATCATAACGCTACCTTGCCGTTCACCCGCTACCTGGCTGGTAACGGCGACTATACGCCAATGTCGCTCAGTAACCGGATGGGCAAAAGCTCCTGGAGTCATCAGGTTGCGACGGCGTTAAGCCTCACCTCGCCGATCCTTTCCTTCGGGGAGCATCCGGAGAACATGCTGCTGAATCCGGCTGTAGAGCTATTGAAGAGCATGCCGTCGGCTTGGGATGAAACCATCGTACTGCCCGGCAGCGAAATTGGGGAGGTTTCGGCGATGGCCCGCCGCTCCGGTACGACCTGGTATGTGGCCGCCATGAATGGCCTGGAGGAGCGCGCTATGGACCTGAACCTGTCATTCCTCGGCAGCGGGAAGTACAATGCCAGCATCTATGCGGACGATATGACGAAACCTAACGCTTACAACCTTGATAAGCAAGTGGTGACTTCAGGCGACGTGTTAAGTATGAAGATGAGAGGCAGCGGAGGCTATGTGGCCAAATTCAGCCAGCTTGACATGGAGCCGTTCGGCGGCGGATTTCTGGATCAGCGTACGGTTCATTTGACAATGCCGGACAGTGCAAGCACGCGCGAAATTCATTATACACTGGACGGTTCCGAGCCAAAGGCTAGCTCTCCGAGATACGAGAAGGAAATCGTGATTACCGATTCCGCTGTCCTCCGCGCGGTCATTACGAGGGGGGAAGGAGCCGGCAGCACCGTAACGGCTCGATTCAACAAAACTTTGCCGCTCATTAATATTTTGTACGACGGGGACCGGAACTGGGTCAATCCAGGCGGGAAAGTAAGGATACAGACCAATGCGGAGGGGAGCGACTTCGAAATTCGCTATACGCTGGATGACAGCGAACCGAACCAACACTCCCTGTTGTATACGGGACCGTTTACGCTCCCTGTAAGCACGGCCAAATTGAAAGCCAAGCTTTATGCGAAAGGACAACCGGGCTCCAACACAGTATCGAAAACGCTATATACGCTGGAACATAACGCACCTGTGCCGCCTCTGCCTTCGGTTTACCTGGATGAACTGAATTGGGTAAGCGCGACATCCGGCTGGAACAATGTACCGAAGAAGAAGCTCTCGATTGACGGCAATCCATTGAGAGCAGGCGGTAAAACGTATGAGCGCGGTTTGGGGACACACGCCAATTCCGATATCGTATACACGATTCCTAGTGGGGCCAAAAGATTTGTCGCTATTGCCGCTGGGGATGACGAGGTGAAAGAAGAAGGCGGATATGCAAGCATGCTGTTCAGCGTGTATGTGGATGGGGAGCTTGCTGCCGCTTCGCCGCTCATCGGCAAAGGCATGCTGTGGAACTTCGACGTCCCGCTGCCGGAGGGAGCCAAGCAGATTCTTCTGTCGCTTAACGATGCGGGGGGTAAAAACTTCGACCACGGCGATTGGCTAAACGCCGGTTTCATGACAACAACTTGGACGGCCCGAGAATTGGCGGCGAGCATGAAGCAGATCGCGAATCCTTCGCCAAGCGACACCAGGCTTAAACTGCCAACCGTACCGACGGGATTCCGCATCGCGATTCAAAGTTCCAGCGACCCTAGCATCATTGCGCTGGACGGCACGATTTTAGCGCCTAAAGTGCAAACAACCGTACAAGTGGTTCTGGAGATTACCGACTTGTCGGACGGCAGTAAGGCGTCGACCGAGGCGATTCCCGTTCTCGTCCCGCAGGCAAGCGGATTAGCCCCATATACACTTACGACCACAGGCATTCTCAAGCGCCAAGGCGGCATCGAGGCCCAGGTGAGTGTGCAGCCGACGCCGGATGCGGTCAAAGGTCCGGATGAGCAGGTCATCGTCTTTCAACTGATGAAGGGCAACACGCCTGTAGGGATCGTTGCTGTGCAATCCGACAGAATCGAAACCTCCAAAGCTTTTACCGCTTACTTCAACATGGCGGACTTTGATTCCAGTCTGTACACGGTTAGAGCCATGGTGCTGGACCGCTTCAACAGTGATTTGACGTCTCCCGTCAGTTTGGCGGAGACGGTACAGTTACAATAGGCTGGGATAGTCCAGAGAAACCGTTCTTTCTGTTAAGGAAGAACGGTTTTTTGACCTCTTCAGATCTTGTGAATTTTCTTACATCTCGGTTCAGATTGAATGATAAGATAAAAGTAAAGCCATTTACTTAGGAGGTAGTATGCTAACATATATTTACTTTGTTCGGCACGGAATTGCACCCTTTTCGTTGGAGCTTGAATCGTCAGCAGGTGGAGCTAGTCTCAATGAGCAAGGAAAATTTGACTCAAAAAGAGTAGCTGATTTATTAAGAAACGAAGACATTGATTTAATCGTTTCTAGTTCATTTAACCGGGCGAAAGAGACTGTCATGCCATTAGCAGAGTTATTACAAAAAGAAATTATTCAATTTGATGAGCTTATTGAAAGACCGATCGCGAGTTTAAGCTATCCAGTACCTGAAGAAGAACTCTTATGCGGTATTGAAAAATCTTTTAGCGATATCGATTTTTGCATGCCGGAAGGGGAGACAACAAGACAAGCTCAAGAAAGATCTATACCCATAATAATGAATTTGTTGTCTGCCTATGAGGGCAAAAAAATCGTAATCGGTACACATGGAAACATAATGACGATTATTTTGAATTATTTCGATTCAAGTTACGGGTTTAATTTTTGGAAGCAGACCAGCAAACCGGATATATATAAACTTGAATTTGAAGATAGAAAATTAAAGCATGTGCGGCGATTATGGACCTTAACAAATCAAAGTTTAATGAATTAACTGGCCAAGATTCATATTACCGATAGCATTTGCTTACTTCATAAAATTTCGGACTAGATTTTCGACGACTACATCTCTCATATTATCGTTTTCCTCCTCCAATATGTGAATAAAATACTCTTCATTCGAGTTAGAAGCTCTGAAAATCATATTTTCTTTATCTGTTAGCATGACGTTATGGCCACAATCCCTGAGACATTTCTCATAATCATTCAAAGTTGGCTTTTGATGCTCCTCCAAGAAAATAACCCCTCTTAAAAGGGAACTTTTATCCTGGTGGATTACTTTAAAATGAACTGTGAATTCACTTTTCATAAGTCAAATCATCTCCCTGTTCGCACTTTTGATTGCTACTAAATTCATAATAAATAAGATGATTGCGGGAAGCTGTGATATTTATTACATTATGTAAGAGAAGAGCTTGGAGTCTAGTGAGGTGTGCAATCGTAATGAAAATTGACCGCTTGCTGGCAATAACGGTACTGCTGCTGAATCGCGGGCGTGTCAGTTCCAAAGAATTGGCTGACCGTTTTGAAGTTTCGACGAAGACGATTTATCGGGATATGGAGACCTTGAATCAATCGGGCATTCCGGTTGTGGCCCATCAGGGCATTTCCGGCGGATTTGAAATCATGGAACCTTACACCATGGCTCGGCAATTTTTGTCGCTCAGTGAAATTGAAGCGATTGTCGCGGCGGTAAAGGGGATGCATTCTGCCGTGGATGACCGTATGTTCGGCACTCTTCTGGATAAGGTAAAGGCGATGCTCAGTCGAGTAGATCGACTTCAAATGGAGCAGCAGGGAGCGGGAATTGTCTTCGATTTCAATCCGTGGGGGCAAGGACCTGTTGCGCGGGATAAAGTGAACAGCCTGAGACAGGCAATTGAGCATACAAGCGAGGTTAGCTTCAAGTACTTAAACATGAACGGTACAGAGAGTGAGAGAGTCGTCGAGCCTACTGCTTTAATTTTAAAAGGATACCTCTGGTATTTGCAGGCTTATTGCACGCTCCGAAATGAATTTCGCGTGTTTCGATTATCTCGCATACAGGAGCTGCGGGTGTTGGAGAAATCCTTCTTAAGAAAACAAGCCCCTTCGCTTGAGAACTACGCCTGGGAGTCGGATTGGTCGAATGCGAATCTGCAAGAGATGACATTTCGGTTCCATTCGAAGGTTCAGTACCGCGTTATGGATACCTTCGATCCGCAGCAAGTTACAAGAATGGAGGATGGGTCTTTACAGGTAAAAGGATCCTTCAACGAAGATGAATGGCTGTACGGCATGCTGTTGAGTTATGGTGAACATGTCACAGTAGAAGAACCGGTCGGTGTAGCCGAAGAAATGGTGAATCGGGCACGAAAAATTATGGAGTGTTATAAGAAACTGGACAGATAGGTGTCCACGTTCTCCCTGTATACTGATCATAAATACAAGAAGATGAGGGTGGAACTATGCATACATATATAACGAAGCAACCAGCAATAACCCTAACAGGTGTTCATGTTCGAACGACAAACGCGGAGGAAGCGGGTCCGAATCGGCGGCTGCCGCAGCTGTGGGAAACGTACTTTCAAAGCCAAATGACCTCGCAAATCCCGACAATCAATTCCCATCTGATCTATGCGCTCTATACGGATTATGAAAGTGATGCTGCAGGTGCGTACACCACTCTGATCGGGCACGAAGCAGCCGGCGAGAAATCGCAGGATGAGGACAAGTTCCACACCGTACAAGTACCGGCGGGCAAATATTTGGTATTTACAACAGAAAAGGGCCCTGTCTATGAAGTGGTAGCACAGGCGTGGGGCAACATTTGGGCCTATTTTCAGGAATCAGTGGAAGTAAGGGCATATACGGGGGATTACGAGCTGTATGACGCCAGAAATTTGGATCCCGCGCAGACACAGATTCAGATCTTTATAGCAATTAAGTAGGTAAAAAGGGCGCCTCATGCAGGCGCTTTTCTAATATTTATAACGCGAATTAGGTTCAGATAAATAAGAACAGGTTGCAGCCTCTTACAGAGATTGTCCGCTGTCTACGGTGATGATCTGACCAGTCATTGCATCCTGTTCCAAGGCAGCGCAGACCATGGAAGCAATATTTTCGGGTGTCGATATTCGCTGTAATAATAGGTTGGGAGCAAGCCGGTTCATTTGTTCTTCTCTTCCGGCCCACCATCTTGTCGCGACGGCTCCCGGGACGATGCAGTTGACCCTAATATCTGGAGCTAATGCTCTTGCTAACGATTTGGTTAGACCGTGAACGGCTGCTTTCGATACGGCATAAGGCAGCGAGGAGCCCAACCCTGTTTGTCCGGCGATGCTGCCAAGATTAACAATCGCACCTTGTTGATTTTTCTTCATGAAGGGCGCGACGGCTCGTGCGCAGTAAAACATCCCTTTTACATTCACAGCAAACAACGCATCCCAGCTTTCCTCCGTTACCAGCTCCAGATCCTCCATCGGAATGTGTTGGGTGATACTGGCATTATTCACGAGCAAATCCACCGTTCCGAATCCGAATTGCTGAACAATGGTTTCGATCATGCTCCGGACTTCCTTCTCTTGTGATACATCCGCTTGTACGGCGACTGCCCGCCCACCCTCATAGTTTATCCGTCGCACAGTTTCTTCTGCATCTGTCTGAGAGCGTGAATAATTTACGATCACGATGGCCCCCCGTTTAGCCAGTGCGAGACTGGTTGCTCTGCCAATCCCCGTACCGCCGCCGGTAATTAGGGTCACTTTGTTCTTTAATTCCATAATAATTCCACTCCCTTGGCTTCTTGATGGATTCATTGTAATAGATACAATGACGATTGTATAATTGAACTATTTGAATCATTCATTCAATTTTTTTGAATTGTCACAGGGGGATGGACCGTGGATCTTAAAACGTTAAAAACATTTCAACTGATCGTGAAATACGGAAGCTTTATACGCGCAGCACAAGAAATGAACTATGTGCAATCCACCGTTACGATGCAAATAAAAAAGCTCGAATCCGAATTGGGCGTACTGCTGATAGAGCGCGGCAAAGAGATTGGCCTGACGGAAGCCGGAAGGCTGTTCTACGAACAGAGCCTGCAAATCGTAAAAAGTATGGAGAACCTTCAGTCAAGCTTATCGGATTTGACATCCGGTGAAACAGGACATATACGCATAGGAGTGACAGAGCCGACTGCAAGTTACCGCTTGCCTGGTATCTTGGAGAAATTTATGTCTGCTTATCCGAATATCCGCATTTCCATAGAAATCTCGAACACCCCGGCCCTTACAGAGCGGATACTTAAAGGAGAAATCGATTTCTCGCTTTGTACAGCACCTAGCATCAGCTCCGAATTTTATTTTGAACCTTTATTTCAAGAAGAGTTCGTAGTCTTAATGCCCGAGAATCATCCGCTTTCGCAGAAGGATGTGCTAGAACCGGATGATTTTCGGGGGCATCGTTTACTTATTACATCATCGACTTGTCCATATCGCAGGAAGCTGGAGTTGGTTATGCAGGAAAAAGGAAATGTGACGCTCGATACCATGGAGATCGGGAGTATGACGGCTTTAAAATTTTACGTAGAGAAGGGGATAGGGATCGCACTTGTTCCTAAAATTACAGTGGAACCCGATAAGGGGACTCTTGTTAAGATGATTAGCGGAAGCTTGGTACATATGACTTTTGGGATCTTGTGCAAGGAATCCGCCTATCCGTTCCAATTGGCGAGTCAAAAGCTCTATCAATACATAAAGCGGGAATTAGTAACGCATTCCGAAGGCTAAGCATCCACGGCGAAAGCTGAAAAAGCTGCTCCGGCAGCCAACCGGAAACAGCATTTCGCATAGGTTTATTTCACCTGTCCACCAGAATGGGGGATGGGTTTGTTCACTTTCATTTTAAAATCCACCGATGTGTCGCCACCGAATTCGCACTCTTCTGCTCAAACCTCATTATTCTTCCCATCTGGAATGCAGAACATGGTTGCAGAAATTTGGACGCGTATAGCCCGGGAGAAGCACTTCGCAGATATCGGCGTTAATCGTGCCATACGTCGTTTCCGGTTTATGTTTGAAGCCTTCCAAGAAGGCATGCAGAATGTTGTGTTTAAATTGGTTGCGCGGGAACGCTTTGACAATTTGCTGGCGGGTTTCTTCGGAAATGAGGTCGAAATTTTTCCCCACGACATCGTATCCGACGCCAAAATTCATCAGCGCTGCTTCGGATTCTTTGTATTCGACGATTCCGATCGTTGTATGCAGGGCGACTGCATCCCACACCAGCCTAATCGATTCCTCCGGGACGCCGCGGCTTCGCAGAAAATCGCGAGCAGCATTGGCCCCGTCCACTTCGAAACGCTTGTCCGGACTGCGATATGCGGGCGTTAGGCCCAAATCGTGGAAAAGAGAACTGATATACAGCAATTCCGGATCATACTTTACTTGCTGCTTCTTGCCTTGGATCGACGCGAAAAGAAATACCCTGTTCGAATGGTTCCACAGGAGTTCGTCGCCATGTTCGCGCAATAGCTCGGCCGCTTCGACGGCCAACTTACTATCAGGTATCTTGATATCTGCGATAAATGTGGACATTGCTTACAGCCTCCTAATCTAGGTCGTATCTGGGTCGAATATTAGGCCATCACTTTCTTGGCTAGACGAGCTGCTGCTTCTTTGGCTTCATTGTTTGCTTTGTCCAACACGGCTGCTTTGTCCAGCACGGAAGTACCTTGAGCGCGAATGATTTGGTAATCCTCAACGCCAAGGAAGTTGAACATGGATTTGAGGTACTTGTGCGAGAATTCGTTGTCGGTGTACCAGTCGTTGTTCGTGTACACGGCACCGCTTCCTTGAATCACGAGCAGACTGCGGCCGTCAGTCAGCAGACCTACAGCGCCATTTTCCGTATATTTGAATGTTTCACGCGCAATCATGATGTTATCCATGTAGTCCTTCAGCCGGGAAGGAATGTTGAAGTTATGAAGTGGCATAATAATGACGTACTTTTTGGCTCTTTTGAATTGCTGCAGAATGGTGTTCATGCGGTCCGTAACGCGCCGCTCGTCCTCCGTCAGTTCGCCATTGGAAGCGAATTTACCCCAAGCGTTCAGAACGGTGCTGTTCACTTCCGGAATTTCTTCCGCGTATAAATCGATTTGTTCGATCGTTTCGTTCGGGTTCAGCTTGCGGTAATTCTCAATAAAATGTTTGCCAACTTCAAGGCTGATGGATGCAGGGGAATCTACAGTGGCATGCGCATTAATAACAAGTAATGTTTCCATATATCGTACCTCCAAAATGAGTTTTGAATATCCAATTGGCGACAAATGTTATCGTCGATATTCATTGGTTATAATATACGACTGTGAGCAAAGGAAGTCAAAGCCTTTTTTCTGGTAATCATCCTGAGGCTGTCACTAAGTTGGGAAATGGGGGTTCTTATGCAATATAGCGTCGGCGTTGAATATGCACTGCACTGTCTCGTGTACCTGATTCCGAACGAAACAACGATCGGCATTAAGGAGCTTGCGTTCTTTCAAGGTATTCCGGAGACCTATTTGTCCAAAATATTCACGAAGCTTGCTAAAGCCGGTATCATCACCTCGGTTCCTGGCGTTAAAGGTGGCTTCAAGCTTGCACGAAACCCTGATGAAATTTCCTTCTGGGATGTTGTCGAGGCTGTGGAGGGCAAGAAGCCGATCTTCCAATGCCAGAACATCAAAGATAACGGCTACCTGTACCGCAGGGATGACTGTTCGGCATGCACAGCGTCCACGAGTCCTTGCACGATCAACTTCGTCATGCTCGAAGCCGAAGAGACTATGCAGAATTATTTGCGAAGCAAAAAATTATCTTGGCTGGAGGATGAATTGGATCGCGTTCTCCCCGTGCAAACACGCAAAGATACAAGGGCCTTCTTCGCTAAGCGCGATTTCAAAAATACAATCGAATAGGAAACAGGCAACATTGATTAGGATTTTCTATCGTTTCAATTAAATATTCAATATTGATCTATTATTTTATTAAAAGTATGCTATTAAACAGGAAAACACTTGAAGCATAAGATGTTGATCGTAGGGAAAAATATGTAATGCGCTGTACTTAAAAAGGAGATGTTGTATGAGCTATCCCCGTGTGGTTTCACTTTGGAGATATCCCGTAAAATCGATGATGGGAGAAGAGTTAAATGCAACAGATATTACTGAAAAAGGAGTACTTGGTGATAGAAAGTATGCATTGATAGATACTTCAACAGGCAAACTTGCCAATGCGAAGAATCCCATCAAATGGCCGAATATGTTTGATTATCGTGCTGTATATACGGACCCGTTACAAGATCCAACAAAACTTCCTCCTGTTAGAATCACATTCCCTGATGGTAGTTGGGGAGTCACGACGGATGAAGATATAAGCGAGAGGCTCTCAGGAAAGCTGGGTCGTCCGGTTAAAGTGGCAGCAACTTCGGATCAAGCAGGTGATGTTCAGTTCGAGGGGTATATACCTGATATTGAGGGATTAAATAACAAAAAAACGATTTTCACCCGCAGTTCCCCGGAAGGAACTTTTTATGATATTGCAATGGTTCATCTAGTGACAACAGCCAGTATGAATAAAATGAGGGAACTAATTCCGGAAAGTCGTATTGAAGTCAGACGTTATCGATCGAATATCGTAATTGATGTGCCTAATGAATCAGGGTTTATCGAAAATGATTGGGTTGGTAAAACCGTTCGAATTGGGGATGAAGTGATAGTAGAGGTTACACAGCCTTGCGTTCGCTGTATCATGACAACTTTACCTCAAGGGGATTTACCCAATGATCCAGCTATCCTTCGAGCTTCCGTTAAGCATAATAATGGGGCAATGGGGGTATATGCGAAGGTCATTCGCACTGGACGTATTTATCGTGGAGATAAGATTATAGTCGAATAACAGAAAAGAGGACAAGAACATACATCCTTAAAGATTCGTGCGCTGCGCGAGATGATCTTAAGGGTGTAAGTTCTTGTCTTTTTTGTGCTACATCCTTTTCAAGTAAAGAGGTAGAATAATCTACCCTTTTAAAGCAAATACTTCCATCATTATATCGATATTCATCTACCTTCGGAGGTTAATCCATGAAAGTGAGGCCTAATACGATCGATACCTGTGTTCTCAATGCCTTGGATGGACTATATCGGAGGTTCGCGGACAACGATCTACTCATCGTACGGCATCTCAAAATGGAGGAAGGCCGTCCGGTCGCATCCCTTGCTTATTTAAGTGCCATTGTAGACGAACAATTCCTCAATGGCGAGCTCATCGGCACGTTAAGTGATGACCATCGGGGTACAGCGGAACACAAGGATGCCTCGTATATGGAATTGATGAACCGCTTGGGCAAGGCCAAGCAGCTTATGCGAATGGAGGATGTCGTGCAGTTTATTTCGGATGCCGGCATCGTTCTTTTCCTCGAAGGTCGATTCGAAGCCTATGGCATCACACTGCCAGGTTATGAGACGCGTGCCGTAGAAGAACCGAAATCGGAAGTTAACGTACGCGGGCCGCGGGAAGGATTCACCGAAGATCTTCAGACAAACCTGGGTATGGTGTATCGAAGGCTAAAGACGCCAGAACTGAAATCGGTGGCAATCAAGATCGGGCAGCAGAGTCAAACGAAAGTGACGATCCTGTATTTGAAGAACCAGGTCAACGAATCGGTCTTGGCGGAAGTTAAAAAAAGGCTGAATGCGGTTCGGATGAACGTTCTTATCGATAGCGCACAGTTGGAGGAATTGATTCAGGACAGCACGTACTCGCCATTTTCGCAAATTTTGAATACAGAGCGTCCCGATCGGGTCATCACAGCGTTGAATCGAGGCAAAACAGCGATTATGATCGACGGGACTCCGAATGCATTACTCGCTCCGTCTTCGTTCACCGATTTCCTTCACCCCAGCGAAGATTTATATGAGCGGTTTTATTTTGCCAATTTTTTGCGGATTCTTCGATTAATCACTTTGTTTATTTCTTTGTTTGGACCTTCTTTGTACATCGCCTTAACCACATTTCATTTGGAGATGATTCCTACACCTTTAATGCTCACTTTCCTTTCGACGAAAGCGGGAATTCCCTTTCCCACCTTTATCGAGGCCTTGATCATGGAGGTCGCATTTGAAGTTCTTCGGGAAGCCAGTCTGCGGCTGCCTCGTGTAGTCGGACAATCCGTTAGCATTGTCGGTGCCCTCATTATCGGGGAAACGGCCGTCGATGCAGGGATCGTCTCGCGGCCGATGGTGATCGTGGTGGCCATGACAGGCATCGCATCGTTTACGATACCTCAGTTCAGCACCGCTATTTCGCTCAGGATGCTGCGTTTCCCCCTTATGTTTCTCGCTGCATCTATGGGTGTGTTCGGTCTTGCTCTCGGGATGTTTACGATCACTTTGCATTTGTGCTCGCTGAGATCGTTCGGCAACCACTACTTTGTTTTATTTGACGGCAAAGGGTGGCGGAACGTACTTGAGAGCTACATCCTTTTTCCGATTCAACATCGGAAATTAAAATCTTGGGGAGAGGATCAGCAGAATGATGAAGCTCGCTAGATGGACTTTGTTGCTCGGCTTGATGATATCGCTCTCGGCGGGATGCTCGACAGACATTCGGGAAATCAGCGATGTCGCTTTGGTGATGATTACCGGCATCGATTATGATAAAGAACAAAACAAATATACCTTTACGGCTTACAGTATTTTACCTTCTACCACCAGTATGGAGAACTCAAGCAAACAGAATGAATGGGTGGCAAGCGCACAAGGAATCTCCATTATGGATGCAGCCCGTAATTTGCGAAGCCGTGCGGGTAAAACGTTAGATTGGCAGCATGACAAATTTTTCATCATCGGGGAAGAAGCCGCGACACACGCCTTATATGAAATTATCGATTATATGACCCGATCTCGCGAAATCCGAATATCCAGCTACATCATCGTCAGCGAAGGGAAAGCAGCCGATAAGCTGGCAGTGAGATCGGAGACGAACGATCTGATTGCGAACGATTTTCTAGGGAGAACGACCAACGAGCATTTATGGGGCAAGAGCATCTCCTTGATGGTGAAAGACGTTTCAAATTTGTTTTCGAATCCTTACCGGGGGTTCGTGACTGGCCGACTAAGTTTGGATAAGCCGGTTAACAGTTCGAAGGAAGTGCTTCTCCTCAGCGGCGGCTCCGTATTTAACAAGGGTAAGTTCGTTGACTGGCTGAAAGGGAAGGATACCATAGCGGTTTACCTGCTCTCTAAGAAAAGAGAATGGAGCAAGCTGGAATTCCCGGTAATGGTCCAATTCAACTCCACCAATGTGACGATCCTCATGCAGTTTCCGAAGAAAACATTGCAATTTCGCCAGACGGACGAAGGCATGACGCTGGAAATTGACGTAAGTTTAAAAGCGGCCCTAATGGATATGGATCACCCTCTACAGTTGAGTAGACCGGGAGCCTTGGAGCAATTGGAGAAAGCGGCAAGCGAAGAGGTAGAGCAAATGCTCGCAGGCAGCTTAAATCATTTTCAAAAGGAATTAAAAGTGGACGTACTCGGTTTCTCCGATTATATCCGACAGCATCATCCGAGGGAGTGGAGCCGCATGAAAGCCAATTGGGATGAGCTGTACCCGGCGATTCCCGTGCATATCCATGTAAATGTGCAATTCTCTAGAATCGGGATGAGTCAAGTATTGGAGGGAACTTGAGATGATTGCAACCCTCGTGTGCATCGCCAACTTGTGTTACGGGCTCGGGCAAACGATTCGGATGTGGAGAAGGAGGCAGAAAACCGAGGCGATTGTGCTTCTTTCTTTAACGCTGTTTATCATAGGCTACTTTTTGCCGGCCACCGCGGCTTACTGGCCTACTGTGCAAAAAGTGAACAGCCGTATATTTCAGCCTGTCTCTGATTATGTGCTCCATCTTTTGCAAATTCATGTAGGAGAATTATAATGGCCGCTAATGAGAAAATCAGCAACTTCCAGTTCGGATGTCTTTTCTTTACTTATTTATCGGGGTTCTCGACACTATTTTTGTATGGTGCGAAGACTTTGCAGCAGGATGTGTGGATTTCCAACTTGCTGGCTACTTTTGGGGCTGTTTTTATAGTTTGGCTGATGAAGTATGTGCAGACTCAGCATCCAGCCAAGAATATGACCGAAATATGCGAGCTCTTGCTTGGAAAATGGCTAGGAAAAGCGATTCTCTTCGTTATCCTCTTCAATATCGTCGGACTTGTGGTATTGACGCTTCGGGCGTTGACTTTGTTTTATACGACGGCAATCCTGCCGTACACGTCACCGGAATTGATTATGCTGATGCTGGTGTTAGTTACGTCGTATGCCGTATTTCTCGGGCTTGAAACGACCGTACGTACCGTACAAGTCATTTTGCCGCTGTTTCTTGTCTCAATCATCATCATTTGCTTGCTGATCCTTCGAAACGTAGATACGAATCCATTAATTCCCCAATTTCAAAGCCGCTTCACGGATATCGTCTACGGTACGATGCTTTCATATGCCTTTCCATTCGCAAAATCTTTCGGCCTCGTCTTTGTACTGTTCAGCAAAGTCGCCAATCTGAAGAAGATTATGTCCACCTGCTTCATAAGCTTAATGCTTTCCTGTGTTTATTTATTGATTTCAACTTATTTAGCGATCGGTGCATTAGGCATGAATCTGATGAAGTCGTCTACATTTCCGTTCTTTTCGACAATCCAACTCGTTCGGATCGGCGTTTACTTGGAGAGGATCGAGATCATCATCATCGGAATTTGGACGATATTTACCTTGTACGAGACCATAATAGCCCATTTTTGGTTCATTCAGGTCTTCAGCAGTTTGTTTCGCATACGGGATACGAAGCCATTCATTTTGCCGGCTGGACTGCTATTTTTCTCCGTGGCTTTGAACAGCTTTGCTCGTCCTACTGAACTGGGAATTTATAATACGGCGATTCTTCCCTTTTCGATGTTGTTTCCCACCTTGATCTTGCCGCTCATCCTTGTCATCTTAACTGTATTTAAAAAACAAAAAGGCGATTTGCTTTAGAAAAGCTTGAGAAATCAAGCTTTTCTGCGTAGGGAAATCCGTGTCATAGAAGAATGCCAAATGTACCTAGAACGGGCAGCTTGCTTCCAATATGTGTTAATATATAACCTTAAAAGTTTAACTTGTCAGAAACCACGTAATAGCTTTGGTAAATTCGTTAGGCAGCTCTTCCACTTGGAGGTATTGTTTCATCGCCTCGGTAATTCGCTTTTCATCGCCACCGAATGAATCGACATATCGGGCCAATTGTACATACCGACTAATATCCTCATGGAAATCGCTGGCGCTTACTGGACGTGCATGCGATTCGACGTAGGTCTGAGCCGAATAACCGAGAATGCGTTCCATTAGCTGCAAGAAGATGCCGCTGGAATAGCGGTAAGGTCCGCCATAGATTCTAGGTCCAAGGGCGTCCCCTAAGAATATGGTTTTGTCTTCTCTAACAAAGAGAAGGCAGGAATCCTCCGCATGGTCGCCGCCGATATGCTCCAGCTCACAAACGACGCCACCGAGATCAAGCGTTAACTTGCTGTCAAATAACAAATCAGGCTCCATAATGGTTATGTCCCGGTTGTCACTGTACTCCAGTTGGATGTGGCGGGCAGTAGTTTCATTGATCACTCCTAAATGAATGAGTTCGTTGAGGGACTCATCTGTCCATGAGAGACCGGAAAGCTGGCTCAACCGCGTGGCAGTTCTTCGATTTGCGATCGCAGGAATTTTCCATTCAGACATGCCAAACGTATGGTCCCAATGCCAATGTGTCAATACCATCATCTCGGGCAAAGGGATTTGGTTCTGCTGAAGCTTCGAACGAAATTGGGCGGCGTGAGCAGGGGAATTGCCTGCATCCAGCAGCAGCGTTCTTCTTTCCCCAACAATCGCTGCAAGTAGGGGGCGGTCTGTTTCATGTTCAGCATGCTGTATCCATATATGCTGATTTATACGTTCAATATGGGACATTGTACTACTCCTTCTGTAAGAAATCTCATAGTTGTACTATAGCACTTCCAGGGCTCGATTGGTGAATGACTTCGTGAGGGACAAGTTGGATTGACATCCTTACCCCATAATGATATGTTAAACGAAACAAGACATTCTTCCTTTTGGGGCAGAATGTCTTGTTGTACTTTTATGGTTTTTTTACATTAAATGTATTTAATCTGTTGGGGGGAGATCATTATGCGAATTATATGAAGCTTTTAACTTGTAATTAAAATTCAGGAGGTAAAATGGATGATTCAGGTGAAGGAATTTTTAGACACGGATTCGTCGCACGCAGAGATAAGAGCAAATCAATTTTTGGCTGGTTTAACAGATGAGCAAGTTATTAATGTTTGCTACGGGTCGACGATGAAGTCCGTTTTTAACGGAGCAGAAGTCCAGCGTAGTGCGATCCTCGTTGTTTACAAATCGGGAGAAACAAATCCTAATAAATAAAACGAGGTGTTCTGACAAGGTGGAAACCTTCTTTAAATGGCTCTCGGCCATTTCGGTGTTGTGTATTGCAGCAATCTTTCTTGGCTTATTGCTACAGAAAGTTTGACTGGCGCTTGAAGAATGTTTCGAACCGTCTTTGAAACATAGTTGTTTTATTAAAATCTTAGGAGGTTTTGAAAATGAGGCAAACGTATCGAAATTGGAATTTAATCATATGGGGTGGAATCTACGATGAACCGTAGTCAAACGTCTATTCACCGTAGCCGCCTTGCTAAACAGCTTGTTTATTTGGATGAACAAGTACCATTTTTACTTGATAATTATCCATCTCACCTAAAGATGAGGATGCGAGATAGCATCGCTCAATATGTGAAAAAAATGGTGACATTGCTTGAGCTTGATGATGCTAATCTTGCTAATTCATTAAGTGAAATTACCCTTATAGGGAGCAGCGTGAAGCTCTGCTATGTAGATGAAGGAACTCACGAAGTATTTCAAGTAGTTTTTCCAACAGAAATAGATCCGGATCAAAATATAATATCATTTTTTTCCCCGATCGGGAGTCAATTGTTATTGAGATCTAGAGGTGAAGCTTTCGTTCTACGTACGCCTGAGGCTGAGTACTCTGTTCAGATTATTGAGAGTTCCAATTAGTTCGATTAAGCCAAGAAAATAGTTATTTTCTCATAATAAAAGGACGGCCGTAAGGCTGTCCTTTTTATATATTCCTACGCAGAGCTTCATCAGGAAACTCGCTCATTTATTTTATGACACCTGAACCCAGTATTTTCAGTTGAACATTCACGTTCATGGGGATGGAGGGATAGAGGGCAGTCCATTGCTCCCAATCCTGATCAGAGATATGGCCCATGGCCCTATATCGCAGACCGAATCCAATCGGATCCAAACCATTTTTTTGCATGAGCTGGAGAACCTTTTCTACACGTTCTTTGACTTCCAGTCCGGCAACTTTTTGCAAGCTGCTCCAATCTTCCGTGTAGATAGGACGTCTGGATTCTTCCACCATGCCGTTCAACGTTAAATTCATCTGGATGGCTGGAGTTCCAGCCGAAACACCCGATATGGCATACTTAACTTTTAATTGGTTTACCGCGATATTAAACGAATTATTTTCCTGGATGGTGTGTATATCAATGTTGCTAAAGCCTCTAACCAATTCATTGACTATCCTGGTATGATCCGGTGACAGAAAGACTTTGGCTTTTTGTTTGTCTAACAAAGCAATATGATTGATGTTGTAACTTTGATTTATCGGTTGAATGACAGGAAGATAACCATCTTTCCCCCTCTCCGTCATCCTTCTGTGCAGATCAGATAAATTTTCCGTCATCAAATATGACGAATCTGTACCTTCATTATCAAAACTTAAGAATAGGGAATTGCCAGGCAATCTCTCGGAGATGACCTTAATGCTCAGAACTTCTTTGGCACTTGGATCGCCAATCGCCACGGAAGCGATTTTCTGGATGTCTCTCCGACGCAAGAACCAATCCAGCGGCGTTTGGATATCCTGAGTAGCGAGGGATTTGCCGAAAATAATGACTTTAGCGTGACCGAAATCCAGCTCCTTGTCCACTTTGGACTTCAGTAGACGAACTGCTTCGGTAATTGTACCTGCATCCTGTGATATCATTTGAAAATTATTGGTCTCGCCTGGCTCGATCCGTGGGGAGGCAATCCCGAGCTTAAGCGTTACACGATAAGGCTTCTCGGGATTATCCGAGAGATCGACACCGATGCCCAGAACGAAAAAGCGCTTATCCAAATCTTTAAATCCGCAACTGCTTGTTATCATCAATACGATGAAAAGAGCAACAAGCAGCGCGTTTGAGCCTAAGCGCTTCATCGACTTCGCCTCTTTCCTAACCCGTATACCAGGATAACGAGCAGAATTTCACTTGGTAATCGAAGCTGGAACCAGTCTGACGCTACCTCGATATATTGTTTCTCATTGAAGAAGTAGGCAGAGAGTTCGCTTAAGAACAAAAAGATAAGGACGATTCCCTTGGGCACCCAAGGTTTACGCCATAGTGATAACGATGAGGATGTGGTTGGAAGAATTGATTTGATTAATTCCGCACTAACATGCCAAGTCATCGTAATAAAAAGCAGCGCGATGCAAAAATACAGCAGCAAGAAGATAAATAAAACGCGTTCTACAAATCCAAACTCAACTCTCATAGAATCGACGGTACTTGCCCAAGTATAGTTATAGTCATCGACACCGATTGTGCCATGATATCCGATCGGTACGACAAAGGTCGTAAGTATGACCAAAGCGCCAATAACGGGGATGGTCCACGTATATTTCAACTTATTATCGGCTTGGATGCAGCGGTTAAAGATGGCCCAGTTGACATATCCGGTAAAGATGTAAGTCACCGCTGCAAAGGAATTCCACGAGGGCAGCCCCAACGAATAATGACTCATTACTCGAACGGCACCCCAATCCATGTTCGTATTGGTCAATGCTTTGAATAAAATAAACCCGATTAGCGGGAGATTGACAATGAGGATGATCTCTAGGATATAAAGGACTGTCTGTGAGTTGTTATTTGCCGCCAACGCGCACGCGAGCCCCACAAAGCCAATTAAGATAAATAGATTTAAGTCAGGATTCACAAATCTTTGAACGATTCGGCAGTAGGATACCAGAACCATACCTCCTGCTGAGAACCACATAAAACCCAGGTAGAGTAACAAGATCATGTTGATGCTCTTCGGCAGATGCAATTTAAAAATTTCCGGTAAGCCCATCCGGTGGAAACGCATCATCGATTTCGTAAAGAAAGAGGCAAGAATTGGCCCAATGACGATACTAAGCAGCGCTGCCGGGATAGCACCGGTGAACCGCTCGTTCATAAGGATGCGGGGAATGAAAAGGATCGTATTGGTGAGCATACATAAGATAACCGGGTAATAGTAGTACCGGTTCACATGGGATCACCTTCTTTGATGGAATAGCTTGCTTTTTTCTCGCGCATATAGATTTTCAAATAGGGCTCGCCAAAGCTGCGCAGACTAGCAAGATAATTGACTAATAGAAACATGCCTACTACGATGCCTACAACCCCGAACAATGCAGCAAATACGATGAGTACGAACTTGACAAATCTCATGGCAAAGCTCATAGCGTTAATCGGAATCACGAAGTTTGAGATCGCTACAGCTGATGTAATAATGATCATGATGCTGCTCACAAGCCCAGCTTGCTGCGCGGCTTGCCCCAAGATGAGGCCGCCGACTGTGGTCGCAGTTGAGCCGATGTATTTAGGTAACCTTAAACTGGCTTCAATTAAAGCTTCAATCATAAAGAGCATGATAAAAACTTCAATATAAGACGGATAGGGAACAGCTGCCCTGCTTCCTGCTATAGATAACGTTAGCTGTACCCGCAATATTTCAGGATTATAAGAGACAATAGCTACGTAGAAAGCCGGCAGCGTAACGGTAATGAGCAGCGAAATATAGCGCAATATAACGAGAGACTTCGTAATCCAAAAGGACTGATATAAGTCGTCCATCGCCGACATAAAGTCGAAAAAAACGCATGGAACAGCAAGAGCATAAGCGGTACCTTCCATCAGGATCACGATTTTCCCTTGTGCCAAATTCAAGACGGTCCTGTCCGGCCGCTCCGTAATCATCATTTTGGGAAACAAAGAAATCCGGGAATCGTTCAGCAGTCTTTCCAACTGTCCGGAAGCTTGCACGAGGTCCACGTCGATAGCTAGTAATTTACTTCGAACCTGCTCAAGCAGCTCCGGCTTCGTGTGGGTAGCATCGTACATCAGGATGATTTCTGTTTTACTCCAATGCCCGACCGTAAGGGCCTCACTAGATAAGCTTGCTCGTTTGTATCGGGAGCGTATCAACGCCATATTCGTATGCAAATCCTCCGAGAACGATTTCGAAGGCCCAAGGATCGTGTTTTCTGTCTTGTTCTCGCCTGGCTGATCATTTAATGAACGTTTTGCCGAAATGCTATAGATCTTGTCATAATAGATGATACAAGTATGACCGAGGAGCAAACGCTTTCGAATATCCTCCGTGTCCGCAACGACTTCAGCTCCAAAGGAAAACAGCTGTGCTTCAAAGTAGTCAAACGCATGACTGTTGTTGAACGGAACGGAAACATATTTGTTAATCACGTTGATATCCACAAGGGTTGATAAGTAAAGGATGTCGATTTCAAATGAAAGGTTTCTCAAATGAAGCGTTCGTAAATCAACAAGTGCTGGAAACATGAGTTTGACTCGTTCTACAATTAAGTTGGTTGTCGACATTGGGCATATTTCTCCGATTTATGTATGAACATGATATACAGTCTATCCATTTTGGATTTGACTAAACAGAATTCGCAGAGTGGGGGGCGGAAAATGTAATTTTCTGGATAAATGGAATTTTTATTATGTCCATTTTGTGGTTGTTCAGTTTTTGTATAGAGGATTATGTTATAATTTCTCGGAACCTGTCGAATTCAGTTAAAGGTATATATCTACCTTGAAAATAACAATTTTTTGTAAAGATATGAAGGTGAACAATGGAATGAACGAACTGTTAACGAGAAATCGACCGCTTCTATGTTCGGTAAGTGATGTCCAGATGACAGAATTTATTCAAATGCATCTAGGCATCGATTGCTGTATGCAACCCTTTGAACCAGATCCGGTATCTGAGTTGATTCCTCAGTTTGACAGAATGAATCCAGATTGTGCGGTTGTTCTCCTGAACGAAGCAACAAAGGACAATTTGACTGAGTGGATCGATCTAAGACAATATTGCGATACGAGACACATTCCCTTCGTTATCCTTATGGACAAAGATGACAAAGAACTTAAATGTGCGTTGTTAGCCGATGCGGTATTGTTCCAGCCGGTAGATGTAAAGGAGCTTCAATTGGTTATAAAGAAACTGCTGGAGAGAAGACAGCGGATTCTTGATCAAATTCTCATCGATCCTTTAACAGGAGCGTTCAATTATCGATATTTGCAGCGTGAAGTTCAAACACAGCTCAATGATATGAAACGGTCTCATGAGACATTTTCGATGGTATATCTAGAGGTTGATCCTAAGCCGTCGATAGATGCCAAGTGCAGGCATGCTTTGACCAAAGGGCTTGTGGATTTTATTCAGGGCAGCATACGACCGACGGATTGCATAGGGCATCATGCTGTAGAAGGATTTGTAATGATTCTGCCTAAAACTGTAAAATCTGACGCCTTGAAATTGATGCATCGGCTGACCGCGTTGTTTTCCAAAGTACCTATCGATACGCCGCGGGGGACGCTTTATGGTTCCTTCTCGGCGAAAGTACGGGAATTTGTTGATTCTAATAGGTCGGCGGACGAGTGCTTGAAGATGATGCCGTTCTCGAATGAGACGGACCCTACTGAGCGCTCGGGATTGGTGTTGGATGGCACGATGAACGATAATGAAACCAAGACCCGCAAGCTGATGCTGGCTATTATCGACGATGACCGATTGATCCGCGAGATGTTAAAGCATCAGTTCTCGGATATCGGAGAAAGCCTATATGACGTCGAAATTAAGGAGTTTGCCGATGGAGAGCAATTTTTCAACGATCCATGGCATCGGCAAAATGAACGCTATATCGTAATTATCGATCGGATTATGCCTAAGATGGATGGACTGGAAGTCCTGCATAAAATTCGTACCGGGTATGACAGACGCAGATATGTATGCATCATGCTCAGCAGCAAAGGGTCGGAAACCGATATCGCCATGGCGATCCAAAGGGGCGCCAACGATTATATGGTTAAGCCTTTCAGCTTGAAGGAGCTTCGCGTGAGAATTAAGCGGCTTGTAGGTGGTTTGCGATGACGCAAGTTTTAGTTTTTCTATTAACCGTCATCTCGCTTGGATTACTTCTGACGATCTACTTGTATTTGCTTTGCCGGAAATGGTTGAATCAGCGGCGCAGGAATAAAAAAGAACGCTGGTTAAAGGTCCAGTCCCATGATATAGACATATATTTATTTACCGGATATGGAGCCGAATCCTTCGTTCCCGAGAAGGAGTATCAATATGAAGCTTTGGAAGACACGTTTAGTGATTTCCTAAGTAACGTTAAGTTCGAGAAGGACTTCGGACCGATCAATGCTTATGTGGAACGATATTTTGCGCCATGGTATCGCAAGCGGCTTCGCTCTCGGTCCTGGAGTGTCCGAATGAATACATTATATTTCATCAACCGTTTCAACATGGATACGATGCAGAATGACTTGGTTCGCCATTTATCCAGTAAACAATGTTCTGCGGAAGAAAAATTGGAAATTTTACTTATACTCGCGGATTTCGAATACAAAGCTCTCCTGGAGCTTATGAAAGATGTAAAGGAGCTTCCGACCTTTTCGCTGAACGAGCTGTGGAGCCGGCTTGTATCTCAGGATAACGTGGATACGTATGTGGATGGCTTCTTTGAATATGACGGTTCGTGGCAGGGGGCTTTTCTCGAGGCTGTTCGGGACAAGCATTTGCGTTCGGAGAAGCTGCAGCAGCTGCTCGAGCAATTAATTGAATCGGAGCAACGCGAGCTTCGAGTCAAGGCGTTAAAGACGATTGGTTCCCTTGGTTATATGTCTTCCGTCGATACGTTCATACAGTGGTTGGAAAGTAATGAAGCCAAGGGGATATGGGATCATCCGCAGGCGACTGGGGAGAAGCTGATGGCAGCGCGGTTAATGGGAAGCATCCGGCATGATCGGTTCATTCCCTATCTGAAAAAGTTGATCGGGGATAAAGCGTATGGCGTTCGGGCGGAGGCAGCCAGAGCACTGCGGCAGTACCGACAGGGTAAGAGTATGCTGACCAAGCTGGCGTACAACCATCCCGATGCGTTTGCCCGTTCCATTGCCCAAGAATGGATAGAAAGGAGTCCTGATTATTATGAATGAGCTGACGGATTTATTCCGAATTCCGCTCCTACTCCTCAACAAAGCCATCTTCATCTATTTCATCGCTATTTGCTGCTTTTATTTGTTATTGTTCCTTCTATCGTACAACCGTTTGGGAAAACAGAGAGGGCTTCATAAAGTCGAACCTTACAAAAGAATGAAGAATTCTTCATTTACCCCGCCATTATCTATCATTGTGCCTGCCTATAACGAAGAAATGGGGGTGATCGGTACGATTTTGTCACTGATCACCGGCAGCGGAAGGCTGGATTACCCGCAATTTGAAGTGATCGTTGTGAATGACGGCTCGAAGGATCGAACGCTGCAAAAAGTGATCGAGCGGTTTCAGATGGTACCGGTCAAAAACAAAGTGCACCAAAAACGAAATGGCATAGAAACCAAATCGATTCGAGAAGTGTATCACTCCGAAATTTATCCGTTTTTGATTCTGATTGATAAAGAAAATGGCGGAAAGGCCGATGCATTAAATGCCGGCATCAATATGTCCAAATACCCTTACTTCGCTTCCATTGACGGGGATACCGTCCTCGATCCGGATTCGTTCCTCAAAATCATGATGCCGATTGTGGAGCACGCCGATGATGAAAT
The DNA here is from genome assembly GCF_031456485.1 of Bacillus sp. 3255. Classification (NCBI taxonomy): domain Bacteria; kingdom Bacillati; phylum Bacillota; class Bacilli; order Caryophanales; family Bacillaceae; genus Bacillus; species Bacillus sp. 3255. The sequence goes on from NZ_JAVDUS010000003.1 coordinate 137,331, forward strand.
ATTAGCTACCGGCGGGAATGTTTTAATTGCGAATGGGAATACCGTCGTGAAAGGACAGGTCCAGGAAACGAAGCTTTCCCGCAATCCTTTGGTCATGATGCAGTGCATTGAATATATGAGGGCTTTTTTGATGGGACGCATCGGTTTAAGCCGGAATAATTTGCTGCTCGTCATCTCAGGTGCTTTCGGTGTTTTTAAAACGCAGCGGGTCATTCAAGCAGGGGGCTATAAGGCAGATACGGTCGGTGAAGATATGGAATTGGTCGTACGGCTTCATAGGATGAATATAGAGCAAAAGTGGGGAGCCAGAATCGAATATGTAGCCGATCCAATCTGTTACACGGAGGCACCTGAGTCGATGAAATATTTGTACAGACAGCGTACACGCTGGCACAGGGGTTTATTCGAAAGCTTGTGGACCCATCGTCGGATGATGTTCAACAAGAAGTATGGCCTTATCGGGTTTATTGCCATGCCCTTTTATTTTTTTGTTGAGTTTCTTGGTCCGCTGGTCGAATTTTTCGGTTATGTAACATTAATTGCCGATCTGATCATGGATCGGGTGTTCATTCAATACGCGCTGATGCTCTTCGCATTAATGGTTGTGTACGGATCGTTCTTATCCATGGGCGCGGTGCTGCTCGAGGAGTGGCGGCTCGGGAAATATCAGAAGATCTCCGAGCTGAACTGGCTGCTCTTGTATGCTCTTTCGGAGGCTTTCTGGTACCGGCCGCTGCTTACGGTATGGCGTGTACGAGCAACGTTTGCCGTGCTTTTCGGAAGAACGCAGGGCTGGGGCGAGATGCAGCGTAAAGGGGTTTCAGCTTAGAAGGGGGTACAACGATGAAGCGGTCCTGGACTCAGTGGGTGGTGGTGTTGTTCATTATCATCGCGGCGGCAGCCACCCCAATGGCGGCTTGGAAATGGAAGTCAAGCCAAGTCCTGAATGTGGCTATTCTAGATAAAACAGTTCCCGACACAACGTACCGGGAGCATAAGGGTCTAATGTGGCTTCTCAATTATTTCAAATATGTCCAAAATGATCGAACGGCTTATTCCATCGCGAACGATTATTTCGGCTACGTTCCTGGTGCGGAGGGTTCCAATGCCGTTCGCGACCTGAAGCTGTCCGAAGACTACGATCTGGTCTATATTGCAGATACGTATGGCGTGTACAAAGATGATATGACGCAAATGGCGATGCGCGGTAACCGATCGGATAAAATTTATGGTGGACTGCAGCTCTCCGATATCGAGCAAATCAAGAATGCGATCTATAAAGGAACCTCTCTGATCGCCGAATTTAACACGTTCGGGAGTCCGACCGACAATGCGGCCAAACAAGCGCTGTATGAAATCATGGGAGTCCGCTGGTCGGGCTGGATCGGCCGTTATTTTCCCGATTTGGCAGGCGGAGGGGAGCTTCCGGATTGGGCAAAGAGCAATTATGAGAAGCAAACCGGGCAAAAATGGACCTTCCAAGGCCCAGGCTTCCTCTTCGTTAAGGATGATGACCAGGTAGCTGTGCTGGAGGAAGGGAAAGAATCCGGAAAGCGGGGCAATGTATTCTCTTTGACGGAGAAGGGGAAAGCCTTTGTCGGCAAGACGGTTGAAACCCGGTACAATTACTGGTTCGATGTCATCGAGGCAGAGGACAAGGAAGGCATTCTGGCGAATTACGACCTTGACTTGACTGAGGCCGGCGAGAAGAAGCTGAAGACGCTAGGCATCCCTTCAACATTCCCGGCCGTCGTCAAAAATGATACGGGTACGTATACCTCCTATTATTTGGCGGGGGATTATGCCGATCATCTCGAAGCCCCTGATTTTTACCAGTACCAATGGCTGGATCAGCTGTTTGCCGCCTTCGCTTGGGATTCCGGTAAAAATCAGCAGAGCTTTTACTGGAAGGCTTATCGGCCGCTTCTGAAGCGGATATTGGAGGAAACGGCGCAGAAGAAGCAGCAGCCGACAGTCATTCCAGCTAATACTCATGCCGTTACGACGGATGGTATCACGATTCCGGCCAAAGTAGGCAGCCAATATTTGCAGTTGTATCAGAACGACAGCTGGAGCGACATGCTCGTCAAAGGCGTCAACATCGGTATGGGGAAGCCTGGAAAATATCCGGGAGAAGCCTCGATTACGAAGGCGGAATATTTGCGATGGTTCAAGTACATAGGAGCTATGAATGCCAATGTCATTCGTACGTACACCTTGCACCCTCCGGCTTTCTATGAGGCGCTTCTCGAATATAACAACAAAGCTTCCAAACCGCTTTATTTATTACATGGCGTATGGATTAATGAAGAGAAGCTTCTCTCATCGAAAGACGTCTATACCAAAGAGCTTTGGACGGAGTATGTTGAAGAGATGCAGCGGACCGTCGATGTGATTCACGGCCATGCCGATTTGCCGGCCAATCCGGGGCATGCTTCGGGGACCTACAGGGCCGATATCTCGAAGTACGTACTGGGTTGGGTACTAGGTATTGAGTGGGATCCGAAGATCGTTGTCGAAACGAACCAGAAGCACCAAGGGATGCCGGATTTCAATGGGCGCTACTTCCGAACAGAGCAGGCTTCTCCCTTCGAAGCATGGTTGGCCTCGACGATGGATGAAATCTCCGTATACGAGTCGGATCACTATCATTGGCAGCGGCCGACCAGCTTTACGAATTGGCCTACTACCGATATGATCGAGCATCCATCCGAACCGCTGATGGAAGAAGATATGGTTTCGGTCAATCCGAACGTCATTTGGACGAAACCGACATTTCAGGCTGGCTATTTCGCATCGTATCATGTGTACCCTTATTACCCGGACTTTATGAATTATGAGACGAAGTATACCGATTATGTTGATTTCCGCGGGGAAAAGAACAGCTACGCGGGCTACCTGCACGATCTGAAGCAGATGCACCGCATGCCTGTGCTCGTTGCCGAATTCGGGGTTCCTGCCTCACGTGGAATGACACACCGCAATGTGCGGGGATGGAACCAGGGTGCTCATAACGAACAGGAGCAAGGCGCTATCGATGGCCGGATGTTCGAGGAAATCACGAAAGAGGGCATGGCCGGAGGCCTAGTCTTTACTTGGCAGGACGAATGGTTTAAGCGGACATGGAATACGATGGATTTGGATAATCCGGATCGCAGGCCGTTCTGGTCAAATGTCCAAACTAGCGAGCAATATTTCGGATTGATGGCCTTTGAGCCAGGAGAACCGCAACAGGGATTGTATGTGGATGGCGATATTAACGATTGGACGAAGGAGAAGCTTACTCCTGTGCCTATGAAGGGTGCCGCCGCCCAAGCCTTGGACGGTGACGATCCGCAAAGGGAAATCAAGCAAATGTTCGTATCCAGCGATGCGCGCAACGTGTACTTCCGAATTGATTTCGGACAAAACGGCGGGCCCTTGGACTGGTCAAAGACAGGGGCTTCGATATTGCTTGATACGATTCCGAACCAAGGCCAGCATCGGATTCCGGGCGGAAGCGGCCTGACGACGGATGCCGGAATCGACTTCATCATTGATCTGAAAGGGCCGAAGCAATCGCGTATTTGGGTCGACAGCTATTACGATTCTACGTATTATCAGTACGGCGGTGTGCTGAAGATGATGCCGTGGCTGGATTATGCCAATCAAAAGGACAATAGCATCTTCCACAAAATGACGCTTGTGTTGAACAAAGAGATGGAAGTTCCGAATGTTCGCGGTTTAACGTTGCAGCTGCCGCTTGAAACCTATGAAACCGGGCTATTGCGCTACGGGAACGGGAATCCGGACAGTCCAAGCTTTGATTCGCTTGCCGATGTGGCTTACGATGACAAGGCGCATGTCGTCGAGGTGAGGATTCCGTGGCAGCTGTTGAATGTGAAGGATCCGAGTACCCGAGAAATGATGGGTGATCTGTGGCAGAAGGGGCTTCAAGCAACGGAGCAAATGCCGGGCATTAAGATCGCGGCGGTTACGTACAAGCCCGATTCGCAGCCTAACGGAGACGCTCCAGGAAGCCAGCACATTTCGTACTCAATGCCAGCTTTGAACGGTAATGTGCTTCAATCCGCAGACATGTTCAACTATCAATGGGATAAATGGGAGACACTGGATTATCATGAGCGACTCAAAAAGTCCTATTATATGATTCAGGATTTGTATCAAAAGATAACAATGCCATAGGAAACAAGCCGGCACCGGGTCTCGACCGGTGTCGGCTTGTTTCTATTCATTTAAATCCATTATCTTAATTCATACTTTTGAAGAAAAAGTTGCCGTGCTATACTGAAATTATGAGTCGAATAGGAGAGGATGATTTCATTGTTTAAGAAGCTTGCGGCAGATGCTTTAGGGTTAAGTGATATCGGTAAGGTAATCAGTCCGACTGATTTTGACAAAGTAGATTCTGATGATTATGTCATGCATGAAGACGGGGAGAAAATTTTCTTCATCATCAAATCGAAGAAGGACGAATACTGCTTCACCAACCTTGCCCTAATTCACCTAGATGGGGATAGTGCTATTAGCAGTAAGCGTATGCTCAAGCGTTACAGTTACCATACAAATGCAATTGCCAATGTGTATCTGGAAACTGCAGGAACGATCGATCTGGACGTTGAGATCAAATTTGTTATTGGTAACGTAAACTTCTCAATTGATGTGGACAAGAAGCAAATTGAGCAGATCAAAGACTTGTACAAAGCATTAATTAATATCTCCGAGACGGTAGCACATAACGATGAACTGTTCGAATATGCGAAGCAAAGCATAGGGATTGCTAAGGAAGCGACAGGTCGCCTCACAACACAAACTACATCCCCAGCCGCCCAATTCGATGCTATCAATGAATCCACCTACAATTGGTTGAAGGGGAAGCACTCCGAGTTAAAGATTAAGGATTTCGGGTACATCTTCGAACGGTATATTAACAACTAACACACTGAATTTCATATTTATAAACATATTGGAGAAGAGACCAGTCAAATCATGGATTGGTCTTTTCTTTCATTAAGCGGGCTTCCGTAAAATCAAGTTGTTAGCGTTTAGATGGAGGGAGAGCATATGGGCGAGAATGAAAATGCGGGAATTCTTTTATTAACAAATGCGATATTAAAAGATACTAAACTTTCACTTAAAGCCAAGGGACTTTATTTCAATATGATTTTCTTAATCGAAGAACAGGATTTGACCATAAGCATGATTAAGAAAATGAATCAAGTCGATAGTGAACGTTCAATTAAGATGTGCCTCACCGAGCTTGAAAATGGCGGTTATATTATCCGAAAAACGCTTCAAGATGGAGAGGCTAGTTGGGATCTTAATCGTTCAATGAATAAAAAAAGCAAAAAAGAAGTAACAGTGAACCCAGTAAACGAAACTATTAAAAATCAAACGACTAAGCCTGTAAGGAAAAAGGTGCAACCAAAGAAAAATTCAACACGGAAAGCAGCCAAAAAAACCGGACTGAATCGTGCTATAAGCAGTTTTTTAAGAGAATTCTTTTAATCCATATCGAGAAGTTTCTAAATGGAATTGTCTGGGGATTCACCGAGTGCTCTGAGCACTTTTACACGGTAAAAGGCCCATACATAAAATGGATTCTTACAGGGCATTTTAATTCAATTCCAATACGAAGGAGTTGAATTAACCGGTGCCCCAACCTAGAGACAACGATGGGAAATTAGGTAGTAAAGTTGAAGTGGATTCGGATGCGAACGAAGATCGTAATCGAGAGGAGCAACTAGATGACTCCTTTGAAGCTTGGTATGAAAATATCGGTGATCAGGTTAAGCAAAAGCTAGATCTTACGAATGTGCCGCAAGACAATGTATTTGATTCGGCCGTCGATTTGGATGAGGATCCTTCCTAGGATCAGATGCATACGCATTGTTAGTAAGAGCATTTCTTCGTCATGAGAAATGCTTTTTTTTGTTTTTGGGATTATTTCCTTAACAATAATAAATTAATCATAAACAATACAAATTTATTGTTAAACGATAAATGTTGTGTTAAAGTCATTTTATAAATTACTTAGCGAGGTGCTCTTAATGAAACGGGGAACAACTTACTTTTTGAAGATGTCAGTTATTCTAATTGGAATCCCAATTCTTGCTTTGTGCATATTTATAGTTCCTAAAATCGGGAATTTTGCTGGAGAATTATATCCAAGTATTGCTTATTTGAAATCTCTCGTATTAATCGATATGTACGCGGCAGCCATACCATTTTACTTTGCGCTGTATCAAGCTTTTAAACTTGTAAGTTATATTGATAAGAACCAAGCGTTCTCGGAATTGTCCGTAAAGGCTTTGAAGAATATAAAATACTGCGCCATCACAATCAGTACCTTGTACTTGCTAGGGATGCCGCTCTACTATCTCATGGCGAGGAGAGTGGACCCTCCAATTATCACAGTCACCGGATGGGTCATTATTGTCGCTTCTATGGTGATCGCTATTTTTGCTGCTGTTCTCCAAAGACTTTTACAGGAAGTTATAAATATAAAATCAGAAAATGATTTAACGATCTGAGGGAATCGAATCTATTCTTCACCTTTATTCATCTCCTTCAGTTAAATCATGGGCTACTTAGTCCCAATATATGGTATGATGATATCAAGGGTTTGTACAGCCATTCATACTACGAACGCTGTTATTATTTATTAAATATTTAATCTGAGGTGTTTAGCTATAAAAACAATTGGCCTAATTGGCGGAATGAGTTGGGAGTCATCCTTGCTTTATTACCGAATCATCAATCAACGTGTGAAAGAGATATTAGGCGGACATCATTCCGCAAAAAGTCTTATGTATTCGGTGGATTTCCACGAGATCAAGACTCTTCAACATGAAGAGAAATGGGATGAAGCCACAAAAATCATGATTGATTCAGCACAGAAGCTTGAATCTGGTGGTTCAGATTTCATTGTCATATGCACGAATACGATGCACATAATGGCAAATGAAGTAGAAGAAGCGGTCTCAATACCAGTACTACATATAGCTGATGCAACGGGATTGGAGATTGTTAAATCTGGAATTAAAACAATCGCTTTGCTCGGAACCTCATTTACGATGGAACAAGAGTTTTACAAGGGTAGACTTCATAATAAATTCGGACTTCAAGTTATCATTCCTGATGAAGCATCCAGGAAGATTGTACATAATGTCATTTATCAGGAGCTTTGTCTCGGAATAATAAATGAACATTCGAAACAGTCTTTTATAGAGATAATTAATAAATTAGTCCAAGATGGGGCGGAAGCCGTCATCCTTGGCTGCACAGAGATCACCTTATTAATCTCTCAACTGGATTGCAAGGTGCCTATATTCGATACAACGAAAATCCATGCTGAATATGCCGTGGATTATGCTCTGAAAGATTAACTAAATAGCACAGGGTGTGAATAAAAAGTCATGAATAATACCGGCAAATTAACAGGTCGAATCGCGCTTGTTACGGGCGCAGGTCGTAGAGCAGGAATCGGGGCAGCCGTGTGCAAAGAGTTGGCCAGTCAAGGTGCGGATATATTTTTTACACATTGGGATAACTATGATCAGCAAATGCCTTGGGGCAGTAATGCTGCAGAATCAGAAACGCTTCAGGAGGAAATTCGCTCCGTCGGCGTCCGCTGCGAACACCTTAAATTGGACCTATCCTTACCTGAGAACACTGTAGAGTTAATGAATTGTGTCAATCAGAGGTTAGGGGAGCCTTCCATTCTTGTAAACAATGCTTGCTACTCGGTAAATGATGATCTAACTACGATTACATCGGAGTCCTTAGATGCTCACTATGCAATTAATGTTAGGGCGGTAGTTTTACTTAGTGTTGAATTCACCAAACGATACAGACAACAGACCGGTGGCCGGATTATTAATATGACATCAGGTCAATCCCTTGGTCCCATGGCCGGTGAAATCTCTTATGCCGCGACGAAAGGAGCTGTTGATTCCTTTACACGCACGTTTGCTGCAGAGGCTGGACCTAAAGGAATTACAGTAAATGCAGTGAATCCTGGCCCGACTGACACCGGTTGGATGACCGCGGAACTTCGGAATCAGCTTTCAACTCATTTTATAGCCGGTAGAGTCGGTTTGCCCAAAGATGCTGCTCGTCTGGTTGCATTCTTAGCCTCCGATGAATCAGAGTGGATAACTGGCCAAGTGCTCCATTCAACCGGGGGATTCAATTAACGGAGATTCGGCTGCCCGTTGTACATTGAGTAACGGGAGTTTAGTTGCAGTCTGCGGGTTACATTAAAACAGGAGGGGGATTGAAGTGGAGGAACTAATTAAGGAGTATGCCTTAGGATACACAATGCTTCGGGAAGCTATCGAAGGATTGTCAGAGGAGGAGTTCCGCTTCAAGCCTGCTCCGGACAAATGGAGTATTCATCAAATCCTCATTCATGTGACAGATTCAGAGATTTCGTCCACATCTAGACTAAAAAAAGTTTTGGCGGAAGATGAACCGACTCTGATTTCATTTGATCAAGACGCATGGGCGAATAACTTGGGGTATGAATTATTAGACCGTGAGCAGTATCTACTTCTGTTCAAATTGCTGCGTTCCAGTATGCAGACAATTCTAGATAATCTAACTACTGAACAAAGCGAGCGAGTGGGAGTGTATGCCGACCATGGACGGTTCACATTTAAGCAATTAATGGTATACCGCATCGAACATGTCCGCAACCACCTTGCTCAAATTGAAAGGGTAAAGAAGGCATACCGCGATAAGCAAGTAACCAATTAAGCTGACCAACATTTGCTCCTCCTGGAAATAGACAATCGTTGCAGCGAAAGATGAAATAGGAGCCCTCATCTGAGGGCTATTTGAATTGGCTATGCAAATTATTTGATTTTGTTGACACAAAGAAAGGGAAAGGTTATATTACTTCATGTAAATCGTAATAATTACTATTTATTCAATGGATCTACCAAGACGTGAGTTGCTTACAAGGGAGGTGATTACTTTGCGAGTTGTCATTACATTAGCCTGCACAGAAACCGGAGATCGGAACTACACAACGACGAAGAATAAGAAAAACAACCCTGAGCGGTTGGAGTTCAAGAAATATTGCCCCCGCCTCAAGCGGGTGACGCTTCACCGTGAAACCAGATAAAACACAGCCCCCTGGGTATAAGCGCAGGGGGCCAATTCAACAAAGAGGCAGGTAGATAGGTATGCGCGCTTCTGTTCCTGATCCTAAAGAAATCACAATTAGCCAACATACCAAAACACGGTGGCACCGCCGCGGGGAGGAATTGTTGCAATGGATGGCACGGGATAAAAATTGTAAGAGGCCAAAACGTATCGCTGCATTCGAAAATTCGTATGTGGACGAAGAATTGGTCCACGCTTTGACTCTTCTAAACCGGAAGGGAATTGTCACGGAATACTCTTGTGCTGGAGTGAGTCCTCTTGATGAACCGGAAGATCATTCTTTGTATGCGTATATGACCTTACATGGCAGCGATCGTTCTCTTGCCTTTATCCAAGCTGCCATGAAGCGAATGAAACACCGCATTCTGGTCTCCTTTGAACCCGAAAGAAACCGATATGATCTGTCCTCTTTCTATATCGGCCATAACCGCACGTTCTGCCGGCTGATCCAGGCGTGTGCGGAAGATTTTCCGTTTGCAGGAGTCAGTGAATGAATCTAAACCCAACAGCGTGAAGCGAGGCGATAACGGTTTGACTACAAAAAAGAATATTCGGCTGCCAAAATCGAAAGGAATTGAGACAGCCTCCGTATACACTTCTGAAGCATGTAAAGAAAAGATAAAACATTTTGTGCTTCCTGACAACAATCGGCAGATCATAGAAGAATTTATTGCTATTCAAGGGATGAAGCCGAAGTTTGAAGAAGCCGAGGTCCCATTGCCCAATAAAGTCGTCATGTTTGGAACGCCAGGTACAGGCAAGACGCTCACAGCCTACTACCTGGCTCACCGTTTGGATCTCCCACTCATCATCGTTCGGCTGGATGCCATTATCCATAGCCATCTTGGAGAAACAGGTTCCAACATTCGCAAAATTTTTGAATATGCCAAACTGGCTAATTGCGTTCTCTTCTTTGATGAGTTCGATGCCCTTGCACGTGCAAGGGATTCCATTGATGAAGTGAAGGAAATGGCGAGAGTCGTCAATACCTTGCTGCAATGTCTGGATGAGTTTAACGGGGACAGCATCTTCCTTGCCGCTACAAACCTGCAGGAAGAATTAGATTATGCGATTTGGCGAAGGTTTGATACCCGAATGACATATGAACCGCCAAAAGCAAAGGAGTTACATCTCTTTTTGGCAAAGCTGCTTGGCGATTCAGCTGAGAATCTCGAATTGATCGAAACCTCCATACCTCTCCTCCAAGGTTCCAGTTATGCTGAGATTGAACAAATTATTCTAAAAGCGAAGCGAACGACGCTCATTCAGGATTGCAAGATGAGTTATGATACGATTGTAAATGCCTATAATGCTTATAATCCGGCATACATGAAGAAGCAGCTTAAGTTCGCGGTTGAATAAATTAACCGAGCATCGTTTGTATTTATCGGGACATCGTAAAGCGATGATTGAACTGCTTCTGCGATCTGCTTCCTGTGTGTTAACGAATTTTATAATCGTAATAATTACCGCTAAGGTGGAGGTGAATAACTATTTATCAGCAGACTTTCATTCTCACTTATATAAGTCAGGGGGGCTCAGCCCATTGTAAAATCAGTTCCCATTCACAGAAGTGGAGAAATCGTAAGTTCTTACATACATACGAACGGAAATTTATCGAAGTGATGAAACTACACATAATCACAAATCACAGAAGTAACTGAGATTATCATTGCTGACGAGCCGACTACAGCGCTTGATGCCATCTCTCAATATGAAGTCGTCCAGATTTTTACAGACGCTCAGCATCCATATACCCAACATCTGGTATCCTCCCGATTAGCGCTGAGCTCCCCGTTCAAAAAGATCATGGAGGAGAGGAGATTGCTTGCTAGTCGTTGACGGGTTTGAGAAATCTTATCGCAAGAACGGATTGTTTTCCAAAGAAAAGCTGCAGATCCTGAAGGATGTCCGTTTTACCTGTGGGTATGGCGAATGTCTGGGAATTATCGGGGAAAGTGGAAGCGGCAAATCGACGCTAGGGCGGCTGATAGCCGGAGTGGGGCTGAACCCTTCCTATCGTCATAAATTCCCGCATGAGCTATCGGGGGGAGAGGCACAGTGCGTGTGCATCGCCCGGGCTATCGCAACGGAACCCCAATGTATCGTGCTGGATGAAGCCATCAGCTCTCTCGACGTATCGGTCCAGGCGTAAGTGCTCGATCTGCTGCAAGATTTAAAGGCGGCATACGGCATGAGCTATATTTTTATCACGCATGACATTCAGGCTGCCGCCTATCTTTGTGACAGGGTGATCTTTTTCAGGAATGGGCAAGTGGAAGAAATCGTTCCTGTCGAACAGCTAAAACATGTTCAGTCCGAATACGCAAGGCAATTACTGCAAATGCAAATCACGTTGTAAGGTTGGAGGAAGAAATTTTGATCGGAGCGTTGTCCTGGCCTTTTCTGCGTTTATATTTGCTCGCTCTTCTCTTCTTCAGCGCCAATTCCATCCTGAATGTCATTATCCCTTTACGCGGGGGATCGCTTGGAGCCAGCAACACAACGATTGGGTTGGTCATGGAGGCGTATATGTGTACGGCTATGATATTTCGCCCATGGGCAGGCGAGATCATCAAACGGCATGGTCCGATAAAAATATTACGCATAATCCTGGTTATGAACGAATGTGCGCTGCTCTTGTATCCGTTTAGCGGCTTGGGCGGCTTTCTGGTCGCGCGCATCCTGCAAGGAAGTTCAACGGCCTTATAAACGACATATTTAAGTTTTGTTTTGCCGCAGACGAGCCGCAATGTGCTCCTTGGTTTATTCATTGCTATGGCTGATTTAGGATTGTCTTTAGGTGGAGTTATCATGGGGCCGATTGCGGATGTTACTTCTTATTCATTTATGTATATGGTTTGTGCCGCGATGGGAGCGGCGATGATCGTTTTTTCCTATGATCGGCGAAACTGCAGATAATTGTCGGGCCTCATTACGCTAATGGCAGGATCCTTCAATGCACTACGATAAATCTCGTCCCTAAGATAGGGTTCTTATGCTAAAATTAGAGAAACAAGATAGGGAGGGATGGTATTGTCTGAGGATTTTTATTGTGACGAGGTTTTAAGTGGTCGTACTTCCGTAAATAAAGTATTTGAGACGGATAACGTTCTTGCCTATCATCATACTCGCCCTTTTTATCCCGTTCACATTGTTGCGATTCCCAAGAAGCACATCTCGTCACTGCTGACATTAGAAAAACACGACAATGAACTCTTCATTGAGCTGATGGACGTTGTTAAAAAAGTGGCATCACAAGTACAGTCCGAATATGGGGCATGTAGAGTATTGACGAATTTAGGAAAGTACCAAGACTCCAAACATTTACATTTTCATATCTTCCACGGCGAACCATTAGGCTAAACAAAGTCTGGGTGACGGGACAATCGGCGGTACAGGACATTTTATTCATCCTAATGATTTTTCTCTATACCAGGGAGCTCTAGAAGCAATAAATGATCTGAAAGCAGCTGGTCTCAAGGTATTTGCATTTACAAATCAACACCGGATTTCCCGGGGGCAGGCAAGTTTTGATGATTTTCGAAATCAATTCACAGAAAGGCTTGATTTGAAGTAATGTGCTGTGATAGGGGATGTCGGCGATACGGATATGTTAGCCGCAAATGCTGTTGGGGCAATGAAAATATTGGTTAAAACTGGCTGGGGAGAAGGATCCCTTCAGGACTATCGATTCAAATGGAAAGAAACCGAACCAGAGTATATAGCAGAGAATATTAATGATGCGGTGAAATGGATTTTGAAATATCATTCGTGAATAACGTAGGACGAATAATCAGGGAGCAGCTCGCCTCACGGCAGGCTGCTCCCTGATTTCGTTAACATACAAGGACTTCGTAATTTCTATTAGCCGGAAAAGACAATTCGAAGCAAGTCTTGAATCATAAGGCGAAGCTCATCCGAGCTCTTGGCGACAGTCTTATAACCGCGCAATCAGGGGGGCCGTTCGTGGGCCATCGATCCTGTCATGGCTGCACAGCTATGGAGCATTAGTGAAGATCTACTTCACCTTCCTCATGGAACAATTCCGGAGAAATCATAAATGATCGCAGTGTGCCGCGGCAGCTTCTGCGGTAGAAAGCCAAAGATAGCCGGCGACACCAACATAAATGTCTACAGATCCCCGTCATTCGGGGATTTTTTATTTCAAAGCATTTAAGGAAATGAGGGCATGCCTCGATTGTAGTTCATAAATGTATGATTTGTTCACTTCATGAAATCAGAAATATTCAGTATTTTATTGAATGTAGACTATGCTTGCGAGCACTTAGTCCCCTAGAATATAACCTGTGATGAAGGCGCTGCACAAAATTTGAAGAGATGGAGGACGCTGCTCTTACTACTCAATTCAGCAAAGGAGAGGGAAAATGGTACATAAAAAGTACAAGCTAATAGCATGCTTATTGCTGTCGACATTGTTAGTATCTCTTTGTCCATTCACATCCGTTTCAGCAGCCTCCGCGGCAACTGCGATTTATCTCCAAGATGATTTTGCGGATGGGGATTATACGGCTAATCCCGTTTGGACACCAACCTCCGGAACGTGGAAAGTCAGCCCTGATCCAGCGGATGCCAGTAATAAGGCATTGAATCAGACGGACACCGGTGAAGGGATCATAACCGCAGGAGATTCTACGTGGGCGGATTCAACCGTTACGATGCGTTTCAACACAGGAGCAGGCGGGGCTTTTCCAGGTATTCTGGCACGATTTCAGGACAATAGAAATTTTTATTATTTTCAAATGCAAACAACAAGTACTCTGGTTCTTTCCAAAAGGGTCAACGGTACGGACACGGTGATGAAAAGTCAAAGTTATGCACTAAGCAAAAATGCATGGTATACGTTAAAAATGGCAGTGGTCGGCAATTCCATTAGATGCTATATCGTGAATAATGGAATAGATAAGCTTATTTTTACCGAAACAGATTCGACCTTCACGAATGGCAAAATAGGAATTCGAAATAAATGGCAGTCCGTTTATGTAGATGATGTTAAGGTAACAGACGCGCCGCCAGTCAATACTTCGGTCATTCAATCCGACTCCCAGACGAATTCCTCAATCTCATTAGGCTGGGCTCCGGTTGAAGGAGCAACAAGCTATAATATTTACCGCTCAACGACATCAGGCAGTGGTTATACGTTTGTTGCCAACAGCCCGATTAACAGCTATATAGATTCGGGGCTGCTCTTTGATACAGCCTATTATTATAGAATCGCCTATTTATATGGAGGGTTGACGGAATCTCAATGGTCGTCTGAACGAAGTGTAAGGACGACCCCCGCGCCGCCTTCGGCTCCTACAGGGCAGACGGCTGCTGCCGTGAACTCGTCAAAAATCAATTTGAGCTGGACAGCAGCTGCTAAAGCAACCGGCTATAGGGTATATCGTTCATCAGCCGGTGAGAATACGTTCACCATTGTGTATGATGGAGCTGCGTTAAGCTACTCGGACACAGGACTAACACCAAACACAACCTATCATTATCAGATAACAGCTTACAATGCGATCGGGGAATCAGCAGCCGCTTCTGCACAGGCTGTTACCTATCGGTATGATGCTCCAGGCAGCTTTGCAGCTGCTTCAATTTCGGATACATCCGTGAAATTAACTTGGGACAACGTGCAGGGGACGTCAGTAACCTATCTGATTAGCAGGTCCTCAAGCGCTGCCGGTACCTATAATCAGGTTTACAGCGGCACGGATATGGAATTTACAGATACGGGATTAACACAAGGTACAGGTTATTTTTATAAAATCAATGCGGTTATCGACGGGGTTCCTTCATCTTCCTCCGAGCCTCTAGGTGTAGGCACTGTGAGAACAGCAATTACGCCTGGAACGGTATGGGCAAGCACGAATGGCAATCCGATTGATGCACATGGACCAGGGTTCATGTATGATCAAAAAACCAAAAAATACTACTGGTATGGCGAATATCATATCGGTGCGTGGCCTTCGGCGGGGGTGAGAGTCTACTCTTCCACGGATCTTTACAATTGGACTGACGAAGGTATGGCCTTAACGATGGTGAAATCCATGAGCGATTTTACAGACGATCCGTTCATCTCTAAACTTTATGCCGGCCGGACCGATACGTTAAATATCTGGGCTGATATCCGAACAGGCCGAATCATTGAAAGACCAAAAGTGATTTATAATGATAAAACAAAGAAATATGTCATGTGGGCTCATATTGACGGAGATAAAGACCCTTATAATAACAACGCCAACTATGGAAAAGCGCAAGCGGGTTATGCGATTAGTGATTCGCCTACGGGTCCGTTCATCTACCAGAAGAGCTACCGTATGGATCAGGCTCCACCGGGTCAGATCGATTATCAGCCTGGCAACCCAGGCATGGCACGCGATATGAATTTGTTTAAAGATGACGACGGTACGGCCTATCTCATCTATTCCAGCGAAGAGAATCTGACTATCTACATTTCCAAGCTGTTGGATGATTATTCGGATGTTGTGGGTTGGCACAAGGACGGCAATGTCGATGCGAATGGTCGACCTGTTCGTGATACAAGCTATAAGGCAGTTTACGGCCAAGACTATGTTAGAGTTTTCCCAGGTTCGCAGCGTGAGGCTCCAGCCATATTCAAATATAACGGAAAATACTATATGTTAACCTCCGGTGCGACAGGGTGGTCTTCGAACGAAAATAAATTCAGCGTTGCCGATCAAATGTTTGGGCCATGGTCAGCTCCGGTCAATCCATTTGTCAGAACATCATCATCGGATCCGGATCCTATGACAGCTTTTAAATCTCAAACAGCATCTGTTATTCCTGTTGACCCAGCGAAAGGGAAATTTATCTACGTGGGGGATGATTGGAATGGCGGACAATTTACGACGAACGGTGGGGCCAAATATGTATGGCTGCCGATCGAATTTGGTCAAGGTACGGATATTTCCATTCGCTGGCACAGCAGTTGGTCTACTGCATTATTAGACAGTATGGGGAAAATGGACACAAACCTTCAACTGCCTGAGGCTGTAGCAACCGGAACCGTATTGGATTTACCCAGCCAAATTGAAGTTATTCCAAGTGGCGCGGCAGCAGCAACGGCAACTTCTGTTACTTGGTCAGTGAACTCGCTGCCAATAACGGCGAATACATTTGCGCTTCCGGGTGTTTATACACTACAGGCCACACTTCCGCAGTTTAACAATAAAATGTTGCGTTTTAACATTTACGCAGTTCCTGATAAGACCATCTATGCTGTTAACAGCGGCGGTTATGCAACAAGTGATTACAGCCTAATGACATCCTACCTGCAGGACACACTTGTGAATCATAATGTTGTTGAACAAGCGTATAATTCGGCTGATTCAGTGCCTTGGGGTTATGTAGGAACGAATTCTAATTCTGCAGGCTCGGCCAGTGGCGATATGTTTTCAACACTCCGCTATTTGAATGGCGGCAATGTAAGCAACTCTCCGGCAGGTACGGACCTGACTTACAAGTTTACGGTTAAGAATGGGACCTACACCGTGTATACGGGCTTTAATGATATTTGGAATAATACAACTAGAAAAGCGGACTTATATATAAATGGGATTAAAAAGAATGCGATCACGTTTATATCCAATACGGTCTATGGCCATACGGTTAATGTAACGGACGGTACGCTCACCGTAACCGTGAGAAATACGGCGTCGCAGGATCCATTGATCAACTGGATGATGATTGTTGACGATTCCCAGACTCATAATCCCTTGAGGGGGCTTAAGGTAGATTCGACAACTTCCAATTCTGCCGCACTCTCCTGGCAAAAAGCTTTAGGAGCTACGTCCTATACGCTCTACAGATCAAGTCGCCCAGATGGAACTTATTCGCCTATATATCAAGGGAAATTAACATCCTTCACGGACAGCGGGATTGATCCTTCCGTTACCTACTACTACAAGGTCAGCCATACAAGCTTATCTGCAGAATCATCCATGTCTGATTCCGTTTCGCTATTATTGGATCAAACGAAGCCGGTTACCGAGCTTGTCGTGGCAGGAACCTCTCATAATGGATGGAACAACAGTGATATCGTAACACTACACGCATCGGATGATATGTCCGGCGTAGAGAAGACCCAGTACAAACTCAGTGAGAGTGAAGAATGGACGGATTATGACGGACCGTTTGCGCTGCCCAATGACGGAACCTATACCATACAGTATCGTTCCGCAGATAAGGCGGGAAATGTGGAGGACGCCAAGCTGCAGACTGTAAAGGTTGATACAACGCTACCTGACATAAAATTTGTCATCAATGGGAAGGAATTAATCGAGGGGGACTCCTTCGACGACAATCTGCCTTTAACCATTCAGGTATCTGATCAACTATCAGGTGTAGCTTCCGCCAGCATCAGCGTCAGTGATGCTGTATATGCGATAGATCTGGCTAAAGGAACAAGCATCGTCGTCGATTTCACAGGGAAGGTTAACAGCTATTCGGCAGCTATCGTGATTGAAGATTTTGCTGGCAATAAGCTTCAAAAGAATTTCCAATTCAATGTGACAACCAGCATAAAGGCTATGAATGATTTGTTGAGTCGCTATCAACCGCTCCTTAACAATGCATTAACATCTCAACTGAGCAATGCTCTTAGTCAAGCGCAGCATCAACTGACTAAGAATCGGCGGGATCAGGCTGCAAAGCATATGCAGGACTTCGTGAAACATCTTAACAATCCATCTTTAGGAATAAATGTAGACAGTAGCGTTAAGGTTATTCTCCAAGCAGATGCAAATGCATTGATCGAACTATGGTCAACGCAATAAGATTACAGAAAAGTCGCCTGTGTCGGGCGGCTTTTCTGTTATTTTGAGATTATCGTAATTTCGGTTAGCCCATCTTAAAAAATGATTAGCGTAAAAAATAAGGAAGGATTACCTAGTTAAAAGTTACATATTTCCAACTGACAGGATACATGTAATAGTAAGAACAGCAAGATTGAGCGATGAACTCTGATATCAGCAGATTCATCTTTGTCAGCCTTTCGCTATTGTGCATTCCATTTCAAGGAGGTAACAGAGGTATGATCGAGGTCACGAGAAAAAGATGGTTTTCGATAGGGACTGCGGGTATATTGTCCCTCGCTGTTCTCGCCGGTTGCAGCACCACTTCCACCACGACAGAGAAAACGTCTACCGATCAGCAAAAAGCTGCAGAGCCGCCAAGTTTGCAAACGCTTTCTTATTGGGTACCTTTAGCAAGTAACGTTGCGGCAACGCTCAAGAGCTTTGGCGACATGACGGTTTACCAGGAATTACAGAAAAAAACCGGGGTCACTGTTACGTTCCAACATCCGCCGGTAGGACAAGAGAAAGATCAGTTCAATTTGATGATTACAGGCAACAAGCTGCCGGATGTGATTGAATATGGCTGGACGGGCTATCCCGGCGGTCCGGAGAAAGCCATCAAGGACGGTAAGATTATTAAGCTTAACGATATAATTGCCAAAAACGCACCGAATTTGAAGAAGATTTTGGACACCAATCCGGAATGGAAGAAGATGATCGTAACCGACGATGGCAGTATCTACGGCTTTCCTTTCCTGCGCGGCGATGATTACTTGCTCGTCAGTAACGGGATCGCTTTACGCAAAGACTGGCTGGATAAGCTGAACCTGAAGATGCCGGAAACACTGGATGACTGGCATAACGTGCTGACGGCGATCAAGAAGACGGACTTGAACGGCAATGGCAAGGCGGACGAGATCCCGCTGCTGATTAGCAAAGGGGATATGACCGGCTCAATTCCGTTCCTGGGCTCGTTCGGAGTCAATTACGAGTTCTACCAGGTGAACGGCAAAGTGAGTTACGGTCCGACTCAACCGGAGTATAAACAGTTTCTGACTTTGATGAATCAATGGTACAAGGAAGGGCTCTTGGATCCTGATTTCGCTGTGACGGACAACAAGGTGAAGGACGCCAAAATAACGGGCAACCAGCTGTTCGCAACCACTATGAGCACAGGCTCCGGGATCGGTAACTATACGACGCTCGTAGGCAACAAAATTCCGGGCTTCAAGCTCGTTGCCTCGCCTTTCCCTGTTGTCAAAGCCGGGGATAAAAGGATGTGGAACGCCAAGACATACAACTACTCCGGCGGGATTGCAGCAGCGATCACCACCTCGAACACGAATCCGGAAGGGACGGCCAAATGGCTTGATTTCGCCTACAGCGAAGAAGGCAAAATGCTGTTCAATTTTGGAGTGGAGGACGTCTCCTATAAGAATGTCAATGGCTATCCGACCTATACGGATTCCATCATGAAGCCTAAGGACACGTCCGTCGCATTCGCGATGGCTCGTCATGTACGCGCCAACTTCAACGGACCGTTCGTGCAAGACAAACGGTACATGGAGCAGTACGCTGCACTGCCTGAACAGAAGGACTCCATCAAGATTTGGTCCGATGCCACGAATGAAAGAAGGATGCCTCAGGTTACGCCGACGGCGAGCGAGAGCAGCAAGTTCGCTTCGGCCATGAATGACATCAACACATATAAGGACGAGATGTTCAACAAATTTATTATGGGGGCGGAGCCGCTTGATAATTTTGACAAATATGTCAAGACGATTGAAGGGATGGGACTCCAAGAGGCCATTAAAATTCAACAGGCTGCTTTAGAACGTTATAATAAACGCTAGCTTTGAGCGGATCAGTGAAAGGTGCTTATCAGGGAGATGACCCGTTCATCTCTCTCTGACCATTTCATAGCGAAGAAGGAGGCATCGCGCTTGGAGACAATCAACACCGCCGCAAGCAGGGCCAGGAAGAAGGCTGCTTCTAGAAGGAGCTTATGGATAACTATCATGAGCGACCTAAGACGCAACAAGCTTTTATATTTGATGGTACTTCCGGTCATCGCCTATTATGTGATTTTTGATTACGGGCCCATGTACGGTCTTCAAATCGCATTCAAGGACTTCAGTCCTGGTGCCGGCATTTGGGGCAGTCCATGGGTCGGATTTGATCATTTTATTGAATTTTTTCAAAGCTATTATTTTTGGAGAATCATCCGCAACACCTTGCTCATCAATGTGTACGAGTTAATTTTCGGTTTTCCCGCCCCGATCATTCTTGCTTTGTTATTGAATGAATTGCGGAAGCAGGCGTTCAAACGAATTGTCCAAACGATCACCTATTTGCCTCATTTTATATCGGTTGTCGTGATTGTCGGCATGTTGGTCGATTTTTTGGCGAGAGACGGTGTTGTGAACCAATTGCTGTCCTTGCTGAATGTGACATCCAAGTCCTATTTATCCGAGCCGGAATGGTTTCGTTTTATTTATATTTCATCCGGCATATGGCAGCAGGTCGGATGGGGTTCCATTATTTATTTGGCCGCATTGTCGGCTATCGATCCATCGCTGTATGAAGCTGCCAAAGTGGACGGAGCGAGCAGGTGGAAACAAGTCATCCACATCAGCATTCCAGGCATTATGCCGACGATCATTATTTTGTTCATATTGAAGATGGGTTCGATGATGTCCGTCGGCAGCGAAAAAATATTGCTTATGTACAATCCGTTGACCTACGATACAGCTGACGTTATTTCGACCTTCGTCTACCGGAAAGGGATATTGGAAGCAAGCTACAGCTATACGACTGCCGTAGGACTATTTAACGCCGTTATTGCTTTTACCCTTCTGATTATTTCCAACAACTTAAGCAAGCGGGTAAGCGAGACCAAATTGTGGTGACCAAGGGGGAGAAGCAGGGTGGAAAAGCTATCTGTCGGTGAAAAATCGTTTCATGTGGTGAACGTAACTTTGATGACCATTCTTTGCTTTTTGACACTGTATCCATTCGTGTATGTCGCTTTCTCGTCCTTAAGCGATCCAGGCATGCTCGCGCAGCATCGCGGCCTCCTGTGGAAGCCGTACGGCATAAGTCTGGTCGCATACAAAGCCGTTTTTTCCAACCCGAGCATTTTGAGCGGCTATCGCAACACACTTTTTTACGTCGTTGTCGGAACGTGTTTTAATATGGTGATGACTGCGATTGGGGCGTACTTTCTTTCCAGAAGAAACGTCTTTTTCAAAAATGCGATTATGTTTATGATCGTCGTCACGATGTTCTTCCAAGGCGGTCTTGTTCCCAACTATCTTCTTGTCAGCAATTTAGGGTTGGTTGACACCGTGTGGGCGATGATTATTCCTGGAGCCATAAACACATGGAATTTGATCATTATGCGAACCTCGTTCCAAGCCGTGCCGGTCAGTCTGGAAGAATCCGCGAAAATGGACGGGGCCAGCGAATGGACGATCATGTGGCGGATTATTATTCCTTTGTCGATTCCGGTCATGGCCGTTATGGTGCTTTTTTATGCCGTAGGGCACTGGAATGCATGGTTCAATGCTTTGATTTATTTGCGCAACCGCGACCTGTTCCCGCTGCAGCTCATCCTGCGCGAGATCCTGATTACGAACAGCACGGATAGTTTAACGACGAATGCTGCGGGCGTAGATAAAATGCCGATAGGCGAAACGATCAAGTTTGCCACGATTATCGTTGCAACACTGCCTATACTTGTTCTGTATCCGTTCTTGCAAAAATATTTTGTTAAAGGAGTCCTGATCGGAGCACTGAAAGAATAGTTAAGAAAAGAAGGAAAATTGGAAGTTATTTCGAATAAAATATAACTATCTAAGACAATCAGAAGAGGTGACTCGTATGCGGATAATCAAACGGATTAATGGCAGCGCTTTCATCACCCTTTTGTTGTCTTATTTAGCTGTTTTCTTGTTCCCGCTGGTCCTGGGCTCGCTGCTTTACACGAAGACCAGCAACATTATGGTGGATAATGCCAACCATGCGAATCTTGCGATGCTCGATCAGTTCCGCCAAGTGATGGACAGCAAGGTTAACGATATCGAGCAAATGTCTCAGCAAATCGCTTTGAATTCAAAGCTGCAGTGGCTGCTGAATAACGCGGATACGGCAGAAATGTCTGACGCCTATAAATTTGTGGAGTTTGTATCGGATCATATGTCCCGCTATCAGAATGTAAGTAATTTCATAAACGATTATTATATCTATTTCGAAACGAACGACACGGTGCTGCTGCCGACAGCCAAGACAACGGCGGACACAGTGTTTAACCGGTTCTACCGCCCGGTCGGTTCCAGCTTTCATACATGGAGAAGCGGGCTAATAGATAGTCCTCATTACCAGGACTTTATTCCCGTTACGTATGAGACGTCTAGCGGCAAGATGGATACCATCACCTACGTGCAGACGCTGCCTCTCGGGGAATTGAGAGACATTCGCGGAGCGCTCGTTATTTTGCTGGATATGAATAAAATTCGCAGTATGCTGAGTGCAATCGAATCCGCCTACCAAAGCTCTGTGTTCATCCTAGATCGCCATGACCGGATCATTGTCGGGAAGGATAATGAGTCGTTTCCTTGGGGTCAATTCCAGCGCGAAGTCCAGGACGGGGTGCCATACGAATATAAGGATCATGGTGTCGATAAAATGCTTTTACGCACGGTATCCGCGAGCAGCGGATGGAAGTATATGCTGATCATGCCTAAGGATATCTACCTTGAAAAGGTCAATACATTGAAAAATTGGATGATCACCCTGCTTCTGATCTGCCTGATCGGAGGAGGATTGGCCATCGGATTCTGGCTGCACCGGAATTACACCCCGCTGCGGGATGTCATTCGCGTGCTGCAGAAGGAGAGGCCGGGGCGGACGACACCGCTGGCCAATGAATACGAATTTATTCGGGAAACGATTCGAATGACGATCGATGAAGAGCGGGAACTGCGGCACATACTGTCCCAGCAAACGCCTGTCATTCAAGCAAGCTTCCTCTCGCGCTTCGTACGAGGGCAAGTAGACGTTTCCCGAATGACAGAAGAATCGCTCCGGTTTATGAACATACGCTTCATCTCGGAATATTTTGCTGTCATCTTAATTGATATCGCCGATTTCAGCCGTTTCAGCACCGATCAATCGGAACGGCAGTGGGCGCTGACGCGGTTTATTATTTCCAACATTGCCAATGATCTGATTCATGAGCGCGCTTGGGGGTACTCGGTAGATTTGGATCAGAACCGTATCGCGCTGCTTATCAATTTTTATGATGGAAGGCATGATGCATTGCAGGAGCTGGACGACATCGCTGACAAACTCATGCAGGTCATGGAAATGAAGTTCAAAACCTATATGACGATTGCGATCGGGGATATGCGCGAAGGCATGCACGGGATCGGCGAATCCTACTTCGAAGCGCTTAGCGCTCTGGATTACAAAATCTACAAGGGCCATAGCGCGATCATTCGTTACCAAGATATTGCCGAAACGGACCGGCATTATTATTATCCGATTGAAACGGAAATGCAATTGATCAATTTTACCAAGAGCGGGGATGTAGAGAATGTCGATAAATTAATCGGCAATTTGTTCCAGGCTCATTTTGACCAGCGGCGAATCACGCCTGAATTAGGAAGAAGTCTGTTCAATAATATGGTGAGCACCATATGGAAAATAATTAATCCGATGGATCCGTATTACTGCGATGTGTTCGGCGAAGGTTTCGATCCGATCAAAGAGCTGTCCGCATGTTCAACCTTCGAGGAGATGAAAGTCCAAATTCGCGGGTGGTTCCTCACGCTCTGCCGCTACTTGAACGAGAGCCGAAACCGCAATAGCCCGCTGCTGTCTGAGCGAATTATTAAATATATCGAGCAGCATTACGACGACGAAATGATAGGCTTGACGATGATCGCCGAGCAATTTCAATTAACACCGCCGTATTTGTCAGCACTTTTCAAGAAACAGACAGGAATGAATTTGACGGATTACTTGACAAGAGTCCGCATTGAGGAAGCCAAGAAGCTGATGAAGGACAAGAAGCTGACCTTTACACAAATTGCGAATAAAATCGGTTACTCCAGCGATATTGGGTTTATTCGTGTATTTAAAAAATACGAAGGAGTGACTCCTGGTAAATACCGCGAATCCTTGTAGCCATTTCAGCAATTCAGCTGCTGCGCACATATGGATTCTTGATTACGTTGAAAACACATCGTCCCCTACATGGCGGTGTGTTTTTTTGATTTCGAAATGTTGCGCCGCGGGAATGGGCTAGTTTGTGAATGCCCCATGCGCTATCCGCATATTTAAGACGGAAAAAGGAAAAATATAGCTATTGTTCAGTTCGGGGGGCTAGGAAGTGATGAAGTTTCGAAAAAAGATGCGGCGGGCGCCTGAATTCGACAGCATTCCCGAAGGTCTGGAGCCGCAGGAAGAAGAGAATCTCAGCTTAACTTCAGATCTATCGCAGAATGAGCAGGTATTCGGCAGTATTTTCCACGGGAACACGGACATCATTTACCGCCACATTCGCAAAGATGGGGAAGTCCGCTGGCTTGTCATTTATTTTTCTTCGCTAGTCGATGAAAAGGCAATGAACGATCATATTATCGCTCCCTTAGTCGCTGCTTCGACACAAAAAGAAGAAGGTACTTCCCAATCGGATGAAATGTGGGATGAGAACCTGATCTCAATTGGGAAGACGATGACTTCTCGCCAAGTATCCGAGATCATTCGGTATCTTCTAAATGGTCATGCGGCGATCTTCGCAAAAGGCACTCATACGGCGCTGGTCGCCCAGATCAGCGGGATTGCAAAGCGAAGCTTGGAGGAATCGTCGTCGGAGCCTGTGATTCGAGGACCCAAGGACGGCTTCATTGAGAACATTTACACGAATATCGGCCTGATCCGGAATCGGCTGAAAACCTCGCGGCTGAAAATGGAATCCATGATCATTGGGGAGCTTACGCAAACCAATGTCGTTATCACTTATATAACGGGGCTAGCGTCCGAAGAGATGATTGATTCCGTTATATCTAAATTGGCACAATCTCAAACGGACGGCATCCTGGAATCAGGCTATATCGAGGAGTTCATTGAGGAGTACTCGTTCTCTCCATTTCCGCAAGTGAATACGACGGAGCGTCCTGATGTCGTAGTGGCCGCCTTGCTGGATGGGAAAATCGCCATATTGGTCGATACGACGCCATTTGTGTTAATTGTTCCGATGACATTTTGGGGCGGCATGCAGGCCAGTGAGGATTTCTATAATCGGAAGCCCATCGCCACATTTGTCCGATGGATTCGGTTTTTTTTCATAACGATTGCCATTTTTGCTCCCCCGTTATATGTAGCCATTACGACCTATCATCAAGAGATGATTCCGACTAACCTCGTGCTCAGCATTGCCTCCTCCAGAGAAGACGTACCGTTTCCAGCTTTAATTGAGGCTTTGTTTACGGAAATTGTGTTCGAGGCGTTAAGAGAGGCGGGTATTCGCCTTCCTAAGCAACTCGGCTCCGCGATTAGTATTATCGGGGCTTTGGTCATCGGTCAAGCGGCTGTTGAAGCTGGCATTATATCTGCTCCGGTTGTCATTATCGTGTCCATCACAGGCATAGCCGCGTTTACGATTCCACGGTACAGCTTTGCAAACGGAATTCGATTGTTGCGGTTTCCCATGTTAATTTTAGCCGGGACTCTGGGGCTTTATGGCATTGTGCTTGGCTTTGTTGGCATTGTGATACACGTCATGTCACTTCGCTCCTTTGGTGTTCCTTACTTTTCGCCAATTTTCCCTTTTACCTGGAAGAGCTTGAAGCGGCTTGTGATGCGTCAGCCGAAAATCAAGAAACCGAGACCCAATTAAATGGTCATTCGAGCTTATTGAAGAAAGGAATCCCATCTGGCTATGAAACCATTCCTGCTTATCGTATTGCTTTTCACGCTTTTGATGACTAGCGGGTGTTGGGACCGCAAGGAAATTAATGACATAGCCTTTATTTCAGGAGCAGCCGGTGACTTGACGGAAGAGGGGGAGTTTATCGTTTCCTTTCAGATTGCACTTCCCGGTGCTTCGAATAAGGGAAAGGGCGACGGCAAGCAGGAAAAGTTTTTTGTGGTCTCCGCTTCCGGGAAAAATGCGACAGAAATTTTACAAAAGCTGCAGAAGAAAAGCTCTCGAATGCTGTTTACAGCGCATCGCAGCGTTATTTTCATTGGGGAGCGCTTAGCTAAATATGGCGTTAAAGACATTCTTGATATTTTCAGCCATGATCCTAAGAATCGATTGAGAACTTATATTATGGTCGTAAAAGGAGGAGAAGGGCGTGAAATTCTACAGACGCAATACCCATTTGAACAAATTCCAATTGAAGCGATAAAAGAAATGGAAGGCATGGGGAGTGAAACTGCCGTAACGCTTCGCGATTTTTTCATTTCTGCCTCCAGTGAAGGGATCAATCCGGTTATGGGTGTCATTGCAAAGGAGAAGCTACCGAAAGAATCGAACGCGAATAAATCCAATAAATTAAAGCTTGCTGGAACGGCAATTTTTAAAGACTTTAAAGAGGTCGGTATCCTCGACGAAAAACAAACCGAGGGATTAAACTGGATTAGAAGCAAGCTGAAGTTTTGCAGGATTACAGCCAATCTGCCGGGGGGGCAAGGCGATGTAGGGGTACTGCTTACCCATGCCAAGCGGAAAATTACCTCGGAAGTTCATGGGGATAAAGTGAAATTTCATATTGAGCTGCAGGGGATGGGAAGTCTCATCGAAAATAATTCGGTTTTGGATATACGGAAGCGAGAACATATTAAGCTCGTTCAAGAGGCTTTCGAGAAAACCGTGAAGGAATTCGTCATGGACGCTGTGACCAAAATTCAAACGCAATATCAAACGGACAGCTTTGGGTTCGGACAGATCGTTCGTCGAAATCATCCCAAGGATTGGAAGAGGTTTAAGTCAAATTGGGATAGCAAATTCCAAGAGGTGGAGGTAGCCATCGATGTGAAGATAACGATTAGTGATTCAGGCATGGCAGGACCCCAGTTGTTATTGAAAGAAGAGGAGATTATCAAATGATCGTTCAAATTGTCTTGTTTTGGTTAGGTGTGCTATTGTGGGCATTTCGTTGCGTACGAGACTTGTTAGCAGCGCACAAAAAAAGAGAAGCTTGGATTTACAGCGGTTTATTAGGCGTATGCCTGCTCATTGGGACATTGCTATTAGCGCAAGTGAAAATACCAAGCTTGATCGTTCCGTTCAATGTCGTGTTCGAACCACTGGGGAAGCTGATTCTAGAATGATGAGCTCTTTGCGCTTCTTTTTATCGTATCGATCAGGAGTAAGAGCAAGGGAATAAGGCTTTGAGATACAAGCCCCCCAATCGGGTAGCTTAAGGATAAGTACTCATACAAGCCTGTGACATCTTTGAAAATCCAAACCGAGCCGATGACGGATAAAAGCGCAAGGGGATACACGAATTCCCGATAGCTTTGAATTCCGAATAGATGGCTGAGACTTTGGCTTAAAATAAACAGAGATAGGGCTATTTTAACAAAAGTCCCCATCACCCACATCGCGACGGCAACCGCCTCCAAACGCTCAAAAGAGCCCTCAATTGCTGCATACTGAATCACGCTTAGAAACGAATAGTTTAATCTGCTCGTTAACGGACCCAGTACCATAATGGTCAAAATGACAATGCCAAAAACCAGCAAAAAGACCCCGAGGAGCGCGAACAAAGAAGCTTTTGCCGCTTTTTTGGGTTGATTCAAATAGGGAAGCAGCCAGCCCAAAATAAAAAGCTGATTCATAAAGGAGGCTGCAGGTGTTATTGCCGCGCGCAATATGGGGACTATGCCGTCACCTAGAATTGGTTGCAATTGACCAGGGTCGGCTTCTTTGATCGACAGAAGTAACAGCGGGAACAAAAATACGAGCATCAGCATGGTGAGAAATTCATTGCTTCTTGCGATAACTTCAATGCCAGCGATTACGGCCAGTGCAGCAAGCAGGATGATTGTGAAATTCGCGACAATTGGCGGGCTATTGGGTAATAGAAGCGTACTAATAAAAAAAGTGTGCTGTTTGGTGATAGCTGAAATTGACATATACCAAAAATAAAGATAATACAGCCCCAAGCCTTTTCCGAGCCATTTTCCCAAAATCAGCGAACTGTATTCAATAATCGTTAAGCCCGGATAGCGTTTCGCCAGCGTAATCATTACCCAAATACATATAAGGCCTGTAATTGTAGAAGGTAAAACGGATAGCCAAGCATCTTGCATAGCAAAGTTGACCATTATTCTCGGAATCGTTAAGATGATGGTCGACATGATGAATGTAAATTGTAACAAGCCAAGTTGTGACCCCGATATCTTTTCTGGTTGCACCTGCCCACGGTCTCCTTACCCCTTCAGTTACTCCAAGTGTTGACGTATCCATGCTCCCTTATACGCATTTAGACTATTCTTACCCCGCAGTAACGATGGCGGAACTCGATGTGGTATAATTATCAAGATAATGTAAAATTAATACAATCGTCATTATACTATTTGAAAGTTAAACCCAAAGAGGGAGAATTTAGGGGAGAAAGGAGTTTTGTCATGACCACGGAGCTAATCTTATTTGACTTTGATGGTACTTTAGCAGATACATTACCTTTGTCTTTTGCCGCGTTTAAAAGAGTTTTCAAAAAGCATGATGGGCAAGATGTAACCAATGATAAGCTCATATCAATGTTCGGCCCAACGGAAGATGAAATTATTGCAAAGAACTTCCAAAATAAAGAGGTCGTTCAAAATGCGATAGATGAATATTATGATTTATATGGTCAGGGACACTCTGAGATTAACGATCTTCATTCAATTATTGTATTATTAGATCTGCTTAAAGAGAATAACAAACAAATAGCAGTGATTACTGGAAAGAGCCGGAAAGCATTTGATATCTCATCAGAAGCACTCAAAATATCGAAATATTTTGATTATGTTGTAACGGGTGATGATGTGGAAAGAGCTAAGCCTGATCCAGAAGGCGTTTATAAAGCTATACAATTTTTTGGATCGCAAGCAGAGAAAGTGGTATTTCTAGGTGATAGTCATGCAGATATTATGGCGGGGAAATCTGCCGGGGTTCGGACTTATGCCGTTCAATGGTTATCTACATATCAAACCACCGCATTTGACATACAACCGGATGCTATTTTCACTAATACGGCAGATTTTATTGCGCTTTTAAAAAATGAAGGCTCATTACGTTAATATAGCCAGCGTGAGCTAAATCACGTAGGAAAAGGACCGTCGGTCGTAGTGAAATCTACATTCAATGGTCCTTCTTTTCATCTCGTCACTTGCAAGACTTGATTGTCAGAGAGCGGGCCGCGTAAATCGTGGCCTATTTGTTGTATGGGAATCGTGCAGTCAAAAACTTGTTGACACTGAAAGCGCAAGTGTATTACTTTAAAATAAGCAATAATGAGCAATATTTATATTTAATTAAACATTATAACGCAAATTGTCGGAAAGGATGAGTCACGATGAGGCTTTCGACGTCCACTAATTTTTTCGCGTATCGTTTGAATGGGGAATATACGCCTTTTGCAGAGGCACTTAGAAGGTGTAAGGCCGCAGGCTTCCAAGTGCTGGACATCAATTTTTGTGCCGCACTTAACGGCGCCTCGGACCTGGCGCAGGATAACTGGCGCGAATTGATCGAACAACTGCGCGCTGAGGCGGATAAGCTCGGCGTGGTATTTACGCAGTCACACCCTGTATTTTTGATGGGGCATGTCGGCAGACACTCCTCGGAGACGCTGGAAATCTATCGCGAGATGATGCGGCGTTCTATAGAAGCCAGCTCGATCCTTGGTGTCAAGTGGGCCGTACTTCATCCCATTCCGGGCAAGCCCGAAGCCGATTTCGATGAAGCAACCATCATCCGTGAAAATCTGGCGTTTCACGGCCCAGCGCTCGAACTGGCGAAGAAATGCGGCGTCGGCATCGCGTTTGAAAACATGATCGAGCGTTCGACAAGACGTTTCTCAAGCCGCGCAGCCGAACTTGTCAGTCTGATTGACAGGATTAACGATCCGGGCGTGGGGGCTTGCTGGGATTTCGGCCACTCTAATTTTATTACGAAGGATCAGCGGGATGAGCTCCGCCTGCTCGGCAAACGGCTGAAGGCGACCCACGTCAACGACAACTATGGCAAAGAAGATGAGCATATGCTTCCATTCCACGGCAGCGTGGAGTGGCATACGTTGTTGCCGGTGTTGGCCGAAATTGGGTATGAGGGAGATTTCACATTTGAAACGCACAACGAGTTTACAAGACTGCCCGAACACTTGAAGGATATTGTCGCCAAAACGGCATATGGAATCGGTATGTACTGTACATCTCTGATCAAATAGTACGGCGGTACGACTCGGATATTTGATACATAAAAGTACATCGTCTTTTAAAGAGATGGTGTACTTTTTGGTTAGCCGGGAACGGGATAAAGTTCTTGTCCTAGGGCACCAGCTACATTTAACGATGGGTCTATGACATCTTAAATCAATTTTTCTGCATCTTAGGTGAAAAACGCCATCGATCATTAAAACCTTGATATAATAAATTCGTCTAGATCAGTCAATACAATTAAATCATTGTCGGGGAGGGCACTAAACAACATTATTCGCTAAGGGACTAGGCATTACTAATTCTAGATAATTTGTAAGCGCTATCAAATGTGAGGCGACCAACACGTAGGAGGGTTAATCATGACTCAATCCAATGAACGTGCCAATACAAGAAGAATCACAGGCAATATCCTTAAAGGTTCAATCGGAAACTTGATCGAGTGGTACGATTGGTATGTTTATGCAGCATTCGCCGTATATTTCTCATCGCAGTTTTTCCCCAAGGGAAGCCCGACAAGTCAACTGTTGAATACAGCAGCGATATTTGCGGTCGGCTTCCTAATGCGCCCGATAGGGAGCCTGCTGCTTGGTCGTTATGCAGATCGCCATGGCCGTCGAGCCGCGTTAACGCTTTCTATTTCGATTATGGCCGGTGGTTCTCTAATCATTGCAATCACGCCTAGCTTTGGCACCATTGGGGTGCTAGCTCCCATTATCTTGGTGCTTGCGCGCCTGCTCCAAGGATTGTCACTGGGTGGAGAATATGGAACGTCTGCAACCTATTTGTCGGAGATGGCCAGCAGCGGACGGCGCGGATTTTACTCGAGTTTCCAATACGTCACACTCATTGCCGGACAGTTAGTCGCACTTGGAGTTCAGATCATCCTTCAGCAGATCCTTAGCGAACCTGACATGAAATCTTGGGGCTGGCGGATTCCTTTTGTCATTGGAGCAATGGGGGCATTGGCCGTATTATGGCTGCGCCGCACAATGGACGAGTCAGAGCAGTTCTCCAAAATGAGTCTCAAAAGTCGGGGGAGCGCAGGGACTGTTCGTGCTCTAATGAAACACCCTAAGGCCGTGTTGACAGTGATTGGACTCACGCTTGGCGGAACGGTTGCCTTTTATTCTTACACGACGTACTTACAAAAGTTCATGGTGAATACTGTAGGACTAGACAAAGAGGTCGTCAGTTGGATCAACTTTATCGCGTTGCTGGTATTTGTCATCCTTCAACCTTTCGCTGGCATGCTATCTGACCGGATCGGCAGACGCCCGTTATTAATTAGTTTCGGCATCCTGGGAACTTTATTAACGGTCCCGCTGTTCCTGCTCATGGAACATGCGAAGAGTCCTGTAACTGCTTTGCTGCTGATGATTGTGGGTCTCCTTATTGTTACCGGTTACACCTCAATCAATGCAATCGTGAAAGCTGAACTCTTTCCAACCGAAATCCGTGCTCTCGGCGTGGGGTTTCCTTACGGACTCACCGTCGCGGTTTTTGGCGGGACCGCGGAGTTTATTGCACTGTGGTTCAAGACGAATGGAGTCGAATCGCTCTTTTATTATTATGTAGCAGCCTGCATTGCCATAAGCTTCTTTGTCTATTGGCGAATGGGGGAATCCTCCAAACATTCCAAGATAGAAGCGGAACTCGACACGAAAGATAAAAAATGAGTACATGAAAACAACCAACCTTGGCTGGGAGATGCCGACGTTGGTTGTTTTATTTGTATTCCAAGAACAATTTCATTCGATATCGGCTGGCATTGAGTAATTCTCCAATACGAATGATTTGAACATTTGGGAGGGAAAGTTTAGATCCCTGTCTTTATTTACAATCATGCCATGGGTGGAGAAAACCCTTGAGCTTAAAGGCAGCATTCTGAAATCCCCATCATTTAATTCTTTTTCCGCCGCTACTTTTGGAATTAAAGCAAAGCCTATGCCGCATTTAACAGCTTTTTTAATCATTTCGATACTTGGATATTGAATAGCACTACTAGCTTCTACGCCAGCTTCCACTAAGACTTTGACAGCATGAGTGTAATACAAACAACTGTTACCAAAGCTAAGAACAGATTCACCGTTTAGCACTTTTAGACCATCCACTTCAACATTTCTCGTCAACTCATCTGAGGCGATAAATATTAACTCTTCCTGCAGCATGGGGTAAAAGTAAAGGTCATCCCGTTGAGGATTCCGCGGAACAAATCCAAAATCAACGACGTGCTGCAAAACATCGTCAATAACATCCTGATGATAACCAGTTTCTAACTTAAACTTAACCTTGGGATAATCATGCTGAAACTGTTCGACAAGCGAAAACATTCTCGTGACAAAAAAAGATTCATGCATGCTAAGGTGAATAGTTCCTTTTAGTTGATTCGATTCATCCATAGCTTTTTCTAATGAAAGCCCTAAATGTACAAACTGATGGGCAAATTTAGCAAGTTTGAGGCCGGCTTCAGTTGGTTTTACACCTTTTGATAGACGGTGAAAAAGTTTTTGGCCGCATGCTCGTTCCAATAATTGAATATGGTTTGTAACGGTCGATTGAACATATCCTAACTTTTCTGACGCTCGGTTAAAGCTCTTTTCCTCCATTACAGCAATAAATGTCTTGAAAAATCTTCCTTCTAACAACTCGATCATGATGCTGGCACTCCTTAGTTATCGAATTTCGGAATAGCGGCTATTGAATCATTCCATAACATGAATAGCTAACTTCATGATAACATAACCAACATAGCAATCAAGAAACTTCAATTTAGATCTCTTTATAGTTAGAAGAAGTTTTAGTTTATGGGAAAACGGGGGGGGGAAACAATGAATGATACGGCAATGGCAAGAAATCATTTACGATCATCGTTTTAGTCATATGGAACTCTCAGGCAGTCCAGATTTCGTTAAGCTGGCAGAAGCCTAGCCTATGGAATTGTAGGACTTAGGGCAACTAATAAAATAGAGGCCCGTAAGGTGTGGAATAAAGCTTTGGAAATAGAGGAGCCTGTAGTTATCGATTTTGTTATCAGCCAGCAAGAGAATGTTTATCCAATGCAATGGTTATGCCAGGTTCCACGATAGATGAAATGCTTATGGGGGAAGAAAGATGAAACGTCAGACGCTTTCTATTCTTGTCAACAACCATCATGAACCGCGGAGAGATATGAACGATTCAATTATCAAAAAAATAACAAACAGTTCAAAGAGGAAATCATTATTTCATTTTACTAGAGCCCGAAACTTGGCATCAATTGGACATGTCAATGCTTTGTATTCATGTTATCGGGTTGATCCTGCATTATCAAATGAAAGACGATTATGGAGTCGAGAAGTGGATTTTTATGGAAATATTTTTATTGCAAATGCTCATTTACGTATTAGCGATCAAGTTATGGATCCCAAAATCACTCAATTAGAATTTTATAATTATCTAGATCAGCATGTATTTTTCTGGCCAACGTATAGAGATTGTCGGAAAATGCTAGACATTTATTCAAGAAGAGAACCCGATGAAGATTTTGCGATTCTTCAATTGGAAGCTCATCCGTTGCTTTGTGACTTCTACGACAGGGTCGTATTGTCAAAGTACGACTCTGGAAGCTCGCCTCGATTCCCCGTACATTGCTCTTATAAAAAAAGTTTAGACATGTTTTTGGCAATAGACCAGTTTCAGCTTGTACAGAAAAATGATGTGCCTACAAAACCTTCCGAGATACGCGAGGTACTTGTGCGAGAGAAAGTAACAAATCTGTCCAGCTATTTAGGGGCTGTTTATTGCAATGATATGGAGAAGGTTCCCGAAAAATGGAGACCTTATGCAAAATTAATTCGGGATTTTGAGAATGATGTGACCAAGTATAAAAACGATTCGTCAACGGAAAATAATAGTTAGAAACTTCATACATGACCCGTCATAAAAAATGATGGGACTGTTCTTAATAAGGAGAGCAATCGTCATGATTTGGCATAATATAAAATCCAAAAGCTTTCTATCAGCTTACGTTTTAGTTGTTTTGATGCTTGTAGTTGCTGTTGTTACAGATCAAAAGGATATTCTTTTTCCTGAAATCGCAGGTATGGCAATGGGTGTTATGGTATTTCCAGTTCCGCATTGGATAAAGAAGCCGGTCCACCTGTGGCTTTCCCCAACGTTAGCTGCTTTCATGGGAACTTCATTGAATGCTTTATCACTTACGCCTCTGCTGAAAATTTGGTTAGGTTTTGTGATTATTGTCATTCTGATGCATATATTTCGGGTTAATTTTGGACCTACGATCCCTGCAGGATTGCTTCCGATTTTTCTAGGTCTTCATGATTATGTTTTCGCTATCACAACTGCTATCTTTACGTTTGTCATCATGTTGGCGGCTTTCAAAGCAAGAAATCCTGAAAAGTTGTCAAATGGTCCTGCGACTTTTCGAAAGAAAATAGATACGGTTATCATCAGTATGGTTTTATGTCTTTGGATTTGGCTTGCCTTTGCGACGGGAATAGAAGTGTTAGTGGTTCCACCCGTTTTTGCTCTCATTTTCGAGATCTTCCATTCTGAAAAGTTTACATGGAAATTGATTCCAGCCCGGTTGGCGGTATTGACGATAACAGCTATTCTTTCAGTCGGTGTCTATCACATGTTGGATGAATCGATTATATGGGTTGGGATAATTAATGTTTTGATTACTCTGTTGCTATGTAATTTATTTAAAGCTCCGGTCCCTGTAGCATTTGGTGTCTCGTTGATGCCTCTTATTTACCCAGCATGGGGGAGTTGGTGGTTTCCTCTTGGGGTCCTGATCACAACAGGAGTTTTGATGTGTATTTCTGCAGCATACCGTCAATTTAGGAACTAAAACTTGATATAAAGGGAAGGTAGAAATCATGAAAAAACTTCAATACGACAACGAGTTAGACAATGCGATTTTTTTTAGCAACTATGTAGCGGTCTTGAAGGATGGAAGAATGGTTGGGGGAGGCATGATCGAAGCATATAACGAAACCGAGGTTAAAGTAGGAGATAGACAGTACTCACGCAAAAAATCAACCTTTGTTGAGGCACCGGCTCCGGAAGCTTATATTCTTTTTTGATGTTCAATAAATAAGCCACAAGTGCTGCTGACTAAAATCAGTAAATTGGCGGCACTTGTGAATTTCTTGGATATATTAAAAATACTTAATATTGAAGGTAGTGACCATTCATGCAGACCATAACGATCGTACAGAAACAAAAAAATATCGGTTCTATTCAATTCTTACCTGTTAATCTATTTGCTTCGGTTATGGGAATTTCGGGGTTATCATTGGCTTGGAGGCAAGCAAGTAAGCTGCTGGGTACTTCACTTGTAATCGCTGATATCATTGGAATTATTGGCGTCCTAATGTTTGTCGTTCTAAGCGTAGGTTATGTTTCTAAATGCATTCTATACCCGAATAAGGTTAAGGATGAATTTATGCATCCCATCTCAGGAAACTTTTTCGGTACGATTACAATCGCTATTTTATTACTATCCTCTGTGATTGGATCCTACAGTAAAATATCAGGCCAAGTTATTTGGATTATCGGTACTGTAAGCACCTTGGCGCTTAGTTATCTCGTTGTCACACGTCTTCTTAATGGCAACAATGATCCGGCACATGCAGTTCCGGCTTGGCTTATTCCTGGAGTGGGAACAATGGATATTGCGGTCGCCGGCGGGAGTATGCCGTTCTCATGGGCATATGAAATTAATCTGTTGTCTCTAGCGATTGGAGGAATTGTTGCTTTAGTTTTTCTCACCATGATCTTATCTCGATTGATTCATCATGATCCATTGCATGCAGGATTAACGCCGTCCATGATCATTATGATCGCGCCTTTTGAGGTAGGTTTTCTAGGCTATGTAAACTTTGAGCATCGAATTGACCAGTTTGCTTCCATCCTGTTTTATTTCGGTTTGTTCCTGTTCATTGTATTATTCTTCAAAGTATTTAAAAAATCCATCCCGTTCGGTGCTTCCTGGTGGGGGGTTAGTTTTCCTATGGCTGCTCTCAGCAACGCAGCATTGATATACGCAATGTTCGTGCACTCTTGGCTATTAATTGCTATCTCTACAGTCATTCTAGTTGTTCTAAACATTGTATTGGTCGTTCTCTTTATTAGAACAATAAGGAGCCTGTTTAATGGAACTCTTCTTCAAGGATGACGCATAAAAATAAGTTCCAAAGGCATCATAGATATGGAAACTAGGGATACATTATCGTTAATGATGAAGTAGAACCGCACCTCCAATATAAAATTATTGATAAATAATAATGAAACGGAGCAAACAAAATGAAAACTTTAGTCATCGTCACCCACCCGAACATCGAAGCATCTAACTGGAATAAAGCATGGGTAGAGGAATTGCGAAAGCATAGTGACATCACCATTCATGAGTTATATAAAACATACCCCGACGAAAAAATAGACGTTTCTAAAGAGCAAGAATTGATAGAGTCGCATGATCGAATTATTTTTCAATATCCACTCTACTGGTACAGCACACCGCCATTACTCAAAAAGTGGTTTGACCAAGTTTTGCTTTACGGTTGGGCTTATGGGCCGGATGCTACGAAAATAAAAGGTAAAGAAATAGGCGTAGCAATCTCAACATATGGTACGGAGGCATCGTATCAAGCGAGTGGCTCTAACCGCTTTACACTTCAAGAGATTTTGCGACCAATAGAAGCTCTAGTTCATTTTATTAATGCGACTTATCTGCCTCATTTTTCGCTAAATGACACTTCAAATGTTACGGAAGAGAGATTAGCAACGAGCAGTAAGGACTATATTCATCATATTAGAACTGTGAAACCAGCGGTCGTACATGGATAAGTAAAAACACTTATACGAAAAATGAGAAGATTCACAGCACAGCTTAACAACAAGATTCATCACTAAAAGGCCGCGGAACGGCGTAATGAAGAGGCAATCGCTACCTTCTTGGGGAAGTTCGCTGCCGGAATGTCGGGTACAGGAAACGATTTAGTTGTCGGGTGATAGGAACAAGTTTATATTACATGCCGCCGCATTTGATGCGGCTTTTTTATTTTAAGCGTCATATAGCTTAGGCAAATGCTGTGACAAACACCTAATTCTATGCGTATGTTGAGAAAAAGGAAGGGGTGGGGCAATTGAAATATGCAAGCAAATCTTTCAAGAGCAAATGGCAAAAGACCAAATGGCTGCTTAAGCACCGGAGATTGCGAAGGCGTATCCCCCGCACTATGCCGTTTAACAGAAAAAACTTGCGGAAAATGCTATCCGGTTATCCGACCGTCTATTTTAAGCCTACGGGAGGTACGGGTGGGTTTGGCATCATCCGGATCAAGAGAATGGCGAGAGGTTACCAAACGAAACACAATACCTTTAAATCGTCAAGTCCGACATTTGGTCATTTATACAAGAAACTGTCCCGGTTCTCGGGAAGGAAATCGTATCTGCTACAGCAGGGGATCCGACTTGCCAAAATGAAAGGTAAGCCGTTCGATATCCGTGTCATGGTTCAGAAGACAAATGAAGGAAAATGGATAAGTACGGCCATATGTACCAAAATAGGCAAGCCGGACAAGGTGGCGACGAATTATCACCAAGGAGGCAGGCTGGGCGCTCTTCACCAAACGCTGGCGGGAGCAGGGTACAAGCACGATTCGATTGTTCGTAAGAAAGCTGCAATGAAGCAGCTTGGCGTTGCTGTGGGTAAGAGCTTTGATCTGTATCGGAGAGGCTTCAGAGAACTGGGGCTGGATGTGGCTCTCGATACCGAGGGGAAGCTATGGATTCTGGAAGTGAATACGAGGCCGGCCATTTATCCATGGAAATACTTAAAGGGAAAAAGGCTATATCGACGCATCCTGTCCGCTGCCAGACAATACGGCAGAGTCACATAGTTAAATCTCGTCCGTTACAACAGTGCTTCTATAGACGGATGGCGCTATCCCGATCCAACGCTTAAATTGGCGGCTGAAGTGGGCGCTTGTTTTATACCCGAGTATCATGGCTATATGGTCTATAGACAGTTCGGTCTGAAGCAATAGGCGCTGGGCCTCGCTTAACAAAATTTCCGACATATATTTGCGGGGGGCCTTCCCATAAACCTGTTGAAAGACGCGGTTCACCTGGGATGGACTCAATTTTAAGGATTCGGCTATGTCTTGGACGAATTTTCTTTCGTTGTCTTCCATTTGGCCATGAAGCAGGCTGCTTCGGATCGAAGCCTCAATATTTTCAGCGATGCGGCCGGCCAGTACTTCCTTTTTCGTAAGCACGACATTGTCGGTTTGGGACAGCTGCTCCACAAGCGTTCCCAAAAGCTCAAACACGGCTGCGTACACCCTCATGCTTTTTGCGGCGGAAAGCGATCGACCTCTGTTTTCAGTCGCAAGATTACATAAGTCCGATAGGAAGGGAACCAATTCTTTGACAAGGGGAGAAGATGCTTCGTAGCAGACGGCATGACGGCGCTCCAGCTCCTTGGAGAAAGCAGGATCTGCGACGCTGAAATGCACACAAAAATAAGTGAAGCCCTGAGTGCCTGCCGATTTGCATGAATGAATGATTCCCGGACGTATGAAAAGCAGATCTCCCTTTTTTTGATCATAAATCTGACCCTCGACGATCATCTTCATGTCCCCTTCGATCACCCAATGAAGCTCGTACATCGGATGTTCATGGGATGGATAGGTCCACCGGGGACCCACATCGCGAACATGAAGCCCCATCAGATGAAAGGACATTCGAACATCGGGAAGCCTGCCTATTTCAACGATATCGGTGATCAATTCAGACATAGTATACGTCCCCCTTGTTTTTCACACTATTGTACACCCATTATACAGCGCTTTCAATCGGGTGGAAATGCTAGAAATGGGTAAATGTTTTAAGCGATTAGTGCATCGTCAGCTCCGCTGCAGTAGTGGTATGTTAGTATTATCACAGGCCAAAGGTAACAAATTATGTATCCACAAGGCGTCATCAGCATTTGCTGCTGGAAGAATGGATCCACGCAAAGAGGGGTGGCCGATCAGTTTAAGAGAGCGATCCGGATCACTACATTTTAGCTGGTATACTAGGGTAACTAGTCATCTCTTCTAATTTTGTAAGCGCTTTTTCGAGTGCTTGAAGGATGAATAGCCGCTCGTCGGGCTGGAGGAATCTAATGAGTATTCAGATTGACATTTCAAGAGACAAAAGAGGACTTATAAGGGATTTCGTTTACGAAACCCTGAAGAAAAACATCATGGAGCTGCGACTTGAACCGGGGCGGTTTATCTCGGAAAAAGAACTGGTCGAGATGCTCCAAGTGAGCAGGACGCCAATCCGTGAAGCATTGGTTAAACTTACTCAGGAGGAATTAATCGAAACCACTCCGCAGAAGGGCTCCATCATATCGCTAATCGATTTACAGCAT
This sequence comes from Bacillus sp. 3255, assembly GCF_031456485.1. Lineage (NCBI taxonomy): Bacteria > Bacillati > Bacillota > Bacilli > Caryophanales > Bacillaceae > Bacillus > Bacillus sp. 3255. The sequence continues at coordinate 177,198 of NZ_JAVDUS010000003.1, forward strand.
GCGGAAGAATCCCGGTTTGTCAGAAAAACATTGGAATCGGCCGTTGTTCGAGAAGCATGCGAGCTGCTTGACAAGGAGCAGGTGCTTCATCTGCAAAATCTCATCTCGCTGCAAGAACTGTGCGAATCCGAACAGAATTATGGACGTCTGTTTGAGCTCGATGAAGAGTTTCACAAATCGATTATGATCGGCTGCGGCCGGGGCCGTACGTGGGGACTTATTCAACAAATGGCAACGCATGACAACCGCATCCGGATTCTACGGCTTGCTTCCGATTCCGACTGGAAAATCATACTTGCTCAGCATCATGGCATTGTTCGAGCTATCAAGGAGAAGGATCCCGACCAAGCGGATAAAATGATAAGAGATCATTTGGAACTGCTCTTGATTGAGAAAGAAAGTTTAAAGCAGAAGCACACCAAATTTTTCAAATAAAACAAAAGGAGTGAAAGACGAAGATCAAAGCAGCTGTTATCGGTACCAGCGGTATCATAAACTCACATTTGGAAGCGCATTCAAACTTGATACAGATGGCCTACTCGGAAGAGAAACCAGTGAAATGGAGGTTGTAATCTATGCAGGCAATGAACAGTAGTGTTGCTCTGGATAAGAAGGAGAGCGTTGGCATACGGCAGCAAAAAAAGAAGGGGTTGTTGTATTACATAAAACTTGATTATTTGCTTTACCTGATGCTGCTTATCCCGATTGCATATATAGTGACATTTAAATATGCACCTATGTATGGCATACAGATTGCTTTTAAGGATTACAACATTTTTCAGGGCGTGAACATGAGTCCGTGGAATAACTTTGAAACATTCAAGCAAATTTTTTCATCACCACAATTCTATCAGGTGGTTAGAAACACGTTGATGCTGAACTGTTTGGATTTGATTTTGGGATTTCCAGCGCCGATTGTTCTAGCCATTTTACTCAATGAACTGGTATGGAATAAGTTCAAGAAGATAAGCCAGACCATCTTGTATCTGCCGCATTTCCTTTCTTGGGTAATTATCGGTGGAATTGTTGCTCAGCTGCTCTCTCCCACAGGTATGTTAAATTCCTTAATTAGCGATATGGGCGGGCCATCGTTACCGTTCCTCACGAACAAATATGTATGGGTTGCAACTTATTCTTTAATTGGCGTATGGCAGAACGCAGGGTGGGGGACAATTCTGTATCTTGCCGCTATGACGGGAATTGACAAGCAATTGTATGAAGCTGCAGACGCAGATGGGGCAGGGAGATTCAGGAAGATATGGCATATTACACTGCCAGGTATCCGACCAACCATTGTAATTCTTCTGATCCTGCAGCTCGGAAATATTATGGCTATTAACTTCGACCGACCATTCAATATTCAAAACAACCTTGTGATGGATTTTGGTGACGTGATCAGCACCTATGTTTATCGTGTAGGCATTCAATCTGCGAACTTTTCAATCGGCGCAGCTGTCGGCCTGTTCCAATCTGTTATTTGCTTAATATTTTTGGTAACCTCTAATTTTATTTCCCGTAAATTAGGAGAAAACGGAATATGGTGAGGAGGTATGGACAATGTCACAAACTTTGAAGAATAGAGTTATAGACTATACAGCAGCATCAGTTGTTTTAATTTCGGTTTTTGTTTGCCTGGTTCCTTTTCTCTATATTCTTTCCCAATCACTTAGCTCTAATCAGGCGATTATTTCCCAGGCTGTGACCATCTATCCCATAGACTTTAATATAGAAGCCTATAAAGTTGTATTCGGCGATGCGGGTATGTTGTACTCATTGTTCTACACGGTGCTTCTGACAGGTGTGTTCGTTCTCATTTCATTGACCGTTACCATATTGGCGGCGTACCCGCTGACCAAAAAAAGACTCAAGGGCAGAAATATTTTATTGTTAGTGATGCTGTTTACCATGTATTTTAGCGGCGGGTTAATTCCGGACTATCTGAATGTCAAGAGTCTGAACCTTTTGGACACGCCATTGGCACTGATTCTCCCGGGGATGATGAGCGTATACTACATGATCATATTGAAATCGTTCTTTCAGAGCTTGCCTGATAGTCTGGAGGAAGCTGCACACCTGGACGGATGCAACGAACTGCAGATTCTGCTTAAGATCGTACTGCCTCTTTCTAAGCCGGCACTTGCCACAGTCAGTTTACTATATGCCGTATTCCGGTGGAATTATTTCCAGGATGCTCTTTTCTACATTACGGACCAGAAATTTTATACGATACAGCTTAAGCTGTATAACGTTATCAATCTTTCGCAGCAAATGTCCGGCGAGAATCTCATTGTAAATCTGCCTTCAGAGGCATTGAAAGCGGCAAGTATTATGTTTGGTACAGTTCCGATTCTTCTCGTGTATCCGTGGCTCCAGAAATATTTTGTATCGGGCATTATGATTGGCGCCGTTAAAGGTTGATATGGGTTTGTGAAATGGACTATGGATCTGTTTCGCGAGTTTATATACGATTTTAAATTAAAAAAGGAGATGGGTTCTTTGAAGGTAAAGAAAGGAAGATCTATCTGTTTTTCTTTGGCAGGCCTACTAATTGCGTCTACATTGTCCGCTTGCACGAGCAATTCGTCAACCGGCACAAGCGCCACAAGCACCGCAAGTGCCACACAAGCTGCTGCTACAGCAGGCGCTAGCAAAGAACATCGAACATTAACAGTCGAAGTTTTCGACAGGGGTAAACCCGGACAGCCTGATTTGAATAATAACTACTGGACAAAGTATATTAACGATAATTTCGGTAAGCAGTTTAATGCCACAGTAAAATTTGTTTCCGTTCCCAGAGCGCAGGAAGTAGACAAGTTGAACGTATTGATGGCGGCTGGCCAGGCACCTGACATTACCTTCACGTACAACCAGGGTGTTGTCTATAATTATGTACAGCAGGGCGGCTTGGCAGAGCTTGATTCAGTTCTCAAGCAGTATGGACCTGTTCTCACAAAGTATCTTGGCGATGATGTGTTAAAGTATGGCAAATTTAATGGCAAACAGTATTCTGTACCAGGCAAGAGGACGGTTCTGGCAGGTTCTAATACTTTTATCCGCAAAGACTGGCTCGATAAATTGGGTCTTCCCGTTCCTACGACACCACAACAGTTCTATGATACCATGGTTGCTTTCAAAGAGAAGAATCCCGGAAATGTAAGCGGTGTCATTCCTTACGGTTATTCCCTGCAGCCTTTAAATCCCGGTTTAAGCTTAATACCGGAAGCCTTTAAACCATCTAACCTTACGGAAGAACAGTTTGCTACACTTCAGCCGCAATCCATCTGGTTGGCTAACTGGAGCATGCCGGGATTTGATAAAGCTGTGCAATATGTCAACAAGTTGTATAATGCAGGCTTGATTAGCCCGAACTTCGCAACTGACAAGGATGGAAAACTGCTGGACGCAGATATTTCCAACGGAAAAGTCGGCGCATTCCAGACGAACTGGGATGGACCGTACCGAACAGCTCCCGGTACTTATACCAACCTGGTCAAAAATGTTCCTGGTGCTCAGCTTATTCCGATCGATCCATGGCAGAATGATGCAGGCAAACATCCTAAGAACGGGTACAGCCCGAATGGTATGTATATCATCATCCCTAAAACAAGTAAAAATGTTGACCTTGCCATCCAGTATCTCAACTGGATGAGTGACCCTAAGGTAACCCTCTTCCTCCAGAACGGTCAGGAAGGCGTGGACTACAACATGGTTAACGGAGTTCCTAAACAGACAGGTACGACAAATTCAGGCGATAAAATGATGACTGTTGCTAACAACCTTGACTATGATATCCTATCAAACGGTATCGAGCTTGGCGATCAGAAAAAGAATGATGCAGCCATTTCGACAGGCTATCCCGGTTATGAAAAGGATGCAGAGAACGCTTTGAAGGTAGGTATGGTGGACTATTATGCTAATTACTTCTACTCCATACCGAATGCGGCTGATGCCAAAAACATAGCAGCGCTCAAAAATCTTTCAGCACAAATGCTCGCAAAACTAATTGTTGCTAAACCTGCAGAAGTGGAAGGCCTGTACAAATCATTGGTTCAACAGTACATGGACCAGGGCGGCAAGGCCGTTGAAGACGAGTTTATCAAAAATTACAAGGCTCAGAATAACAAATAAGAAGGTAATTGATCGCATAGGAACCGCTCCAAAAGGAGCGGTTTCTTTTTATATTTGCGGTGTGCATGTGAACTGAGTTTCGTGCTTGGATGTGATATGATAGTGTAGCAGTCCAACTTATACCATTTACAATCGAACAGGAGTGTCAGACATGAGTTCAATTTGCAATTATTGTAGTAAAAATGAAGCACTGAATAATCTCATGATCGAAATCGGCCAGTTACGTGTATCAACCTTGTATTTGTTTCGGGAGCAAACGTACCGGGGGCGCTGTATTGTCGCTCTGAACGAGCATGAAACGGAGTTTTTTCATCTGTCGCAGGACAAGCAGGATGCTTATATGCGCGATGTAGCCCAAGCGGCAGCAGCCATTGAAAAAGCGTTCCAGCCGGATAAAATTAACTACGGTGCTTTTGGCGATACGATGCCGCATGTCCATTTTCACATCGTACCGAAATATAAAGATGGCTATACGTGGGGGAAAATGTTTGAAATGAACCCATCTGCCAATCTTCTTTTAACTGAGGAACAATATGAGGCGCTCATTGACCAAATCAAGAGCCATCTCTAAAGGTTCGTAAAACGGAAACACGAGAGGTGTCACACGATGGAGCTTTTTCATTCTGAATTTGTCCGATCCTTAAGAGATGCCTCCTTTGACATGGAACAAGCTGGGGTTATTAGCGGGGAAGCACTGCAACACATATACGATCACAAACTGTTCAAGCTATTCCTGCCCGAAGAGGTCGACGGCACCATGACGGAACTGCCGCAGGCGCTCCGTATCTTTGAACAAGCCTCGTGGATCAATGGAAGCTTCGGTTGGGCCGTAACGATCGGCTCCGGCGGGAATTATTTCTATGCCTGCTTCCCGTCCTCCACGGCGGCCGATTTGTTCAAGCGAAAGGATGCCGTAATCGCTGGAAGCGGCCACCCATCCGGTACCGCCCGAAAAGTCGAGGGGGGCTATTTATTGAATGGTTCCTGGAACTATAACAGTGGATCGCTATATGCAACGATCTTTACCGCGACTTGTAAGGTTGATGACCCCAGTAATCCAGCTGTGCAAGAGGTTCTTGCTTTCGTTCTTCAGCCGGATCAGGTAAGAGTGAAGGAAGATTGGGACGCTTTCGGCCTTAGGGCGACAGCGAGCCACACCACAACCGTATCGGATGCTTTCGTGCCGGAGCATCTGGCTTTCAATGTTTTTCACAGCACATTCCATGATCATCCGATCTATCGCTATCCGTTTCAGACGTTCGCCGAGGCTTCTTTCACCGCTGTTGCAATCGGGATAGGCAGGCATTTCTTAGCTGAAACGAAGCTATTGATAGACAGGTACAAGGAAACTTGGGATCGTTCGAACCCGGCACGTTCGCCGTTCCTTAAAGCCCAGTTAGAGGAGGCAACTCGCCGCTTACAGGAACAAAAGCTGCTCTTCTATAACACCATCGAAGATTCATGGGCTCGCCACCTTGCCGGCGAGAAGTTAACGGAAGAAGCGTGGAGCGACATCGGGGCGCAATGCAAAAAAGCTGCAAAGACCGCATACTCGTCAGCACAGCAGCTTTTCCCATACTTAGGCTTAGGCGCAACGATGCAGCATACGCTCATTAATCAAACATGGCGCGATTTGCAGACCGTTTGCCACCATTCCATCTTGGTGGATTATCCAGCAGTATTACTACATGAATAATAAGCTTACGTCGATCGTTAGTTAATGAGTAGGGGAGTAGTTCGCCGCACCGGCAACTGCTCCCTGTTTCTATTACAGTAACGGGGAGGATTTCGTAACAATCTGTGGAATAAAGTGTAAACAAAGTAAGGGGCTTTCTCCCGTTACAATCACGTTCATAGGTGGAGGCTGAACATGAGGAAAACATTATTTAACCGGCTGCTGCTTTCCTATATGCCCATTTTCATCATCGTGGTAACGTTTACATTTTTCGTCTTTTTCCAGATGCTAAGCGAACAGAGCCGCAAAGAGGCGCTTAACGCGAACAAAATGCTGTCCTTACAGGCCATGCGCCTGATCGACACCTCCCTGAAAGCGATTGACAACATGGTGATGATGGAAACGATTAACAATAAAGAATTGACTAATTTCTTCAATTATGATGCGAAAAATAACATTTCCATCAACATCAGCGCGGTAAAAGAAATGCGGGATATGATCTCCTCGTACCCCATGATTGATTCGATTTATTTGGTGCGTTATGAAGACAATTTCGTGCTCAGCAATGCGACCAGCGACCAGCTTAGTAACTATAAGGACGAACCGTTCATTAGACGGTCCATGGATCCGCTTGTATCCAAGCAATGGTCGGGTGTAAGAAGCTTTGAGCAGTTTTCTGTGAAAGGCAGCAAGCCCGTCGTCAGTCTAGTGCGGGGAGCGCCATTCATTACTGGTGAGAAAGGGATGATCGTCGTCAATGTGGCGACCGATTCTTTGCAGAACAGTATCGCCGACCTCTACGATTCGGATACAAGCTATATCGGGATTCGGGACTCTGCGGGTCATAATCTGTTTAGCGGCTTAAGTCAAGCAGAGGAAACAAAGATATTCTCCAATTATGTCTCGAGCTATACCGGCTGGACTTATCAAAGCGGACTTGTTAACAGCAAGGTGTTTCATGTCATCTCCTCACTCTATAATGTATGGTTTATCATCGGAATCGCGATGATTCTGGTTGGATTGGTATGGATGCTGTACGTAACCAGACGCAACTCGAAGCCGCTGGAACAGATTGTGGCGCGCATCCGCGGATACCGGCTTCCAACATCGAAAGAGGGGGCAGATGAATTCTCGTTCATCGAATCGGCGCTGTCCAATATTATTGAACAATCGAATCAATACCAACAGAAGCATGAAGAGGACAGGCATCTTCGCACGAAATATTTGTTTCATCAGCTTATCGAAGGTGACACGGGTTTAACGCATGACGAATGGATGGAAGAAACAAGCAGCTTGCAGCTGCCGTACGCTTCAGACAGACAGATCGTTCTGGTCATTGAATTGGACAAATATAGCGACTTTTGTTGTCAATACTCACGCAAAGATCAGAATCTGCTTAAATTCGCACTGCGCAGCGTTATTCAGGAGCTTGCTCCGAACTATGAGCTCGTGCTATGGACGGAGTGGACTTCAGCCTATCAGCTCAGCGTGATGGCATTCGTCGATAGCGGGGATGAAGCCAGCATTTCCACGATACTTGAGCTTTTCGAAAACGTTCGGATGTGGGCTCAGGATAATCTAAAGTTTACGGTTACGGTTGGCATCGGTGAACAGGTCGCAGAGCTTTCCAGCGTTGCAAATTCGTATAAAGAAGCGCTTCGGGCGCTTAAATATAAAATTGTGCTGGGCGAAAACAGGCTGATTACCGGCGAACATATCGCCAATCATGGTCAAGCCGAGGTGTTTTCGCACCTGAATACAATCCGTTCCATTATTCAATCGTTCAGACTTCTCGAGGATGACTGGCAGACGAAATTTGAGGAGCTTTTTAGTGAAATGAAGCTTTGGCTCTTGACCAAAGATGAAATTAAGAACCTGATGAATTATTTCATTTATTATTTGGGACGCGAAATGGCCGGTATGGCCAAAGAGATTCAAGAAATATGGGCGCGGGACGGCTTACCCAAGCTTAGCAAAGTCATCGATGACAGCCATTCTCTGGACCAAATGCGGGAAGAATCTCTAATCGTGTTGAACGGTCTATATACAGGCTTGCTGGAAGCGCAGGACAAACGGCTGCACGCAGCTACCATCCGTGACATGCGGAAATTCATCGAGGAGGAATACGCCAATCCGAACATGTCGCTCGACTATCTGAGTTCGACCTTTAACATTAATAGCAAATATGTAAGCAAGCTGTTTAAGGAAGAGACCGGACAGAAGTTCGTGGATTTCCTGATTGATATCCGTATGCAGGTTGCGCGGCGACTTCTCAGCGAATCGCTGGCTTCAATGCAAGAGGTTGCGGAGCAGGTCGGATATACAAGCGCGATTTCATTCAGCCGGGTGTTTAAGAAAGTGGTTGGATGCTCGCCAAGCGAATTTCGTGAAGAAGCGGCTCGCAGACAGATCGGGTGAATTTGGTTAAGCCGTAGAAAATAGTTTGCTGAACCTGTTTACACAGCAATTGTATCCTGCTTATTTAGCGGCAGCTCCGGGGAATTACCGGAGCTGCGCGCTTTTTCAAGCCATGCGAAAATGGTTAAGGCCACGATTCTTGTTTCTTGCAGCGGCCTTATTCCGCATACTACGATGAAATTGTGAAAGCGCAATCACTAACAAACACGAAAGGAGAAGGAGCATATGTCAAGCATGCAAAAGGAAATAAGTGCATCCGTACCTCTCGCGCACAGCAAATCCTCCTTAAGCGTCGTTGGGAAAAAGATGAAGCGTCACTGGCAGTTATATCTGGTTGTATGTTTGCCGCTGCTGTATTTGATTATTTTCAAGTATATTCCTATGGCTGGTGTCGTCATTGCTTTCAAAGACTACAACGTCATCAAAGGCATTTGGGGCAGCCCGTGGGTCGGTTTGAAATATTTCGAACAATTTTTCGAGTCGCCGAATTTTTGGATGTACATGAAGAACACGCTGGGCATCAGTCTGTATGGTCTGCTTGTCGGCTTTCCGGCTCCGATCTTGCTGGCACTCGCTTTGAATGAAATACGCAACGGGTTCTTCAAAAGCAGCGTTCAGATGATTACTTACGCGCCTTACTTTATTTCGACGGTCATCATGGTGTCTATTCTCATCGTCACCTTGTCGCCGAACGTTGGCATTATCAGCAAGTTTCTGCAGATGCTCGGCGTGGACAACACCAACTTCATGGGCATTCCCAGCTTGTTCAAATCGATCTATGTCTGGTCGGATGTATGGCAATATACAGGTTATGGAGCCATTATTTACATTGCCGCTTTATCCGGAGTTAATCCTGAACTGTACGAATCCGCAAAAGTAGACGGCTCATCCCGCATGCAGAAAATTATTCATATCGATATTCCCAGCCTCATTCCGGTTTCCGTCATCCTGCTTATCTTGAATCTGGGGAACATTATGAAGCTTGGCTTCGAGAAAATTTATTTGATGCAAAATCCTCTCAACGTCAGTACGTCGGAAGTTATTTCAACCTACGTATACAAGGTGGGGCTGCTCAGTTCCAGCTTCAGCTTCTCGGCTGCCATCGGTTTCTTCAATTCGGTCGTCAATCTGATCCTGCTGGTGAGTGTCAACTACATCGCCAGAAAGCTGTCCAGTTCAAGCTTGTGGTAGCAGCTTGCGCCCGAGACTGCAGGAAGGAGGCATTTATATGATTAAATCATCAAGAATTCGCGAAACGCAGGGCGATCGGCTCTTTTTGATGGGGATATACACGTTTCTGTCGGCGGTTCTGATTGCCGTCCTGTTTCCGCTCATTTTCATCGTTTCCTCATCGTTTAGCTCGCCGCAAGCGGTCGTTTCCGGCAAAGTATGGCTGTTTCCCGTCGATGTAACGCTTGAAGGCTACAAAGCGGTGTTCCGCAACCCGCAAATCGTAACCGGTTACACGAACTCGCTTATTTATGCGGTAGCAGGAACGATAATTAACGTCGCTTTAACCGTCATGCTTGCCTATCCAATCGCCAAAAAAACATTCTACGGCCGCAATTTCATTATGGTGCTTCTTGTCATTACGATGATGTTCGAGGGAGGGCTTATCCCGTTCTATCTCGTGGTCAAAAACCTGCATTTACTCGACACGCGTTGGGCCATGATTTTGCCGGGAGCTATGGCTGTGTTTCAAGTTATTGTTGCCCGCACCTTTTTCCAAACGACGATTCCCGACGAGATTGCGGAAGCGGCTGAGCTTGACGGCTGCAGCGACATCCGATTCATGACGAGTGTCGTGCTGCCGCTCTCCAAGCCGATCCTGGCTGTGCTGACATTGATGTATGCAGTAGGGCATTGGAATGCCTACTTCGATGCGCTGATTTTTCTGAAATCACCGAACTTGTTCCCTCTGCAGATCGTGCTGCGCAACATTCTAATTCTGAATACCATAGATCCGACCATGGTGTCCAAAGTTGACCAGATGCTGGCTCAACAAGGCTTGAAGGATCTGCTCAAGTATTCGCTTATCGTGGTTGCAAGCGCGCCCGTCTTAATCATTTATCCATTCGTACAGAAGCATTTCGTGAAAGGTGTCATGATCGGTTCATTGAAAGGGTAAAAGGACTTGTTTCGATAAAAAGGGAGGAGTCGTTATGATGACAAATTGGAAAAAATCATACACCGGCACGATGGGGGTCGCACTTTGCTTTTCGCTCGTCTTGAGCGCCTGCAGTACGGATTCGGGCTCTTCCACAGAGAGCACGCCTTCAGGAGCCGCGCCGGCCGCAAGCGATGTATTCACACCGGTGGGCCAATTTCCGATTGTTAAGAAGCCGATGACCATTAAGATGTTTGCACCGCAGCTCGCCAGCATCGAGAATATGGAAACCAACTCTTTCACGAAATATTTGCAGGAGAAAACGAATATCCAAATCAAATGGGACCTTGTACCCGACAAAGCGTTAAACGACCGCAAGCAGCTGATGCTGGCAAGCGGCGATTATCCGGAAGTGATTCTGCAAGGGGCATTAACCAAAGACGAGCAGATGAAATACGGCAAGCAAGGCGTATTCATTCCGCTGAACAATTTGATTGAGCAATATGCTCCTAATTTCATGAAAGCGATGGTTGATCTGCCGTACTTGAAAAGCTCCATCACCTCACCGGACGGCAACATCTATGCACTGCCTCAAGTGAATGAGTGCTACCACTGTAATTACGCTCAAAAGCTGTGGATTAACCAGGCTTGGCTGGATAAGCTCGGACTGAAAATGCCGGCGACAACGGATGAGTTCTATGAAGTGCTCAAAGCATTTAAGGAGAAAGATCCGAACGGGAATGGGAAAAAGGACGAAATTCCGCTTACCGGCTCCGACGACATGTGGGCCGGAAACATTGCATCCTTCTTGATGAATGCGTTCATCATCGACGATCAGATTGATAAAGACAGCGGGACTTTCCTTCAGTTAAAGGACGGCAAAGTGGATCTGGTTGCGAATAAGGCAGAATGGAAGCAAGGGCTGATCTACCTGAACAAGCTGTATAAGGAAGGTCTGATTGATCCGGCTTCATTTACGCAAAATTCCGATGCGATTCAGCAGCTGGGTAACCGCCAGGACGCGAATGTGATGGGCGGAATCACGACGGCCTTGATCAGCTATGCGCATTCACCGGACGAGAAGCATCCGCGCCATAAAGAATATGTTACCGTACCTCCGCTCAAAGGACCGAACGGTGTACAGCAAGCCGGCTATTTCGCCGGAATTGGCAGCTCGCAGATGGCGATTACGAATAAGGCGACCGCAGACCAGCAAATTGCTGCTATTCGAATGGCAGATTACTTGTATACAGAAGAAGCAATCGTACTTGAAGAGCGCGGTCCCGAAGGCAAAGGATGGCGCAAAGCGAAGGACGGCGAGCTGGATATGAACGGCAAGCCGGCGAAATATGCGATCATTCCGCAAGCCGAAACCAAGACGACGCACAACGATGGTTGGGAGCAGATCGGCCCGTCTCTCCGCACATTCCAATATCGCGATTCGTGGGCAGCCTTGCAGGATCCGCTCGCTGAAGGCGCATACGAAGTTCGTTTGAAGCGTGAGTCCGCGAAATATGAACCGTACCAATCGAAGGTGATGTATCCGCCCAGCGTGTTCATTGCATTGGAAGATGCGGAAATTGCGGCACAGTTGAAAACGACGATCCGCGATTACATCAAGTCCAACATGGCGCAGTTCATTACGGGAAGCAAAGACATCGAGAAAGAATGGGACAGTTATGTAAAAGGGTTTGATGGCCTGCAGGTTAACAAATATATAGAAATTTATCAGAAGGCAGTTGCCAAAAAGTAAACCGGATAAGGAAGGATGAAGCCAATGAATCTTGTTCAGAAATTAAAGCCCTCGGCGAAACAGCTTGCCTATCAAAGTTGGGAATTCGGATTATTTCTTCACTTCGGGCTGCGCACGTTCTATGAAGGTTATGTCGACTTCGATGAAAGGCGCATGGATCCCGCAGCTTTCAATCCCGTTCTGCTCGACTGCGAGCAGTGGATTCGGACAGCGAAGGAAGCCGGTATGAACTACGCCGTGTTAACGGCCAAGCACCATGACGGCTTCTCGAACTGGCCATCCAGCTACAGCCAATTTACTGTGGCAGCGTCCCCATGGAAGGCAGGAAGCGGGGATGTCATTCGCGAATTTGTTCATGCTTGCCGAAAATATGATGTGAAGCCAGGCTTGTACTATTCACCGTATGATGGTTCAGCCGACTTCTACACCCAGGATGCGAAAGCCTACGACGATTATTTCGTCAATCAAATTACGGAGCTCTTGACCAATTACGGAGAGATCGACATCCTTTGGTTTGACGGTTGCGGCTCAGAAGGCCATTCGTACGATTGGCATCGTATTATTGGTGAAATTCGCCGCATGCAGCCTCATATTTTAATTTTCAATATGGGGGATCCTGATTTCCGGTGGGTCGGCAACGAGGACGGCATTGCTCCTGTTCCATGCTGGAATGTGGTTGACTCGACAGAGTTCTCCATCCTGACCGAGAAGAAAGAGCAGCAGCTGGGAGACCGCTTATGGCTGCCCGCGGAATGCGATGTTCAGATGCGGAAGAATTGGTTTTACAGCGATAGCGATGAACATACGCTGAAGAGTGTAGAAGAGCTAATGGGGATTTATTATCATTCCGTTGGCCGAGGAGCGAACCTGCTGCTTAATATCGGGCCGGATCGAAATGGATTGCTTCCTGAGATTGACGCGAAGAGACTATTGGCATTCGGTTCGGAGATTCGCAGGCTGGTTGAGAGCCCTTTCGCTACGCTTGCGCAATGTGAAAGAAGGGGAAATACATGGGTCTATGAGATGGATGAACCGCAGCTGCTCGACCACATTGTGCTTCAAGAAGATCTAACTGCAGGTGAGAATGTAAGAGGCTTCCGGATTACTATCATCACTGCCAAATCACGGCGGCCCGTGACCATCTATGAGGGACAGCATATAGGCCATAAAGCGATTATTCGTGTCCCGGCCGTCAAGGTCCGAGGCGTTATGGTGGAGATCACGGAAAGCGATCAAGAAGCAGTACTCCAAGGACTGAGCTTCCACCATGTGGGCTATCCAAAATCATACTAGGAGGTAGGAAGATGAAAATCGGCCTAAGCTCGTATAGTTTACTGCAGGCGCTGAAAGCAGAGAAAATGACCATTCTGGATGCCGTTCAGTGGGTGAAAGACAACGGCGGCGAGCATCTGGAGCTTGTTCCGTACGGCTATACGCTTGTTGATAACCTTGAGCTTGCGGATGCGCTCAGGGATAAGGCGAAGACGGCCGGCATCGAGCTGTCCAACTATTCCATTCCCGCAAATTTCGTACAGGAGTCCGAGGCGGAGTTTGAAGCGGAAATGAACCGCGTCAAGCAGCACGTTGATCTGGTGCATCGATTGGGCATGCGGCATATGCGCCATGATGTTACTGCGTTTACACTGCCTCCGGAGAAAATGACGATCCAATATTTTGAAAACAGCTTACCCCTTATTGTTCGCGGCAGCCAAATCATTGCTGATTACGCGGCGGCATTCGGCATTACGACAACGATAGAAAATCACGGCTTCTCCGTCCAAGCGAGCGACCGGGTACAGCGCGTACTGCTCGAAGTCAATCGTCCTAATTTCAAAACGACGCTGGATGTAGGCAACTTCATGTGCGTGGATGAAGCTCCGCTTGTCGGGGTGCGCAAAAACCTGCCTTACGCTTCGCTCATACATTTTAAAGACTTTTATTTCAGACCCTATTTCCAAAATCCGGGGGAAGGCAATTGGTTCCGTACGGCAAACGGGAATTACTTAAGAGGTGCGATCATCGGCCAGGGAGATATTGAAATCAGGGAAATTATTAAGCTGATCAAAAGCTCCGGTTATGACGGCTATGTTACCGTGGAATTCGAGGGAATGGAAGATTGCGAATTGGGTTCACGGATCGGCATGAGCAATTTGAGAAGGTTGTGGGATGAAAATTAGTCTATTTACAAACTCAATGTTTAGCTGGTAATATTAGACAAATGCTCAATCTCGCCCCAGGACATTGTTCTTGGAGGTGGGATTCTTTTTTGTTCTCTTATTCTTGAGAGGAGAGATATATACGATGATGAAAGCTTATTGGAAATACTTCTTATATATCCTGAATCACAAAACCAACGTGTTGATTGAATGTTGGAAGGAGGGCTTATACGTTCAAGGAGTTATTCATGACTTTTCGAAGTTTTCACCAGCTGAGTTCTTTCCCTACGCAAAGAAATTTTATTCCGGAAAACCTTTGGACATAGAGGAGGAGCTTAAATGGAAGTACGCTTGGCTTCGTCACCAGCGTAAGAATAAGCACCATTGGGAGTATTGGGTTATTAACCCTAACACCAAAGAGGCATTGCCCATGCCAAAGAAGTATGTAATTGAAATGGTATGTGACTGGCGTTCCTTTTCAAGGAGATGGGGTGGAAAAGTAAAAGAGTCTACTCTAAACCTTACAGATAGCATAGTAGTCCATCCCGAAACAAAAAGAGAGCTTGAACTTATGACATCCTCTACCAGATAAATCGTTGAACGAACAGGCAGCTTAATCATGTCATGAGTCCGGAGGTAATTTTATGAAGCCAAGAATTACAGTATTAACTTTGGGTGTAGATGATTTAGAAAGGGCATTGAAGTTTTATCGGGATGGACTTGGATTTCTGACGGAAGGTATAGTTGGTACAGAATTTGAGCATGGTGCCGTTGCGTTCTTCGAGCTGCAGGAAGGCTTAAGAATGGCGATTTGGAAACGCAAAGATATTGCGTTTGATACCAAACTTAATCCAACCATGACAAGTCCTACGGAATTCACGATAGGTCATAATGTAGGAACCAAAGAGGAAGTTGATACAGTCATGGAACAAGCTCAGAAAGCTGGCGCGGTAATTACAGTTCCAGCTCACAGCACATTTTGGGGCGGATACTCGGGTTACTTCCAAGATCCAGACGGGCATTTGTGGGAAGTCGTATGGAATCCTCAATGGGAAATCAAAGATTAAACAGGCGCGGCCAATAGGCTCCCCTTAAGGTACACAGGTATTTTGATGCCAAGTTTAATCCCATCATCGAGCAGGCTTTAAACCTATATAATTTTGCAGATGATGTCGGGTGAGAAGAACATTTAACTACATCTGCATTAATCAAAATTTCACAATTTGATATAGAGAACATGAGTGATGATTTACTGCAAGATAAGCTCGAAAGTTTTTTAGCTATACGCGTATGAG
This sequence comes from Bacillus sp. 3255, assembly GCF_031456485.1. Classification (NCBI taxonomy): domain Bacteria; kingdom Bacillati; phylum Bacillota; class Bacilli; order Caryophanales; family Bacillaceae; genus Bacillus; species Bacillus sp. 3255. The sequence continues at coordinate 192,730 of NZ_JAVDUS010000003.1, forward strand.
GCGAAAATCAATCGACTAATCGACAATTTACAAAACCTTATTATTATAAGATATTTCCTCTAACATTCCTTTGATATAAATATCATGTTACCAATTATTCGTTATAATCGAAGGGAGTTCATTAGAGAAATGAAAAAGTGGATCGCCAATACATCGATACTGCTCGCGCTAAGCGTGGCGGTAACGGGAGCTGCTTCTGCCGCAACCAAAAGCGGTGAAACATCCGAGCAAATTACATATGCCAATAATGGCCAAGCGGTAATGCCGAGCACGCCGGCTGTGAATATCGATGGAAGTTTGTATCTGCCTGTCCGTGCACTTGCTGAAGCGACCGGCAAATATGTAGATTGGGACGAGTTCCGCGAAAGCGTATCTCTGACGGACAAGCCTGTCTTGACCGGGAAATACGAGCTCAAAGCACCGGACCTTGCCGAAGGCATCAAAATGGGCGTAGGCTCTTCTCTGACGCACCTTCCTGGTGATCCTGATAATGTATTCTATACGACGGCGGACCGCGGTCCGAATGGTCAAATTGACGTGAACGGTAAAACCCTTCGCACATTCCCGATTGCAAGTTATACGCCAACGATTTATAAAATTGAAGTGAGCAGCGGCGAGATCAAAATTTTGGACAAATGGCCTCTGAAGCTGTCCGGCAACGATCCGGTTTCGGGAACAAGCGCAATTACCGGATTGCCGAACATCAAAGGCCGCGACGAAGCGCCATATGACGCCAAAGGCGAGAAAGAACTGTCCTACGATCCTTACGGTTTAGATATTGAAGGCCTTGCTTACAATCCGAAAGACGACACGTTCTGGATCTCCGACGAGTACGGTCCTTCCATCGTTCACGTGAAGCGTGACGGCACAATTATCGAGCGTATTGTACCGAAAGGCTGGTCCGCACAGGCAGCTACACCGCTTGTGCCTGCGCACGAAAACTTGCCGGATGTGTACAATAAGCTTCGTCAAAACCGAGGTGCGGAAGCTGTAGGCATCACGCCAGACGGCAAGTATATGTTCATGGCGATGCAAAATGCACTTCGCAACCCGGACAAGGCAATGGACAACTCCCGCCAAGTACGGATTATCAAATTTGATCTGACTACGCTGCAGCCGGTAGCAGAATTTGCTTACATGCTTGAAAATGCAAGCCAATTTAAGAATTTGGCTCAAGGCGATATCGTGATCTCCGACATGGTGGCAGTGAACGAAAATACACTCCTGATCGACGAGCGCGATAAATTCTCCGGAGATAAAGCTCAACTGAAGCGGATCTACCAAGTTGATCTGTCCAGCGCTACGAATATCCTTGGCAAGTTCGACACAGTGGCCGCCGCAGGTAAAACCCTCGAACAAATGAGCGTACAGGATTTGAAAACGGCGAGCATTTTGCCAGTGAAAAAATGGACAGTGCTGGATGCGGTAAGCTTTAAATTCCCGTTTGAGAAAATCGAAGGGGTTTCGCTTGTCAACGATGACACACTGGTTATTACGAATGATAACGACTTCGGCATCGACAGCAAATCGTCAGATAACGGAACGCTCCTGTGGACGTTCAAACTGCCTTACAAGATTCAATAATAATGGCATGAAGCCCAAAACCGTTTTTTGAACGGTTTTGGGCTTTTGTTCTGATGGTGTAGATCTTGAGACATGCCGATTTGATGGAATACAAGTGGTGAAGAGTTCAGAGGTTACGCTAACTTGAACGATAGTTGGCAGCCTCGTTACGCTAGGGGCTGTAAAAATAGATAGTATAAGATAATAATGCCCTATTTACCAAAGGGAACATATGTTCTAAACTGTGGAGGCGATGCCATTTCCAATATATAGGAGGTTGTGCGATGAAGAAAACAATTATTTTTAGTTCTAAATGGTATGACCATGAGTTCGAGTCAGTGATCGCATCGAAGCTTAGGAAAAAATTTCCAGAATTCATGTTTTCACATGTACAGGACTCGGGAGGATATACTTCTGCGGAAGCCTGGGGAGCTTGGGAATATCGTACAGGTCTTGATATCCGAATTGATATTAGTGATGTACCGGCTTTTAAGAAAAAGGATTATGAACTAACACCTTTTTTGAATAATTCTGATGTCAAACTTGAATCCTTTATACCAAGTTTACTTAAGTCGGTTTCCAATGAAAAACGAATATATGGTCTACCCTTTGCTGTAGGAACAAATTATACGCATGCACTTTTTTATAATGAACATATATTTGCGAAGTTTCATGTCCCAGTTCCCGAACATGAAATGACGTGGGACGATGTAATAACTTTAGCAGCAAAAGTAACTGGAACAATCGATGGTATACCTTATTGCGGATTAGACATTGGGGATTATTCTTTATTAAAAATGCAGCTGGGAATAAGGTTTCTTGATCCTGAAACACACCGACCAAAACTTCGGGATAGTGACTGTAACGAATATTTCCGCATAATAAAAGTTGCTTATGGGATACCGGGGAATGTTCAAGATACCGATGAACGTATATTCGTTTATGGTAGGGCATTCCGTCGAAATGGAACTGTTGCAATGTCCATAGACTCCCCTGAGATGTTCAGCCAAAAGCTTCCGTTTAAGTTAGGAGCCGTACGTTTCCCAAAGATTTATAATCACCTTATAGTTCCGTCATTAAGTGATTATGGATGGTTTTTAACCTTACATCCTAGCTCCGAACATAGGGAAGAGGCGTTTGAAGTCATATCTTATTTAGTGTCGGAAGAATTCCAACTGTATCTTTCTAGCATTGGTCGATTCTCTTCCTTATCTGACAGAAAATACGAGGCGAATTATGGACAGGATAATCCGAATTTCTCAGAAAATAACATGGAATGGGTGTTTCAAGGTATAAAAAAAGGCTGGGCAAATCCGCAAAGCCCCTATGAGAATATGGCTGGAAGTATTGTTAGAAGTGAAATGGAACGAGCTGTGCGGGGAAAAATCCAATGGGAAGAAGCAATTGAAACAATGGAAACAAGAATTCTTGAGAAATTAAGTTTTGAAATGCACGATAGCTGAGTGAAGACACCGTGGTAGCTGGTCATCTTGATCTTCTTCATCGGAGTCGACATCGCTGAGATTGTCCATAAGGATGCGTACCTTTTTCAGAGATTTACCGGATGAGTTGATGGATGCTTCTCAAATAGATGGTTGTAACGAATTCACAGCAGGGGTATCAATTGTAATTGTCCCTATTATTGTGATATATATTATGTTCCAAAGGAAGTTTATAGATGGAATTACAGCAGGTTCTGTGAAGGGCTATAAAAGAGCAGTTTGCCGCGCTGATATGCTCCCCTTAAGGTAGACAGGTGAATTAATATAAACCTGCTGCTGCAAGGGGGGCTTTATTGTGTCGCTGGATGATGAATGGAAGATTGTTTATAGGAGGCAAATAGATGATAATCAGCAATAAAGAATTTCATGTGAATGGACAGACCTACACCATTAGATCTTCTGTCGAAACAGATGCGAAAGATTTGTCTGAACTAAGACTACAAATTGATGGAGAGACGGAGTATCTGGATAGAGAAAGGGGAGAAGCTTTCATTGATCCAGCAGGATTCGAACAATTAATACATACGGATGCGATCAGTCCAAGAAACTTATTTTTGGTTGCTGTCGCTAATGAACGAATTGTCGGCTTTTCGAGATGCGAAGGAACTTACCTTAAGAGATTCTCTCATAAGGTTGAATTTGGTGTAGGCGTACTTAAAGACTTCTGGGGATATGGGATCGGTAAAAATCTGCTAAAAGAGTCTATAGCATGGGCTGACTCCAATGAGATCAAGAAGATAACGCTGAACGTCTTGGAAACCAATTCTAAAGCTATTGAACTATATAAAAGGCTTGGCTTTGAAATCGAAGGCATACTAACTAAAGACAAAATTCTTTTCGACGGTAAATACTACAACACGATTGTTATGGGGAGATTCCATGACACCAAATAAGTTACACCGTCCAATTTAATGATTTGAATTTTATTCAGTATGAGGTTTCGGAACACCTCCAATTATGATGTAAAAAAAGGATCCGCACTAGCGGATCCTTCTTGCTCATCCTGTTACGGGTTAGGCATGTGCAGGCTTATGCTTTGTTCCCGTTCCTGCTGTGCGATTGGCGTCATCTTTCTTATGCGTGAACAGCTTGCGCAGGTACGGCATCAGGTAGTAGTCTAAACCGAATTTGCCGGTATTTGCTCCAGCCATGAACAGGATCCCGCCGATAAGAATGAACCAAGGGTTCGTGCTTACGGTACCCGCGAACATGAACATGAAGTTCATGAGAAGTCCGAAGAATGCTGCGGCTGTAGTCAATGCACCGAGAATCAAACCAAGACCTACTAAGAATTCGCCTAGCGGAATTGCATAGTTAACTATTTTAACATTCGGCAGGGCAAAATGTTGAATGAATGCGGTGAACGTCGGATAAACAAGTTCATTGGTTGCTTTATCGATCACCGGTTTAGTAATCGCATTATTTAAGAATCCTTCGGCAGTAAATCCGCCGGTTAACTTTTGCCATCCGTGAGTGAGCCATTCATATCCCATATACAAACGTATGAAAAGTAGGATACCTGCTGCATATTTATTTTCTCTAAACCATTTACCTAACATGATAATCATCTCCTCATTTTAAGTGGTGAATTTTTTCACAAGGTCAGCTAAAAAATGTTATCTAACTCAGCCAAGAACGGGATCGTTTTTGTGTTTTCATGTGATACCATCCTTTCCATTACATTGTGTGCTTCCTTTCTACACCTTTAATTTACCATGCACGAAAGGTTAAATATGTGATTAATATCACAAAGTAAAAATGAATTTCAGTTTGTACGCAATTTTGATAAGAGGAATGCGCGAGTATTAGTCCGGCTCTTTAATTCGGTGGAGATGTGGTATGATAAGGTCAATACTATGAAAGTGGGGCTGACAAGCCAGGATGGGAAGTAAGGGGAGATTGCGTAGTCATACGAGACCAGTGCTTGAGCTGGATACGGTACAGATACAACAGGATTTGAGCGGCACAAACGGAAATCCGCCGCAACAAACAGAGGACGATACCGCGCCGACCAAGCTATGCACCTACTGTGCATGCCGGAGGCCGCTCTCGGAATTTAAGCGAAGGACAGGCAAAAGCAGAGGGGCGGTTTCATACCGTGGGGCTTGCATAGCTTGCCGGAAGAACCGCCGGGAACAAGCCGACGACAGAACCCTGCTGGAAATAGGGATTGCTGAAACAAGCAAGACGGACGAAAGCGTCGATATTGCACCTGCCAAGAAGAAGAGAAGAAGGCGGCGTTCAAAGGCAAAGACAGCAGATACATTGAAGACAGTCGTCAATAAGAATATACAATCTGCTGCGATTATGGAAGAACCGATCGTCAACAAAAGGGCTCTGATAAGGGATATGAAGGCCATCGGCTTGATGCCGAATCGGAGGGGCTTCATCCATATGCGCGGCAAAACGGACAACGGACGCAAGTGGCATCAAGAGATCGATCCCGTGCTAGCCATAACGTTAGTGAAGGAGCGGGCTGCAGTCGTTATGAATCGGCACACGATTCGCCGTTTATATAGCAATAAGGAATTCCGCAGGCTTATTCTGGAGCGAGACCAATATACGTGCCGCTTCTGCGGACAATACGGGGATACGATTGATCACATGCTGCCTCGTGCCAAAGGTGGGCATACAACTCCTGATAATTGCGTCTGCGCATGCAATACGTGCAACCAATCTAAGGCCGATCGGGATATGGATGAATTTGAATTTTCTATAAAACAAAATCCCAAGTTGCAATAAAAGTTAAAGAGCTCAAATGATTGATCTAACGGAGGATGAAATGGCCTGGAGCAAATTGAAGCAACAACTGGAGAGTTTTCTCAGTCCTGCGTTATATGGAAGGGTCGAATACCTCTCAACCAGCTACCGCTATTTACCTGATAAAGCAGGACTTTGTTATATGGCTGTAGATAAAAAAAACGTACTGAATATGAGTGATACCTTCATCAGATGGTATCAAACCGAGTTGGAAATTAAGAATGATGCAACGATCCAGATTCCTATCAATAACGAAGATATCGATGCTATCAGAAAAGATACCAATGGGAGTGTTCCGGAGGATCGCTTAAAAGTAATAGCAAGAAGTAGAAAAATATCGGAATATGCAAAGGATCTTTTGTCAGCGCAGTCATCATTAAGTAAATCCAATTTTATTGTTGTAGCTAATAGATTTTTATCCACTTCTATAGAGGAAAGCTTAGAGAGCAACGAAATCTTATTGAATATCCTAGCTTTGGTTGACAGACGGGTTGGAAAAAAACGAATTTTAAACATGACCGAGAAGATGAAGTTAAAGCATCCGATTGTACAGTATTTTTTTGAACTGCGGCTCAGTACGTTATGAAAGGTAATAACTCAGACGCAGAAATCATTCGAGCCGCTATGACACCGATTACCATTTTAGACGAGACGTTTTACCTCGTAGCAATTAAGAAGACCAACAGCGAACAGTTGTGTCATTAGACAATGGAGGAAAACTCTGTGCTGTTGGGTGCAAGAACATCATCTCTTTAAAGGCCGCTATAATCGCGGCTTTTTTTTGATGAGATAAGGTTTTGATCGAGGTGACTTGACGACTAATCATTAAAGTGGCTTTTTCTATTTTGGTAAAAATTAAAATGAAATGGCTCTGAACTTTTATGAAAATAGCCCAGTCCTTTTCTTCTGAGAAACCAACACGAAAGAAGGTCACATCAAGTGAACATTTTTTATTCTGATTATCAAGTTTTTCAGTTCATCAATCATTTAGCTGTAACCGTCCCGTCTATGAATCCATTGATGCGTTTCCTAGCCAAGGATGCGGAGTACCTGTTTTACTTAGGTGTCATTATTTATTGGTTAACGAGGAGTCCAATTAATCGAAGAATGGTTGCTACAGCTCTCTTATCAGCGTGTGCCGCACTAGGCAGCGGGGGAATCATCTCCCATTTCTTTTATCGAGACAGACCCTTTGTTACTCACGCAGTTATTCAATTAATTCAACATCCGGCGAATGCATCATTTCCTAGCGATCATGCAACGGGAGCATTTGTGATTGCAACAGCGATTTGGATGTATCGTAAAAAGGACGGCATTATTTGGTTAGCATTAGCCGCTCTCATAGCGGTATCACGCGTTTGGACGGGCGTTCACTATCCGTTGGATGTGTTAACGGGGGCTTTCATGGGTATGACGAGTGCGATTTTAGTCTACCGACTGTTCGAGAGCTCCACCTTAGGGAAAAACGTTTTAAATACCTGTATGACTATTTACGAAAAAATGGAACGAAAGCTAGGGGCATAAAGAGCTGAAAGCATTTAGTAAACTTAAGTCCCTTGGGCATTCGTGCTTGAGGGGTATTTTTAGTTAAAGAAAGTAAAAAATAACAATACGCACACTGAACTTTTTCGATAAAGTTCCTGTCTTTTGGTCATTACATGGATATTTTTGCGGAGGTAGAATTGACACACTTCATACAAGGATTGCTGGAGCAATACGGCTATTTTGTGCTCGGAATTGCGCTCATTCTTGAACTTCTAGCTCTTCCGTTACCGGGGGAAGTGCTCATGACATATACTGGACTTATGATCTACCAGGGGCATTTGAACTGGTTCATGAGTATTCTCGCAGCAGGCAGCGGCGCCTCGTTCGGTATGACACTTTCTTATTGGATTGGGTTTAAATTAGGAACTCCTTTTTTCGAGAAGCATGGGTCTAAGATCCATTTTGGCCCCGATAAGCTGCAGAAGACATCCGACTGGTTTGAACGTTACGGGAATAAGCTTCTGATTATTGCCTACTTTATCCCAGGCATCCGCCACTTCACGGGTTATTTCTCCGGTGTTACGCGCATGCCGTTTCGAACTTATATGCTGTTTGCGTATCCTGGAGCTTTCCTGTGGACAGGCACGTTTATCTCACTAGGCAAAATCCTTGGACCCAAATGGGACCAATTTCATCATACGATCACCAAGTATTTGTTGATGGCGGGCGTGATTGCTGCGTTGATTTTCATCGTGCTTTATATGATCAGGAGATATAGAGATCAGATCTACAGCTCAACGGCAAAGGGGTTAAGTCAAGGCGTGAAGGCTTTTCATTCTCTAGGAAAAGTCAAATTTCTGTTTCTCGCATCCTTTTGTGTGTTCCTGACTTTATTCATCTTGATGGCGGGTTTGGTGCAGGATTTTCTCGCTAATGAATTCGCTGATTTTGATGAAATCACAACTTTTATCGTTCAGATTATATTTGAAGAAACCTAGCAACCTCGTCTTAAGTCCAATAGGGCGCTCTTGGGGGGAAGATTATGTGTGGATCAGGAATTATATGATTTAATCAGTAAGGCGTCAAATGGCGATAAAGATGCATTTGCCCTACTTGTCAAGAGATTTAAGAGCAGTGTCTATCGGTATGCATATGGTATGCTTTCAGACCGTATGGAGGCGGAGGATGTGGCTCAAGAAGCCTTTATCAAAGCCTTTTATTCACTTCCCAAGCTTGAACATGGCTTCGCTTTCACATCATGGCTCACGCGTATTGTCTCCAATTTATGCTACGATAGGCTTAATCAGCGTAAAAAGGAAAATACGAGTCCTCAAGAATGGGTGGAAACGACTGCGCGGGTTGATTTAGAGCGAACCGATTTGCAGATGTCCATTCAAGAAGCATTAGATACATTAAGCCCGGAGCACAGAGAGGTCATTATCTTGCGTGATGTTGAAGGTTATTCTTACGACGAAATTGCCGGAATAATCGATATCCCAATAGGAACGGTTAAATCGCGTATTAACGCCGCGCGGCTTTTGCTTCGTAAGGAATTAAAAAGGGGAACGGGGGAGTAATCTTGTCTGACCATATAGAAGAACTTATTGCCGCTTACATGGACAATGAATTGACGGATAAAGAACGAAAACAGGTCGAAAAGCATTTGGGTCATTGCCCGCAGTGCTCCGCCTTGCTGGATGACTTGTTGGCTATTCAGAATCAAGTTCATAAAGCTTTTCAAGCGATCGAAGTACCCCATAGCCTGGAGGATAAAGTGATTGCGCAGCTCAATTTGGAGACGTCACCTTCAAGGGCAACGCTGCGGGTTTGGATATTAGCTCCATTCCTGTGCGTATTAGGTTTATTTGCGATCTCTGTCGTTGTCACAGGAGCTTTTTTACTCAACCTGAGTTCGATCCTGTTTAAATTCATGTTTAATCTGATATATGCGACCAGCAGTATTCTGGGCTCAGAGCCTTTAATTCTGATAAGTATGACCGTTTGTTCGCTTATTATTATAATAGGTTCCAGTGTTTCTATAATACATTTGCTAAAAGCCAAAGCTATTCAGGGGGATTCCATTTGAAAAACAAACATTCGTGGTACGCGATAAGCGTGCTGTTGATCTATTTCTTATTGGTGATGCCGACAAATGCGGTGGCTAAAGGGATATTTGATCATCAAGATACGGTTATCCCACCCAATCAAACGGTAGACGATGTCATCGTCATAGGCGGGGACGCAACCATTCTAGGAAATGTCTCCGATGCTGTTATTGTGATTAATGGAGGTGTAGAATTAAAATCCTCCGCTAGAGTGGATGGTTTTGTTCTCGTTATTGGCGGCAACGTGCGGCAGGAGAAAGGAGCTGTTGTAAAGGACGAAGTCATGAATTTCTCATTCGATACTTCGACACAAAACAGCTTGTTCGTTGGGGGAGGTCTCATCGTCGGTACGTGGCTTACACAGCTTGCAATAACTATTTTACTTGTCCTTTTGTCTGTACTAACGGTATTTGTGAGCAAAGGCCGGATGGTCGCGGTGATTGAACGTGCCCGGCGCGCACCTGGCTCATTGATCTCCATTGGCTTCTTCAGCAGTTTAATTCTTAGCGCATTATCTGTGCTGCTTCTTGTAACGATTATCGGAATTCCACTTGCCGTCGTCATCATCCTCTTCATTGCGGTAGCCTTTATTTATGGGTTAGCTGTGCTAAGCTTGTTAGTCGGATCCAATCTTCAGATGACAAAAGGTCGGCCTGACTGGTTAATCGCATTAACAGGCGCCAGTGTGATCGTATCTTTCATCAATATTCCTCTCATCGGAGCCCTGATCTTTCTCGTGATTGTTCTCTTCTCCACTGGCATTATGACAATGTTGATTAGGGACAAATGGAGGAAGAAGAGACGCGATGACAGCGATACGGAGGGGAAATAAAGTGAAACACAGAGAGAAGGAAGCTCACATGAAAAAACTTGATTTGATACCTAAAAAGGAGCGATTAGGTATAGGCCTAGCGTTCGTTATAGCTGTTCTGCTCGTAGTTTGGCAGCTTAAGGGGTTATTACTGCTTTCGCCATCGGCTCTACATAGCAGACAGTTCGAACATACGTTTAAGGATTTTGGTTCGTATGCTAGAATCGCCTTATTTTTTGTGCTTGCTTATTACGTGCTTCTCTTTGCTATGAGACAACGGATAGGGGATAGGATAGTTTATATGAAAAAGGGGCTTGCACTATTGCTGCGCTTTACACGTAGATGGCACACCCCACTGGCCATTATTGCTATTGCCTTTATCATACTTCATACAGTTGCTGTCTTTATGTATGGCTTTAAATTCGATTTTAATAACATTAGCGGCCTGTTTGCCTTGCTGGTTCTTCTTCCAGTTCCCGTATCGGGATTATTCCGGTATCAGAGATTGGATCGTAAATGGCATTTGCGGACAGGGCTAGCATTTGCTGTTCTGTTTCTCATACACGCTTTCTTATAACTAAAATTCATTCAAATTCCCTAACAAGAACCGCTATGCTCGATTTTTTCTTTGCATTCCGACCAAGTAACAGTTTTAGAGAGACAATGCTGTCCCTTCCTAACGTTTTCAGTACGCGCAAGCCATATAGACGATCCAATCTTATTACAGCTAACAGGAAATGAAGAAGCGAAGGCATTCTTATAAACGGACATTCAAGCCAAGATTAACCTCATAACCGGTAAATCGTAGGAGCGGCGGCAGCCTAAGACTTTGTTTTTCAAGTCCTAGTCCGCCGTTGTTTCTTTTCAATATAATGACTTGTCTCCAGACAGCAACCACAAATTGCCACAAATGACTTTATAAAATAGGTCCATAGCATACTGCCGACTTATAGAAAAATCATTTATACTAATAACAGAAAATTGCTGGAATAATGAATGAATCAGGTTATTAACGGAGGATCGGATGTTATCTCAATTGAATGATGACCATAGTTTTTATTTTCGCGTATTTGAGAAATCCCCGATTGCCGTGGCTTTGTTATCTTCGGATGGGAAGCTATTAAGAGCTAATCAATCTTTATGCAAATTGTTAGGCTATAGTGAAATTGAATTGATTAATACCAGTAATTCATATGTCACCCATTCGGAAGATTTAGCAGATGAACTGGCATTGTGGCGTAAATTGGTGCAGGGTGAAACAGATGGTTTTCAAATAGAAAAAAGGTATATTCATAAATCGGGGACCATCATTTGGGGGCTTCAAAATGTTACTGTGGAGAGGAACCATCAGGGAATCCATCCGAATGATATTTTCATTTCGCACATTATAGATATCACAGAACAAAAAAAGAAGGAAGAAGAATTCAAGAAGATTGAAGAACTGCACAATCTTATTTCCGAACATTCTCAGGACGTTATTTTGCGTTTAACTCCAGAAGGAGTTATTTCATATGTCTCACCTGCGATCCGCATCCAAATGGGATATGAACCAGAAGAACTTATCGGAAAGTATGCTTATGACTATTGGCATCAAGATGATTTGAACGGTGGCTGGTTAAGGCGAGGTCATTCGGATCAGTCAGATAGCAGAATATTTGTATATCGTCTTCGTCATAAAAACGGTCATTATATATGGCAAGAATCGCATTCTAAAAAAATAAGAAATGCAGCAGGAGATATTCAACACGTTATCAGCATGGGGCGTGATATTACAGAACGGGTACATTCCGAAGAATTAATCCGCAGATCCGAGAAGCTTTCCTTGGTTGGTGAACTCGCAGCGGGGATTGCCCATGAAATTAGAAATCCCTTGACTAGTTTACGAGGATTTATGCAATTATATTTGAAAGAGGATATGAATGGTACAAAGAAATTGCGAAATGAAGTCATGATTTCAGAAATCGATCGAATCAATGAAATTGTAAGCGAACTTCTAGTGTTAGCTAAACCTTCAAATGAAGCCTATGAATTGAGGGACATCGTGCATGAGTTAAATCACGTTACAACATTATTTGAAGGGCAGGCAAACTTGTATAACGTTCAAATAAAGAAAGAGTTTGATGCCAATTTACCGTTAATCCAGTGTCAGCGCAGTATTAATCAGGTGTTTATCAATATTCTAAAAAATGCGATCGAATCCATGCCGAAATGCGGAGAAGTGATCATACAGGCCAAGCAAATGAACGATGCAATAAATATTCGAATTACAGACACAGGGTATGGAATTCCGCAAAATGATATTGCCAAAATTGGAAATCCTTTTTATACGACCAAAGAATCCGGAACAGGTTTAGGATTAATGGTTTCAATGAAGATCATCCAAAATCATAAGGGGACTTTGCGCTTCGAAAGTGAAATTGGCAAGGGGACTATGGTGGAAGTTGTCATACCGATTGTGATGAAACCTTAAGAATACTATCCGGAGGTTCATCATCATGGAGAATGGAATGCTTCATGCAGATCATTCATGAAATAAAAAGGGAGCCGCTCAGCGGCTCCTTTTGTTTATTGCAATTCTGAAGCATAACTTTATCAATTCGGATCTTTCAATTTGTTCATTTCATCTAAAGTCATCTCATTACACTTCCTGATAAAGTCAATGATCAGATGTAGTTGCTGCTCGTTGTATTGCGTGATGATCTTAAGCGTCGAATGCATGACTGACTGGAACATGGGTGAGATATGGGCAGAGCCTTCCGGTACGGGCTTGACAACAACACGTCTTCGATCGTCCGGATCCTTGTCCCTGGTTACATAACCAGCTTGCTCCAATCGATCGATTACACTTGTCACCGCTCCAGTAGTCAACCCGGTTAATTGTGCAAGCTGGCCGGCAGTTACCGGACCGGTGCGGTTCAGGAAGTCTAGGCATTTATGATCGGTCGCATTGAGACCTAATTTGTTAGAGATCAATTGATGAAACATAACGGCTCTCGCGCTGTTTTGCTGCAATTCGTGGATTAGCGCCTTCTGTGAAGAAGTGAGCTCGGAAAAATTCGAAGGGAAATTATCCCTTGACATATCGTAACCTCCAAGTTATGATTTTATTATCTTAATTAATCAAGATATAATATTCATTAAGATAATTGAGTTATTAAGTTTCTTAACATCCACAGTATAACATACGATCCATGCACCGCCAAACAAATTCACTATGGAGAGGACGATTCAAAATGACAAATCAAGAAGATCTGAAGGGCATCCGAGCATTATTTACAGAGCTAGGCAATTCTTGGAATCATGGGGACGGGGTTGCTTTCGGCAACTGCTTTACGGAAGACGCCGATTATGTGACGTTCATGGGTCAACATCTGAAGGGGAGAAAGCAGATTGCCGATGTCCATCAAATGCTGTTTAACGGACCTCTTAAAGGTTCTATCCTGTTATCTAGTACTTCTTCCGATTTACAGCCGCGTTTTATCGCGTCCGATATCGCGATTGTTCATGCAGCTGGGGAGGTACGGCTCGCCGAGCCTGCTCAAGATCCCAACGATAGAGGATCAATCAATACGAATGTAGTTATGAAGGACAACGGAGAATGGAAACTGACTGCTTTCCATAATTGCCGTATCCAAGAGGTTCCGATCTCACATCAAGCATGAATCACAATCCCCAAAAGTGAAAATCGATCTTCATGTAATTCTTAGAATGACTCGATTTCAGAGTTTGATTTCATTATAATTAATCTTTCCCTATATTGTGGTTGATTTTAATGGTATGTTTGAGTTGCAGTAAAAAATAAATGGTAAAGAGGTGAGGACAATGAAAACAAAAAAATATACGTCTTATCCTCATATTGCTTTTTAGTTGCTCTTTTTACGACTACATTAGGCTCTGAGGTGGGATCACTCTCAGGGCTTTTTCATTTAGGCAGAAGAAACGTTTATGCTTTCTTGCCGGTCTATAACAGCCACTTACAGAGTGGCTGTTATTTTTTTAGGACAAAAGGTAAGGATAAGGGGCCTCCTTCTTAAGATATCGTTTTAACTTCGGCAACACTTCCCGTTATTCACCGCTTTTTCAACTATGAAAGGATGATGCTTTATTAAAAGACTCGCTCAATATTTTCGCTCCTTACAATCCGGACAGTCATCTTACAATCTGATCTATGAAGGTTCATACTATGATCAAGGAGGGATGATAAGTGACCCAACCTATTGGAATAATGAAGTTGCCTATTACATTGAACGGACCCATAAACTCACACTGGATATACCATGCATCACCATCAAAATACCTTTTGACCGTCTCGGCTTAGATGAAAATAGGGATCAAGTTGTTCTCTCCGATTTTGCATTAAGAGCATGGGTTGGTCATATTGAGGCGTTAAATGAATTGATTTATAACCGGTCACGTTCTGATAAAGAAAATGGCGCTTTTTATTGTTTTCGTCCAACCAATGCGGTGCTGCAACGTAATGCATCCTATGTTGAAGTCATCTCAGAAAAATGGTATCTGTGCATAATGGTTACCGTTCAACTGCCATTTAAGAACAATGATAAAGCTATGCGCATGCTCTGCAAAATGCTTCCAAAAGAAGTGGAGGCGTTTATTGCCAAGTTTGATCTCATCCAGTTGAAAGCTGCCTATGAATTGGTAGAAAAACAAAATAGGATCCGCGAATGGCTGAAAGCCAATAATTATTGTGCGTTTATTGCGAATGGCAGCATTTTGCCAAGAAATAAAGACAACAGCGGGCCATTGGAGGGTGCCATGCCTTTTAGATCCCCGAAAGATATTGAAGTTGAAATTTGTGGGTTGCAAGGAATGGGAATAAAACATGGTGTGACGGTCATTACGGGCGGCGGATATTCAGGTAAAAGCACCTTGCTGGATGCGCTAAATTCGGCGATTTATAACCACATCTTAGGCGACGGACGAGAATTTGTGATTACAGATCAAAGTGCCATGGAAATAGCTGCAGAGGAAGGCCGTTCCATCACAAATATCAATATTACGCCTTTTATCAAATGGATACCCAATAGTTCGGCTGAACAGTTTTCGACGCACTACGCCTCAGGCTCCACATCTCAAGCCGCAAATATTATGGAGGCAATCAACTTCGGATGTAAGCTTCTTCTTATTGATGAAGACAGAAGTGCGACGAATTTTATGATTCAAGACATCAAAATGCGTTCATTAATCAAGCATGAACCTATTACACCTTTTACCGAACGTGTCAGAGAGCTTTATGAAGCTGTAGGCGTATCTTCCGTTCTTGTTATTGGAGGCAGCGGCGAATTCCTATCCGTTGCCGATCAAATCATCCTGATGGACAATTTTGTGCCAATAAACGTAACGCGGGAGGCAAAAAAATTATGTGAAAACGACAAACCACGCGAACGTATCCCCCTTACAAAATGGGAGATAAGAGAAATAACAACCGATCAATTTTCGAGCTATCCGCAGGGTAGTGGGACAGAAAAGCTGATGGTTTCAACCATGGGCTACTTGATGATAGGTGATGAACAAATTGATATCAGAGGGCTTTACAATATCACCTCACACGCCCAGCTCGCAGCTATTGCGTTTTTACTTCGGAAAATCGCGATAAGTAACCAGGACCGCCTCATCTTTCTTCATGAAAAGATCAAAAAGGCTCTCGAAGATATGGAGAGGGAAGGCTTGGATACTGTATTTTCTTCCTTCTTTCCTGGTTTCGAAAGATGGCTTGAATTACCAAGAATGAATGAGGTATTAGCAGTTATAAACCGGATGAAACATTTGAATTTTATTCAGCTTGAGATCTCTGAACAACTCTAATAGGAAAGGCTAATTAAAAAGGAAGAAGGGCGGCAACTGGCTAATATCGTCATGAAAGTATAGGAATCGCTTGAACCCATCATGGATGAATGACTAGCTATTTGTTGAGGCGAGAATCCTATATGTGCTTGTGCGATTTCGATAGCATGATGGGATGTTTGAGAAGTACAAATAGTCACGACGACAGTAGTCCCGATTGCTCCTGCAATCTGTCGGACCGTATTGTTTACGGCAGAGCCGTGAGTGCCTAGTTGTCTAGGCAGCGCGTTTAATCCGGCTGTATTGAGCGGCATCGTAATGAAGCTTAAGCCTAAGCAGATGAATCAAATGCCTTCTAATTACGTATCCATAGATATTATGACTTCATCCATACTTGGAGTGTTGACGTGGTGGATGAAAGAGGGGATTCATTTCAGCTCGGAATATATTGCTAATCAAGTCGCTTTGCTCTACAAGCGCTTACCATTTGAATGACACTAAACATTCGACATAACAAACTCCCCTAGTAGAACAGGTGAAGTTAAAAAATAACCCAAAGGCTTTTGCCTTTGGGCTTTTTGTTTTTATAGCAGGGATGCGGCGTTTAGCCGTTGATCATATTTTTCCATAAACTTCTTAACATCTGCTTTTGGCGGAGCACCGAACATACGGGAGTACTCTCGGCTGAACTGAGATGCACTCTCATAACCTACCCGGAATGCGACATCCGAGGCATCTGCCGACTCCGATAATAGCAGGCGCCGGGCTTCTTGCAAGCGGAGGTGTTTTTGAAATTGAATGGGACTCATAGCGGTTAACTCTTTAAAATGTCTGTGGAAGGTCGGAACACTCATGTTGGCGAGCGCTGCAAGTTCATCGACCCGCAAGGTCTGATCCAAGTGAGTTATGATTTGTTCGATCGTCTCTCGGATCCGGTAGGTGCCGCTTTTTTCTATGGCAATTTGGGCTAGGGTTGCGCCATATGGCCCTTGCAGCAGCCGGTATAGAATTTCTCTTTTATAAATGGGGGAAAGGAAAGGGATATCTTCCGGATGATCCAGCAGTTGAACTAACCTGAGTACCGCGTCCAGTATGGATGCCTCTATTTCGCCAACGTACAACGCCCGTTTAGGGTGTTCTTTCATTGTCGCTATAGCCTCCGATTCTTTCAAAACTTCAAAAATCTGATCAGAGGTAAATTCCAGCTTCAAGCTCAAATAGGGTGTGTCCGCAGATGCTTTGATCACTTGGCCGATCACCGGCAAATTCATGGATGAAACCAAATAGTTGGCAGGACCATATTCATAACGCTCCTGTGCCAACAGAATCTCTTTCAAACCTTGCGCAATGAAACAAAAAGAAGGTTTGTAGACCCTGTAAACAGGATGTGTCTCTTTGGAATGATGAATGAGAAATAGAGCTGGGATCGCAGATTCATATACACCGTTCTGGCCGCTATGGTTTGCAATGAGTTTGGAGAGTTCATTCTGCTTGTGCAGGATTTCCACGGTTATAGGATCCTCCTTAACTGAATGTGCTGTATTTATTATAAAAGTATCTACATCCATAATGTTAGTACATTGATAGGATTAGGCAATCATTTAAGATAATCGATATAACGCAGTGTTTTGTTAATGTTGCATAATAAGAGTCTGGGGTGCACATGAAGTACACCAATGAATAGCTCAAATCAAGGAATTGATGAAAGGACGATGAATCATGCAACAAAGGAAATTGGGGACTAAGGGCCTGACGGTTTCTGCAGTAGGTTTGGGTTGTATGGGAATGAGTCAAAGTTTTGGGCCGTTGCCGGATAAGATAGAGGCGATATCTTTAATCCATGCAGCGGTAGACCGAGGCGTTAACTTCTTCGACACTGCTGAAGTGTATGGAACGTCTCACCACAACGAATCATTGGTGGGTGAAGCGCTTGCTCCATTCTAGGGTAAAGTATACATTGCAACTAAATTCGGAATAAAAGTAGTGGAGCTGCTGCCTACACTTGAAGAGCTTGGCATTGGCTTTGTGCCATTTGCCCCGCTAGGCAAGGGATTCCTTACTGGAACGATTGATAAAAACTCAACATTCGTCAGCGACGATTTTCGGAGCAAGCAGCCCCGCTTTCAAGCGGAGCATCTTGCCGCCAATCAGATTCTCGTAGACATCATCAAGAAGTTTGCTTCAGCGAAGAACGCAACACCTGCGCAAATCTCCCTCGCTTGGGTGCTCGCCCAAAAGCCGTGGATTGTACCTATTCCTGGTACGCGTAAATTGGACCGTCTTGAGGAAAATCTTGCGGCAGTTCGCGTAGAACTGACTTCTGCAGAATTGAGCGATTTGAATGCTGCACTTTCGAAGATCGAGATATCCGGAGATCGTTACCCAGCAGGTTCGGATTATGCCAAGAGAGCCGGTAAGTAAAGGATTTAAAATACGCTGACGAAACAATGATACTTTACAGATGATGGTCTTCGTGGTAAGCACGAAGAAAAATATGAAATCGAAGGCGAGGAGCAAGTTATGCAATATGTGAAGCTCGGAAATACAGGATTGGATGTATCGCGGTTTTGCCTTGGCTGTATGAGCTTTGGCGTAGCTGAACGATGGACGCATCCATGGGTGCTCAATGAAGAGTTGAGCCGACCTATTATTAAAAAAGCGTTGGAACTCGGTATCAATTTTTTTGATACTGCGAATATTTATTCCGTCGGATCCAGTGAAGAAATCGTTGGAAGGGCTTTAAAAGAGTATGCGAATCGGGATGAGGTTGTCATCGCGACTAAGGTCCATTTTCGCATGCATCAGGGGCCGAATGGGGCGGGGCTTTCCCGCAAAGCAATCATGAGCGAAATCGACAACAGCCTGCAGAGATTGGGAACCGATTATGTGGACCTTTATCAGATCCATCGCTGGGATTACGATACACCCATTGAGGAAACGATGGAGGCCTTGCACGATGTCGTGAAAGCCGGGAAGGCCAGATACATAGGTGCTTCCGCCATGTATGCATGGCAATTTCAAAAGGCGCTGCATGCTGCTGAGATAAATGGTTGGACCCGGTTTGTATCGATGCAAAATCACTACAATTTGATTTACCGCGAGGAAGAGCGAGAAATGCTCCCGCTATGTAAAGAAGAAAAAATCGGTGTGATTCCATATAGTCCGCTCGCATCAGGAAGATTAACACGCGATTGGTCTGTAACAACACATCGTTCGGAGACCGACCAAGCGCAGAGAACGAAATACGATTCAACTGCAGATATGGATCGATTGATTGTAGATCGGCTTGAACGGATAGCAGCAAAACGTGGCGTTCCCCGTGCCCAAATTGCACTAGCGTGGTTGTTGCAAAAAGATCCTGTAACAGCCCCCATCATTGGGGTTACGAAAACGTCGCATCTCGATGATGCCGTATCCGCACTTTCGATCACGTTAACATCTGAAGAGATGATGTCTCTGGAAGAGCTGTATGTTCCTCACCCCGTAGTTGGCGCTATCCCGTTCAGATCGTAAGAGAGAGGGGACTTCCAGTGAAAGAAGTAATACTTTGGACCGGTGCTGGACAGATTGGCATGGCGATAGCTAGAAGAATTGGTTTCGGCAAGAAAATTATTGTTGGTGATAACCAACTAGATAATGCCATGGCTATTGCAAAAATTATGAAAGAAGCCTGATTTGATGCGGAGCCGATCGAAACGGACAGGAGGATATGAAATGCAAAAAGTGATTTTGAACAATGGCGTTGAAATGCCGATAATCGGCTTTGGCGTATATCAGATTCCGGATGCAAATGAATGTGAACAAGCGGTGTATGATGCCATTACAGCAGGCTATCGTCTGATCGATACGGCTGCCTCTTATGTAAACGAAGAAGCGGTTGGCAGAGCCATCAAACGGAGTGGTGTTCCAAGAGAGGAATTATTTATTACGACAAAACTTTGGGTTCAGGATACAGGTTATGAAAACACAAAAAAGGCATTCGAAAAATCACTTCGCAAATTGCAATTAGATTATTTGGATTTATACCTCATTCACCAACCGTTTGGTGATGTTTTTGGTTCTTGGCGGGCTATGGAGGAATTATATCGCGGAGGAAAGGTCAAGGCAATTGGAGTGAGTAACTTTAGAGATGACCGTTTGCTCGATTTAACTCTTCGCAACGAAGTCATCCCTGCCGTAAATCAGGTTGAAACCCATCCTTTCTACCAGCAAACCGAAAGTGCAAAATGGATGAAAGCGTACAATGTTCAAATCGAGTCTTGGGCACCTTTTGCTGAAGGAAGGAATGACCTCTTTCATAACGAAGCATTAATAGGTATAGCTGAAAAGTATAGGAAATCCGTTGCTCAAGTAGTATTACATTGGTTGACTCAACGAGGCGTAGTTGTGATTCCCAAGTCGGTACGGAAGG
The DNA here is from genome assembly GCF_031456485.1 of Bacillus sp. 3255. Classification (NCBI taxonomy): domain Bacteria; kingdom Bacillati; phylum Bacillota; class Bacilli; order Caryophanales; family Bacillaceae; genus Bacillus; species Bacillus sp. 3255. The sequence continues at coordinate 213,169 of NZ_JAVDUS010000003.1, forward strand.
CAAGAATCATTGAAAACTTCAATATCTTCGACTTTGAATTAAGCCAAGAGGATATGGAAAAAATAGCTGCCTTAGATACAGGAAAAAGCTTGTTCTTTTCCCATAACGACCCTGAAATCGTGAAATGGATGGCTGCGCGTAAACTTGATATTTAATGTTTTCGCCCCAACATCAACATGATACGCATAAAAGGAGCCAGCATAGCTTATCCTATGTTTTGGTTAAAATAGCCAAACCTATGAATATGGTTAATAAATACAGAGGAGGAAGCCAATATGGTAACAGCGGGAAACTGGCAGCAACAGTGTCAGGAAATTCAAAATGCTTGCTCCAAAAGCAACTGGAGTCAGGTGATCCAAGAGTGCAACGAACTGATTCAATTCGCGCAGCAGCAATCGGATGATACGCTTGCAGTGGCTGCACAAAACAACGCACAGCAGCAACAGCTATTCATTCAAGCACATGCGCAGCAAGACTAACCGCAGCATGAACAAAAAAATTGTCGATATGTAAATCTAGTTTTGATAGGAGGTTAGATCATGATTTCTGTTCATGCACGCGCAACATTTAGTCCGGAAGGTCCCTTCAAACTCACTACGATAGAACGAAGGAATCTCCAGCCGCATGATGTTCTCATTGAGATAAAGTACGCCGGTATTTGCCACTCGGATATACATACAGCTCGCGGCGATTGGGGACCGGTGAAGTATCCGCTTGTTCCTGGCCACGAGATTGCCGGAATCGTCACCCAGGTCGGTTCGGAAGTCACCAAGTATGCCGTTGGGGATCGAGTGGGGGTAGGCTGCATGGTTGACTCCTGCGGAGAGTGCGTGAATTGCCATAAAGGAGAGGAGCAGTATTGTCTTAGCGGCAATACGGGCACTTACGCAGCTATCGACCGGTATGGGCAATACACGCAGGGGGGTTATTCCACCCATATTGTCGTAACTGAAGAGTTCGTGGTTAGAATTCCTGACGGCATGGAGCTTGATGCCGCGGCTCCTTTACTGTGTGCCGGCATCACAACATACTCGCCGCTCCGCCATTGGGGGGCCGCTCCTGGCAAGAAAGTAGCGGTTGTCGGACTTGGCGGGCTTGGACATATGGCTGTGAAACTCGCGCATGCCATGGGGGCGGAGGTTACGGTTTTATCCCAGTCATTGAAGAAGAAAGAAGACGGTTTGCGGTTAGGTGCGGACCATTATTATGCCACGAGTGATCCCGAGACATTTAAGAAATTGGCTGGTTATTTCGACCTCATTGTGAATACTGTGAGCGCTCAGATCGATATAAATGCCTACCTTTCGCTATTAGCGTTAGACGGTACATTGGTCAATGTGGGTGCGCCAGCGGAACCGTTGCCAGTTCAGGTATTTTCACTTATCCCTCATCGTCGGTCCTTTGCGGGCTCCATGATCGGCGGAATTCGAGAAACGCAGGAAATGCTTGACTTCTGCGCCGAACACCATATTGCTCCTGACATCGAGGTTATTGCTGCTAATCAAATTGATGAAGCGTGGGAGCGCGTATTAGCTTCAGACGTACGCTATCGATTCGTGATCGACATCAGTACGATGGAGAATGAATAACATTCAAATCCGCTTACCAAGCGGATTTTTTTTATACTACGAATTGAATGGCGATAAAATTGAAAGACATCTTCGCTCATCAATAGCCTTATTCGAAAAGAAGGGGCTCCTTGACTTGCTAAATTCCTAGATAATTAACATTTTCAAACAGCATGTTGAGTTATCGACAAATTGCGTTTCTTTAACCATTGAAAATAAAAGCTTCCCTTATATAATAATAGACGATAGTTGATTAAACAAATCTAATTGATTAACCTACGTGTGCTCACGCCCCTGAACTGCCATGACGTTAGAGGAGAAATTGAAAATAATTATATTAGATTGAGGAGCTTTCAATATGAATGTAAAGACTAATAACCATCCTTTCTTATTTGCTTTGATGTTATCCGCCTTTTCTGCACTAGGGCCATTTACGGTCGATATGTACCTGTCATCACTTCCGCAACTGATGAATTATTTCGGCACGAACGCATCTATGATCCAAACCAGCTTAACTGCCAGCTTATTAGGGTTAGGTTTAGGCCAGCTTGTTACAGGCCCTTTAAGCGATGTTTATGGCAGACGAAAGCCTTTGTTAGTTTCCATGTTTCTCTACTTACTGGCTTCCACGGCGTGTGCCTTTTCACCTAACATCGGTATTTTTATTATCTTGCGCTTCTTACAGGGATTTGTCGCCTCCGCAGGACTTGTCATTTCCCGTGCGATTGTTCGTGACCGGTACAGTGGAGTGGAAATGGTTAAATTCATTGCCATGCTGACGATGATTAGTAATGTTGCTCCATTAATTTCCCCTACTGCCGGAAGCGCGGTCAGTTCGTTCACTTCATGGATCGGTGTGTTTATCTTTTTAGGATTTCTAGGGCTTTTTCTTACCGCTATGACCCTGTGGGGGATTAAAGAAAGCCTACCTATAGAGCAGCGTGTTCCAGGCAATTTTATGGAAGTGTTAAGGAACTATGGCTCCTTACTTAGGGATCGAAACTTTATGGGGTATGCCCTCGTCAACGGTATTTTGTTCTCTGGTGTGTTCGCATATGTTGCCGGTACTCCATTTATTTATCAAAATATGTATGGCATCTCACCTGGGCTGTTTTCGGTTCTGTTTGCCTTAAATGGTTTAGGTATTATTTTAGGATCACAGTTCGTCAAACGGCTGGCGGGAAGAATGAATGAACACCTTATATTTCGGATCGGGTTGCATTTAGCTTTTATCACTACCGCGGCCATCCTGGTTGTTATCTTATCTCATGGATCCTTCTTTCTTTTGTTTATTTCGATCTTCTTGTTCGCAGCATCTATTGGAATTATCGGCCCAATTTCATTTACGTTGGCTATGGAGTCACAAGGGCATATTGCAGGGAGTGCTGCCGCCGTACTAGGCACTTTGCAATTTGCATTAGGGGCGGTCACTTCTCCTCTTGTAGGAATAGCAGGAGAAAACTCGGCATTGCCTTTCGGAGTCACGATTTTCACGACAAGTATTTTGGCTGTCATCTCCTATTTTTTCTTAGTCAAGAGGCCAGCTTTAGCTTCACAACAAACGCTGTAAAATAGATTTTTCAAGGACCAGGAGTATATGGATCGTACCGACTATCACATCGTGCGCAGTGATTACTTTAGTATTGAAGTGAACACGAAGTTCAAACAAAAGAAACCACTCCATTGCCGGGAGTGGTTTTATCTATATATCCTGATGTAAATGATTGAGCGAAGGACTTACGACTGTTCGGATAGTGTCCGCATTTTGCGAAGGGATGGGAACAGGAACATCCAGAGCCCCGCAATTGCAAGCGTACCCAAACCACCGATGAAGGCTGCCGGTACCGCTCCAATAAATCCGGCTAATGTACCCGACTCAAACTCACCCAACTGATTGGAAGTCCCGATAAAGAGGGAGTTAACGGCATTGACCCGCCCCCGCATCTCATCAGGCGTTTGCAATTGCACGAGGGAAGACCTGATGATGACGCTAATCACATCTGAAGCACCAATGAGGAATAGAGCCACAAGGGAAACGAATAAATGGGTCGATACGGCGAAAAGCATAGTTGCCAATCCAAAGACGGCAAGGGCTGCAAACAGTATGTAACCAACAGCTTTCTTGAGCGGATAATAAACCAATACTATTGACATTATCAAGGCACCGATAGCCGGCGAGGTTCGCATTAATCCTAACCCCCATGGTCCCGTATGAAGGATATCCTGGGCAAAAATCGGCAGCAGAGCGGTGGCGCCTCCCAACAGTACAGCAAAAAGGTCAAGTGATATCGTCCCTAGAATGACCGGTTTGCGGTAAACAAACATTATGCCGGAGAACAAGGAACGCAGGGTAACCGGTTCAGATTTGCGGACTATAGGTCTTGAACGGATGAAGAAGGTTAGGATACCGGCGGTTAAAAGGGCAAGAGAAGCAGCTGTATAAACGAAAATAGAGCCTGCCCAATATAGTAATCCCCCCATGGAGGGGCCAAGGATCTGGGATAATTGACCGACCGAGGTATTCCAGGATATCGCCTGTTGAAGGAATTCTTTTGGTACTAATTGAGGCAACAGTGCTGAGGAGGAAGGCCCTTCGAATGCACGGCAGGCTCCTAGAACGGCAGCCATCAGCAGGATATGATGCTGACCTAACGAGTCCGTAAGACTACCTAACAAAAGTAATAAGGCCATACCGGCTTCTACGATCTGGCATAGAAAGACTATAAATCGCCGGTCGTAGCGGTCTGCGAAATGCCCAACGACCAGAGTAAGTAGTACCATCGGGAGAAATTGGGCTAGGCCAACAAGACCGAGATTGAAGGCGTCGTGGGTCAATTCATACATTTGCCAACCGATGGCTACAGAAAGCATCTGGAAGGCAATTGAAGATAACATTCGGGATATCCAATAGTTCTTATAATAGGGAATTTGATGTATGGAACTGCTTGATGAGATCAAGTGAATGACACATCCTTTCAACTACTAACTCATAAAGTGTATTATATGCCTTACTCAAAAGAGAAGTCTATAAACATATTTATTGATTACCGTAAGAAAGATCCATCCTTGGTAGGATGGATCTTTAAATATTCGCAATAGATTTGAAAACCACGGTTTTGATCCAGCCGAAGATTTATTTGAATGGTTGAGATTTCTAAAAAAGAGGTTGAGATCCTTTGTCGTCAAACTTGGAACGTTTATCTATAATGAATTTGTAGCGCTTACAAGAAAGAATCCATTTAAAAAAACTCTGAAAATGAGGCTCAAATCCGGACAAACGAAATATCCCCGCCAACGCGGGAGAAATCGAGGAATGACGATGACTGATAAATGATGGAGGGGTTAATGTGAAGACGATGAAAAAAGGATTCATGTTTAACGTATCTATGGTCTTGATCTTAGCCATGGTGGCTGGATGCTCCACGAAAAATAACAAACCGAACGCATCGCCAACTGGAGAAGCGACTTCCCAACCAACGGTGACGACGACGGTGTCTCCTTCCACGGAGAAGGTTAAGATAACTTATTCGATGTGGGGAAGCGAGGAAGAAGGAAATAAAACCCAGGAAGCGGCGAACAAGTTCAATGCTTCTCAAAACAGAATCGAAGTCAAAGTGCAAGCGATTCCTTGGGAAAACTACATGACCAAACTGAATGCCATGGCAACGGCAGGTCAATTGCCGGATACGGGGATATTAAAGGAGGATGGCGTCATTCAGTGGTCCTCCGACGGCATGCTGAATGATGTAAGCAGCATGTACACGGGAAGTGAAAGTAAACCACTGGACAGTCTAGCCTACAAATATCAAGGCAAAACTGTTGCCTATGCGGCTGCCAATGAAATTCTTCTCCTTTATTACAACAAAGACATGTTCGATAAAGCGAAGGTACCTTATCCTCCATCCGCATTGGATAGAGCATGGACATGGGACGAATTCGTAGCAACGGCCAAGAAGCTGACGGTCGACTCGAATGGCAAACATCCCGACGAGGCCGGCTTCAAACCGCAGAGTATCGTACAGTATGGCGCATCCGTTGAAAATCTGGCCTGGCAGCTGGAAGTATGGGCGCTCAGCAATGGCGGCGGTTTCTATTCCAATGACGGTACAGCGGTGAGAATCGGGGAAGACGCCAGTATCGAAGCGATTCAGAAGGTTGCGGATCTGTACTTGAAAGATCATGTCGCTCCATTGTCCGTCGGGCAGACCGATGATGGCATTCAGCGTACCATAATCGCAGGAAAGGTCGCCATGGCCACGAACGGCGCGTGGAACGTAGGAACCAGCTTGAATGCGGCCAAGGATGCAGGACTGAAATATGGCGTAGCCGTATTACCTTATTTTAAGGAAAAAGTTACCCTCAACACGGGCGGTGCCAATGTCGTCTTCTCCCAAACCAAGCATCCGAAAGAAGCTATGGAATGGCTTAAATGGTACACTGCCGAAGAAAACAATTGGGGACTCATCTCATCGGGCATTTGGATGCCAACGCTGAAGAAGTGGTATACGGATGAAGCGCTTACACATAAATGGGTCGATAATCCGAACTTCCCTCCATATAACGAATACAAATCTGCTGTAGTCGATTATGCACAATCCTCAGCCGCGAGGCCAGCTGCTTGGTTCTATACGAATCATACGACGGACTTTAACACTTTACTGGCATCAACATTGGGGGATGTTTGGACCGGAAAAACTACCGCCAAAGATGCTATTACAAAGAATCTCGAAGCTTTGAAAGCAGCCAATAAAGGCAAAAAATAACGTGTAGGAGGGATGGCCGCCAAGAACCAGCAAGCGGCGGTCATCCTTCAAATATGAGGTGGGGAGCAAGATATGGAAACCATTCATAAACCTCAGCAACGCCGTTCCCGCTTGTATTCAAATGAGGCAGGCATTGCTTATATATGTTTGATTCCGGCAATACTTGGACTGATCTTCCTTACGTATCTGCCTCTTCTTGGCGTGTTGGCAATTAGTATGACGAATTGGACGGGGCTAAAAACGCCTGAATTCGTCGGCTTCAGCAATTATATCACGCTCTTTACCACCGACCCCTATATTAAAGATTCCATTCTAGCAACGCTCTATTTTGCATTTTTATCCGTAGCCGGAAGCATGGTCTATTCACTTTTCATCGCTATGCTGCTAAACCGTAAAATTCCGGCAAGAGGGTTTTTCAGAGCTGTTTTCTATGTGCCTTTTGTTTTGCCTGCTGCCGCTATATATGTAGGCTGGTCCTGGCTTTACGAGGCGAATTTTGGTTTCTTCAACTATCTCCTCTCCGAAATCGGGTTGAACAAAGTTCTCTTTATCGCTGATTCCAATTACGTAGTCCCATCTCTTTCGTTAATTTCAGTTTGGCTGTCGGGGAACTTAATCGTTATTTTTTTGGCTGGGCTTCAGAACGTTCCGAGCGTCTATCATGAAGCGGCTGAAATGGATGGCGCGAACGGATGGAATCGCTTCCGGCATATCACCTTGCCTTGTATGACGCCTATCATCTTTTACAACCTGTTGATGAGCCTGATCGCCAATCTCCAAGTCGTTACGCCAGCCCTTGCTCTGACCAATGGGGGTCCGGGCAACTCTTCGCGATTCATGACTTACCTGATGTACGATCAGGCTTTCGTCAATTACAAGCTAGGCTATGCCTGTGCAACGACCTTTATTATTTTTGCCATACTGGCCGCTTTTACTGCCGTTTTGTTCAAAGCGTCGAAGCGCTGGATCTTTTCCGAAGGAGATGACGACAGATGAGCGAAGCTGCATATGCCAGTTTTAAGAGCAAGAAACGCAGTGAACGAACGATCAATGCACTTACGCTCATATTCGTTATTGGTTTTGCCCTGATCGTGCTCTTCCCGATCTGGTGGATATTTCGTACGTCTTTGATGACAAATCCCGAGATCTACCAATATCCGCCGTCTCTCTTCCCGAAACAATGGTTATTTTCTAATTATGAAAAAACAATGCAGTTATTTGAATTTTGGAAATATTTGTGGAATACGATGATCATTATCGTTCCTTCCTGTTTGGGGGGCACGTTCACAGCCACCTTATGCGGATATGCCTTTGCGAGGCTGCGGTTTAGGGGTAAACAATTGATCTGGATTCTTTGCGTCGGTTCTATGCTCCTACCTGCCATGGTTACGCTCATTCCCCTGTACATTGGATGGACACGGGGCTTGGGGCTCCAAGACAGCTATCTGCCGTTGATTTTGCCCTATTTTTGCGGCGGCGGGGCTTTTAATATCTTTTTGATTCGGCAGTTCATTCTCTCCATACCGAGAGAACTCGACCAAGCGGCAACGATAGACGGCGCCGGGTACTTTCGCATTTTGTTCAGCATAATTATGCCGGCAATCAAGCCCGCTATGATCGTCGTGGCCATGTTTATTTTCATCGGCTTGTGGAATGATTTGCTCCAACAGATGATTTACATTAATTCGAGCGATAAATACACCATAGCCTTGGGGCTTACCAATTTTAAAGGTCAATTAAAGCAGGATTGGTCGATGACGATGGCGGCCACGTGCCTGTCCTTTGCTCCAGGCGTCATTTTCTACCTGATCGGTCAAAAATATTTCGTAGAGGGAATCACATTGACCGGATTGAAAAATTAGTCCGGATTCATGGGCTGCCGGCCAGATCGACGAAATAAATGCAAATGAAAGCGGTGCTGTGCAATGTCAAAGCAAATGAAGGATATACAACTGGAACCGGGGAAGGTACGGATTGAAGACGGCTTCTGGTCATCTTATATCCGGTTGGTGAAAGAGGTTGTGCTGCCCTATCAATGGGAGGCTCTCAACAATATAATCGAGGACGCCGAGCCAAGCCATGCAATTCGGAATTTCCGAATTGCGGCAGGGCAGGAAGAGGGGACGTTCGGCGGTATGGTGTTCCAGGACAGCGACGTCTACAAATGGCTGGAGGCTGTCGGTTATATGCTCAGCGTGCAGCCGGATCCGGCTTTGGAAGCCATTGCAGACGATGTAGTAGAGCTGCTTGCCAAAGCCCAACAACCGGATGGGTACTTGAACACGTACTTTACGCTCAAGGAACCGGAGCACCGCTGGTCGAATCTGGCGGAATGTCACGAGTTGTACTGTGCAGGCCACTTGATCGAAGCGGGTGTCGCTTACTTCCAAGCAACAGGGAAGCGCAAGCTGCTCGATGTATGCTGCCGGTACGCCGATTATGTGGGTACGGTGTTCGGGAGCGAACCGGGCAAGCTGCAGGGCTACGACGGGCATCAGGAGATCGAGCTTGCGCTGATGAAGCTGTACGAGGTGACCGGCAACGAGCAGTATGTGAGGCTGAGCCTCTTTTTCCTCGATGAACGGGGGCGGCGGCCGAGCTTCTTTGCGCAAGAGTTCGAGAAACGCGAGAACAAGGTGCATTTCAAAGAGCTAAACATGGCATTTGACTTGACATACAGTCAGTCGCACCTGCCGGTTCGGGAACAGGACACGGCAGTCGGTCATGCGGTTAGGTTGGTCTACATGTGCACGGCCATGGCGCACGTGGCTGGAGTGACAGGGGATGCAAGCCTATTGGAGGCGTGCCGCAGACTGTGGGCGAACATCGTACACAAGCAGATGTATATCACTGGCGCGATCGGCGCGATGGCGTACGGAGAGTCGTTCACGATCGACTATGACCTGCCGAACGATACGGTGTATGGTGAGACGTGCGCGTCGATCGGACTGATCTTTTTTGCGCGGAGGATGCTGGAGATTGAGCCGAAGGGCGAGTACGCCGACGTTCTTGAGCGGGCGTTGTACAATACGGTACTCGGCGGCATGGCGATGGACGGGAAGCATTTCTTCTATGTGAATCCGTTGGAGGTGTATCCAAAGGCAAATAAGGTCAATCCGATGTATAAGCATGTCAATATCCAGCGTCAGCAGTGGTTCGGCTGCTCCTGCTGCCCGCCGAACATCGCGCGGCTTCTGGCCTCGCTAAATCATTATGTATATACGGCCAAAGGGGATACGCTGTATGTTCATCTGTATATCGGAGGCGAAGCGGAGGTGCGCATTCACGGCAATCAGGTGAAGGTGCGTCAGGACTCGAGGTACACAATAAACGGAAATGTAAGCTTTAACATACATGGTGTCGGTGCTGCGATTCCTTTTTCACTGGCATTTCGAGTTCCTGTGTGGTGTGAAGACGTGGTATATCGGCTGAACGGCACGATATGCGTGCCGGATGATGTCCGGGACGGCTACGCTTTCTTGACGCGGTCATGGCAATCCGGCGATCGGGTCGAGCTGTTGTTCGACATGCAGGTGCAGTTGGTGCATAGCCATCCGCTCGTCCGCCAAAATGCCGGGAAAGTGGCGCTGCAGCGGGGTCCATTCATCTATTGCCTGGAGGAGGCGGATAACGGCAGTCATATCCACTTGGTGGAGATTGACAGGGAGGCAGCGTTTATGGTTGAATACGATCCGTATCTACTTGGCGGCTTATCGACGATCCGTGTGGAAACGCTGCGCACGGAAGTGCCAGCGGAGGGAGTGCATTTATATGTTCCTCATAAAGCTTGGGCGCAAAGCCGCGTTATATCCACGTTCATTCCGTATTATGCGTGGGGTAACCGCGGAGCAGGCGAGATGATGGTGTGGGTGAAGGCTGCCTGTACGTAGGTGAAAGGGGCTGCCTGTTGAGGTCGTTGACTGTTCATCGAACGGTCTGTACTTCTGCTCTTTCTATGCTTGACTCGTAAAATTCTTTCGGAAATGAAGCGGTGATATCCCTTCTTTATTTGAAAAACAATAAGAGAAATAAGAGGCATGCTGGAAGCCGCACTCCTCTGCGATCTTTGTCATGGACCAATCGGTCTGGATGAGCAGCTTTTTGGCCTGCTCGATCCGGTACTGCAGCAAGAAGTCTATCGGTGTCATCCCGAATACCTTAAGCATGCATTTGGCCAAGTAATTTGGGTGATAGTTCAGCTCCACATGGAGCGTAGCGTTCGTGATTTTCCTCATATAGTTCTGGCGAATGAACAGCTCAACCTTCTCAGCCAGGTGAAAAGCCGTCATATCCGTAGTCGCGATAAGCTCCCGGCTAATATGCTGCATAAAGAGCTGGAATGCATTTTGCTTGCGCCAGTTTCGCAAGGAACGGGACTCGTCCTCCAGCTGGAAAAAATATGCCGCAAGCTCAAACGCTTTGGGCGTCAGCTTCATATATTTTGGAATGAAAATGGAGTTGACCTCTGCATGGTTCAGGAATGCTGTTGTTCGATGATTATCGATTAACTCGGCTTGATTATCCAGGCAGGCATTCATATCGGTATACTCTCCCCAGGCCCCATGGGTGTGAAAATGAATCCAAATAATTTCAGTCTCTTCTATGCAAGGGGCTGTACCGTAATGATTGAGATCCGGGCGGAGAATGATGGCCTCTTGCTGCTTCACCGTCCAGTTATGTTTACCTTCTCCAATATAAATCGTACCCTTGGTCACAATGATTAAGTCGAAGGTACCGATTTGATTCCGCGAAATATGGAGATCGCCGGCTTGATAGAAAGCTTTACCGAAATCTAGGAAATATGGGATTGGCGGGGCGATAAAGTGAAGGATTTGTGGAAGCATAGTCACCTCGAAAGGTTCTTTTTTTGAGAGCGGATGATAAGTTCATCTTACCATAATTGAATGATAAATGGGGATTGATTGGGACTTAGGAGTATAACAACTGTCGGCATTTTTTATTTCGGCTTTTTCATTATTGTCCATAAAAAAGAGGTCAGCCGGACAAATCCGCTGACCCCATCCCATACTTACAATCGAACGTCATTAATAGGCCCGTTCGCTTCCAATTTCCGGGCTTCCTCGAGCTCCTTCTCCCAAGTCAGATGACGATATTCCGAAGCAGCTTCATCGTTCTGAAACCAGTTCAGGAAATCCTGCCAAAGGGATACGTTCCATGAGGCATCGATTTGTGCTGTCGTGTAGGTGCCTTCCTTCAAACGAACAAAACCGAAGATGTCCCGAACCTGCGATTTCTCTGCGTTCACGACGGTCAGTTCAGCGAGGTGAGGCGGGATGAAAATAACGCCAGAGGGTGTTCCCAGCACGACATCGCCGGGGAGACATACGGCACGGCCGATCCGCGTAGGCACGTTCATGCCGACCATCGTTACGTCCGCAATTGCAGTTGGATCGCTCCCCCGATAGAACACGTTAATATTTTCAATCTCTACGACCTGCTGATTATCCCGAATGCCTCCCCAGATGATCGCTCCGCCTTGCTTCGTGCGGGCAGAGATAGCGGTAGACAAGTTGCCGCCCACATAGGTGCCTTGATAAATTTTGTCAAACAGATCGACGACAACAACGTCATCCTCCTCCAGCGAGTCGATGACCCACTGATTGAAGAAGCCTCTGCGGTTTTCTTGTTGATGGCCGTAATTCAGTAGTGTTTCATGCAGATCGGGACGTTTCGGTACCATGACGGCTGTCACCGCACGCCCGACCATGACTTGATTCGGATGGATGATCTTGAAATCCCCTTCAAATTGGTACTGATAGCCTCTGTTCCACAGGGGTCCCCAAGCTTCCTCCAGTGTAATTTTGCGCATCCGCCGTAAAATATTAGCAGCTACTTTGGGCCGGCCATTAGGAAACCGTTCCCCTTGCCACAGAGGCGTCAATTGTACAATATCTTCCGCATTGTCAAATTTCATAGTAAGCACCTCGCTTATTTAAAATTGGTTAACTCCACAGTCTGTCATTCGACCAATAATGGTTCCACTTATCGGTGGGTTCCCACTGGCCAGGAATCTCCGGATGCAGATGCTCGGCGATGACTTCATCGTTCAGCTCTTCAATGCCGAGACCCGGCGCATCGGGAACGGCGATGAATCCGTTCTGGACGAGCGGCTTCGGCAGCTTGCTGATAATAATGTCATCCCACCAGTCGACATCGGAGGAATGGAATTCGAGCGCCAGGAAGTTCTCCGTCGCTGCCGCAACGTGAACCGCCGCTAAGCAGGCGATGGGGCTTTCTGCCATATGAATAGCCATGGCTACGCCGTATTCTTGCGCCATATCGCCGATTTTTTTCGTCTCCAGGATGCCGCCGGTTGTGAGCACATCCGGATGAATAACCGATAAGGCACCCGACTCGAGCAGCGGTTTAAAGTTTTCTTTCAAATAAATGTCTTCACCCGTACAGAGCGGAGTAGCAACCGATTGAGACAATCGTTTGTATTGATCCGTGTATGACCATGGAAGCATATCCTCCATCCAGGCGAGATTAAACTTATCGATCCGCTGTCCGAGCTTGATGCAGTTCTCAATGCCGATATGGCCAAAATGATCGATAGCAAGCGGTACTTCGTGTCCAATTACAGAACGCACATCGGCTACATATTGTTCGAGCATATCAAGGCCTTTTTCCGTGACGTGAATGCCAGTGAACGGGTGAGCGATATTATAAATATCGTAATGCCGGTTTCGAAGGTTACAGAGCTCCAGTTCGGAATGGTTTGATTGTTTGCGGTTGTACCACGACTTGGAGAGCGATCGCATTTCCTCCAGGAAGCCGAGAGGGGCGCTTAGGGTGCCGGGTTCATGAATAATTTGATTGATACCCAGATCCATTTTGAGGAAGGTATATCCTTTTTCCATCCTTTTTTTCAAAGCTTCTCCCATTGCAGTGCCCGTGTCTTTGCCGTTCACATCGGTATCGCAGTACATGCGGATCTTCTCGCGGAATTTACCGCCAAGCATTTGATAAATAGGGATGTTATAAGCTTTGCCCGCTAAGTCCCAGAGTGCGATCTCCAGTCCGCTGACACCGCCGCCTTGGCGGGCATGACCGCCAAACTGCTTGATTCGTCGAAACAGTTTGTCGATCATGCATGGGTTTTCACCCAGCAGTCGGCTTTTAAGCATGAGGGCAAATGTTTTGTCTGCACCGTCGCGAACTTCACCAAAGCCGACTAACCCTTGGTTGGTATAGACCTTGATGAGGCTGCAGTGCATGGGCGCGCCGGCAATATCCGCAAAGCGGATATCGGTAATTTTTAATTCCGAGGGGATGGCGTTTGTGTTAACATAGGCTAACGTATTTTCATAGGTTTCTTGATTCGGCATAGGAATGCTCCTTTGACTCATAGAATGTGGTCGTCAATCGGACCTCTAGCTAAAGCAGCATGCTGCCGCCATCCAAACGAATGGAAGCGCCAGTCATGAATTCGCTTTCTTCGGATGCTATGTAGCAAGCCATACTCGCTATATCCGATGGCAAACCGACACGGCCCATAGGGAATTTTTTACGGTTTACGCCGCGTTTGAGCTTTCCCTGTTTTCCTACATCAACAGCTCCCGGTTCAATGGTGTTCACTGTTATTCCGTACTTCGCCAGCTCAATGGCGCTTTCTCTGCCTAACATGTGGATACCGCCTTTGGTCATGCAGTAGATCACATCGAAATCTGTCGGCCTCTTGCCATGGACAGAGGAAATGTTGATGATTCGTCCAAAACCGTTGGCTTTCATATGCGGGACGACGGCCTGGATACATTGCAAGTAACCTTTCAAGTTGATATGCATCAACTGGTCGAACTGATCATCCATATACGCGAAGAAATCAACATTCAACTGCAGTGCCGCATTGTTGACCAGGATATCGATGCCGCCAAAACGATTCCCAACAACATTGACCATGTGTTCGATCTCAGGCTTATACGCAATATTCGCTTGCACAATCATAGATTGTCCGCTGCATGCATCAATCTGCTGTTGCGTTTCTCTAGCGCCGGTATCGCTTGAATTGTAGTGGATGGCGACATTTGCTCCTCGTTTGGCAAGCGCGACAGCGATTCCTTTGCCAATGCCTGTTCCGGCTCCGGTAACCAATGCCGTTTTTCCCGATAAATTCATGGCTGCTCAGACCTCCAAATCGGGTGGCTTTTTCATTTTGTGATCCATGTAATGCATGAGGAACCCTCCATCCAAGCGAATATCGGCTCCGTTCATATGACGTGCGTTGTCCGAGCACAGGAAGGAGACCAGCTGCGCCAAATCATCATAAGTGCCGAGGACGTTACTCGGTACCTTATACATGTAGTCTTCATAGATTGAAGAAACATCGCTTTGAAACAAGGTATCATCACCCGCGACAGGCCCCATTTCAATGAAGTTCACATGGATGCCATGCCGACCCAAGACAAGCGATGCTTCCCGGCTTAGCATTTTTATGGCGCCTTGTGAAACGCTGAAGGAGAAGGACGAGCCTGTCGGCTTCTCTGCATGAATCGAGCCGACGAACAGCATCGTCCCGGACTGCTTGGCGATCATCTGTTTGCCAACCGCTTGCGCACATACAAAAGCTGACTTGGCGTTGGCATTCAGGACCTCAAGGAAACAATCCTCTTCGCACAATTCCACACTAGAGGTTTTCACTGTCCTATTGTTGTGGATCAGGATGTCTACCGGCCCGATCTGTTTTGCCGTGTCTTCCAAAACAGAGACGACGGCCGAACTGCTGAGCAGGTTCGCATTGACGATAACCACTTGCACACCGCGGGTCTGACAACGCTGCAATTCGGATTCGAGATTCGTACCTCCTGAGACGCTGTTGAGAATAAAGTGCGCTCCTTCATCCGCCAGACGATAGAGGAGAGCCTTGCCGGAGCCGCTGTCGGCATCCGTAATGAAGATCACTTTGTTTGTAAGTTTCATAAGTCCTCCAAAAGCCATGGTTAGAGTGCTAGGGGGCAAGCGGCTGATATGGTCAATCTTACAAACGGAACCGTGCACAAGGCGATGCTGTAAAATTATGATTTTGTTTGATTTTTTTAAAACTGCCGTTTGTCGAAGATTAAGTGATTTTGTTTGTTGACGAACACTCTTCATCTCCGGTATGATCTGGATAAATCGATTATCGATAATCGTTATTGGGTACATAGGACAGGGGGAATCCTCACCGAATGGAATTTGCAAACTACTCTCAACATCCAACTTCATTAAGCGAGCATGTGTATTTATCATTAAAAAAGCAAATTATGAAGGGGGAGCTCCCTCCAGGTCACCGGGTGATCGTACTTGAAATTGCCAAAGCATTTGATGTGAGTCAAGCACCGGTCCGAGAGGCACTCGAGCGATTGAAGCATGAAGGTATGATCATCGGCAAGACCAACAAAGGTTCTATGGTAGCACCAATCACGTTAAAAGAAATTCGCGATATTTATGAGCTAAGGCAGCTGATTGAAGGCCATGCGCTTCGGGAGACGATGAAAAACCTGACTCCGAAAGACATCGCTCATTTGGAACAAATTTTACATGGAATGAAAGAATCTGTAGACGAGAACGATCCTTACCGATTGGTCGAATTGGATATGGCCTTTCACGGTTATTTCTACGAACGAAGCGGGAACGCGCTCTTTCTAGACATTTGGAACGGTATCAAAACGAAAATCATGCGGTTTATTTCGATCACGAATCAAGATTATACGGGATACTTCATCCCATCCGCTCACGAAGAACTGCTGGATCTGATCAAATCGGGAGATGTCGAGATTTTAGTTGAAAAGCTGGTTCGTGGCTTGGATTTCCACAAAGCGTACACAGGATAACGATACTGCTCATTTTTCATAACCTACAGTCCTGACTGAGAGGAGAACGAGGAGATGAATTCGTTAATCAGTACATACGAAAAGGATAGAAGAACCGTTGACCCGGAGCATATGGTCATTCGAGACAGGCTTGTGTCCGACCTCATTCGGAATCGGACCGAGCAGTCGGAATCTATCCGGAATCGATTCGTGGAGAAGGGGATGAATCCTTATTTTTCTTACCCAACGCTGGCCTTATTCGATATTGCCGGTGAATTTCAAGATCAATGGACGAAAAGGGAGGCTGCCAAGCAGCTTCGAACGTTCATAGAACATAGGATAACGTGTAATTGTATCGTTTTTATGGACGATGCCTGCCATATCGGCATTTTGTTTTCTTGGGACAATCTGGATAAAGTCCAAAGCATACATAGCTGTATGAAGGGAGCAAGTCTCCATACCGCAACGGCAGGCATCGGAAATCCGTGCAAACACCTCGCAGAACTGCATACCTCTTACCTTCAAGCTACAATTTCCCTGACGCATAAATTTTATCGTGGCATCGGCCAGATGATCTTGTATAACTCTATCGCCCCATTTAAAAACACCATTGAATATCCTGAAGCTCAAGAAGAAGCATTGTTTCATTTAATAAACGATTCTGCAGAAATGCAGCATATCGGCTCTGCGATCGACTCTTTTTATCAATCCTTTCTGATACATGGACTTTCGCAGCCTAATGATATTCGAGATGCAACGATCAGATTGCTGATTGGCTTGGAGCATCGGGTCAAATCTTCTGCAACAGCGCGCACGCTTACGATCATGAAGCCGGACATCATGTCCGTCTTGCACTTGCCATCCATTGATGAAATTAAAGCTTATGTCACTTGCTATATTCAGCTCCTTGTGAACGAAATCCACGCTTTGTCAACGGAAAGTATGAATCGCACGCTCATTCGGAAAGCGCTTACAATCATGGAGGACGAATACGACCGAGCGACACTTCATTATGTGGCGGAAAAAGTGTTCATTACGCCGGCTTACTTAAGCACGCTTTTCAAAACGAATATGGGCATTACATTTATTGAGCATTTGACCGAGATTCGCATGAAGAAGGCGAAGAGGCTTCTCAAGCAAGCGGAGTTAAAAAATTATGAGGTAGCTGAAAAGGTCGGCTATCACGATTCCAGGTACTTCAGTCAAATTTTCAAGAAAAAGGTCGGATTGTCGCCGAGCGACTACAGGGAATCCTTGCAAACAACAGGCACCTAGTTACATAGGCGGTTCTCGTGAATGAAAGAAAACAAACATTATCAATAAATTGTCTACTGTGCATCTAAAATTCCATTTGATATTTTGTTAATACACGACAACCGCTAGCAGTCTTGTAAGCGCTGTCGCAATGAACAATATGAAAGGAGTGGAAGAATGAATGTGGAAGAAATAGCGGTATCGAAACGTTCGTTATCGTTTAGCCGCCTTAGGAGAAGGAGCCTTCTCTCCAACGAGCAAAATTTGGCCGGTTATTTATTTATATCTCCATGGCTGTTGGGATTTTTTCTATTAACCGTTTGGCCTATCTTACGATCCTTTTATCTTTCTTTCACGGAGTACTCGCTGCTTGAGGACCCGGTGTGGGTCGGCTTTGACAACTACAAGGAAATATTTTTCAAGGATCAGCTGTTTCGCAAATCGTTAGGGGTCACCTTTACATTCGTCGTGTTTTCGGTCCCCGTGAAGCTGTTTTGCTCATTGATGGTAGCTATGTTTCTGAACAGAAGTATGCGGGGGATTCAACTCTATCGGACCGCAATTTATTTCCCGTCGCTAATCGGCGGCAGTATTGCCGTATCCGTGCTTTGGAGAAATATGTTTGACATGAAAGGGTATGTGAACCACGTTTTGGGCTGGTTCCATATGGAAGGCGTGGGCTGGCTATCCAATCCAAGCACTTCACTATATACGCTTGTACTGCTGAATGCCTGGCAATTCGGTTCGACGATGGTCATTTTTCTTGCCGGCTTGAAGCAAATTCCACAAGATTTGTATGAATCTGCATCTGTTGACGGCGCAGGGTCTTTCCGAAAATTTTTCCATATTACGCTTCCGATGCTTTCACCTGTCATGTTCTTTAATCTGGTTCTTGGTATTATAGGATCGTTCCAAATGTTCACTTCCGCGTTCATCATCACGAATGGCGGACCTGCTAACTCCACCTATATGTATGCGCTATTTCTGTTCGAAAAAGCTTTTAAAAATTATCAAATGGGTTATGCATCTTCGCTTGCCTGGATTTTGCTTGTGATCATCGCTGCACTGACCGCACTGAATTTCCTGATGTCCAAATATTGGGTGTTCTATGAGTCTGAGGGAGGTCATGCCAAATGAAAATGTCAAGAACCAGGCTTTCCTCTTTCAGTAACCATGTTGTATTAACGGCGATATCACTTCTCATGCTTTATCCGGTGATTTGGTGGCTCGGAGCTTCATTGAAAAAAATTCAGAAATGAGTTTACCGACAATCTGGCCGGAAACGCCGATGTGGGAAAACTTCAGCAAAGGCTGGAACTTTTCTGCTGAATACAGCTTTTCCACTTTTTTTGCCAACACGTTGATCATGGAATTTTGGAACTTAGTCGGTGCGGTGATAACAAGCGCATTGGTGGCTTATGGATTCGGCCGTCTGAAGTTTAAGCTGCAAAACTTTTGGTTTTCCATCCTATTGCTCACGATGATGCTGCCGGGTCAGGTTACGATCGTTCCGCAGTACATCATGTACAACAATTTAGGACTCGTTGACAGTTATATTCCCTTGGTTTTGCCGCATTTTTTTGGCGGAGGCGCGTTCTTTGTCTTTTTGCTTGTTCAATTTATTCGAGGGATTCCCCGAGAGTTGGATGAAGCCGCCAAAATCGACGGAGCTTCGGTATACAGCATTTTTTTGAAAGTCGTATTCCCCTTAATTAAACCTGCATTGATCACAGTCGCGATATTTACATTTATTTGGAGTTGGGACGATTTCTTCGGGCAAGTCCTCTACTTGAGCTCGATCGAGAAATATACAGTCGGTTTAGGGCTGAGAATGTTCATCGATCAATTCGAAGTTCAGTGGGGGCAGCTTCTCGCCATGTCCTTATTATCGACCCTTCCTTCCGTAATCGTCTTCTTCCTCGCTCAGAAATATTTCGTAGAAGGTATTGCTACAACCGGTATTAAAGGTTAGACACCATAAAATGAATCTGAAAGGGGAAAAGGAAAGTATGCTCATAAAGAAAACATGGGGTTTACAGTTCTCAGCGGTTACTCTTGCAGCACTCATGTTCATGTCCGGTTGTAGTTCAGAATCGACTTCAGGTCAAGGTGAAGGGGGGACTTCAGCGACAACGGATGCTCCTAAATCCGCTAAACAAGCAAATCTCAAAATCATGTGGTGGGGGCCAGATGCCAGGCATCAAGCTACGCTAAAAGCGCTGGAACTGTATTCACAGCAACATGCAAACATCAAGTTTACGCCGGAGTATTTGGCCTGGGACGGATATTGGACGAAATTAACGACACTGGCTGCATCCAAGTCCATGACCGATGTTCTTCAAATGGATGCTGCCTATATCCAGGACTATGCGAAGCGGGGATTGCTTGAAGACTTGACGGATGTGGACTTAAAGGGGATTGTGGATCCCAAAATTATTGAAAATTCGAAGATTAACGGAAAACTCTATGGCATCCCTCTTAGTCATAACGGGGCCGGATTTGCTTATAACAAAACGGATTTGGAAGCCGCAGGAATCAAACTCCCATCCAAAGATTGGTCCTGGGATGATTTCTTTGCCTTCGCGAAGGAAGCGCGCTCGAAATTGCCCAAGGATAAGTTCGGAATTGCTGACAGCTCTACGGGCTGGGAGTGGTATCAATTTTATCAAACTTCCTATGGCAAAGGTCCTGTTATGATCGACGGAACGAAATTTAACCTGGATAAAGACTTGTGGTATAAATTCCAGCAAACCTATGAACAGTTCCGCAAAGACGGTGTAGTTCCTCAGGGGCAGATACAGGCTGCATTTAAAGAAAACGATCCGAAAGGCGATCCGATGGCATCCGGAACCGTCATGACGAGAGGCGCGACGGTCGGCTCTGTGAGTGTGCTTGAACAGTTGATGCCGGGTAAAGTTGCCGTTGTGAACAATCCTATAGGTCCGTCAGGAGGCGGCTGGGCACAGTCTACGATCTATTTGAGCATTAGCGCCTCTTCCAAAAATAAAGCGGAAGCGAAGCAGTTCGTCAAATGGTTTATTACCGATAAGGAAGCCGGCAAGGTGCTCGGTACGACCCGGGGCATTCCGATCAATGAAAGCATTTATCAAGAGTTGATGCCGAACTTGAAGAAAACGGACACGATTGGAAAAGATCTTCTGGACGCTGCTCTAGGTAAAGCACTGCCGTTCTATCCGGCTCCTCCGGGATGGGAAGATTTCGTCAAAACGTACACTTCGGAAATGGAAAATGTTATGTTCGGCAAACAAACGCTTGATGAAGCATTCGCGAAAATTACAGCAAAGGGCAAGGAAAGCGAAGCCAAGCTCAGTAAAAAATAAGTGAATCGCAGAGGAGGCGTGGCGGCCATGAAATTAGCTGAATTTTTCACTTCTCATCCAAACCGGCTTTGGCATTTAGCCAAACAGATGGGCGTCGACTATGCGGTTGGTCCTCTTCCACGGGAAGAAAACGGCTGGAAGCCCTGGGATTTTATGAATCTCCTGCATATGAAGCAAAGATTCGAGAATTTCGGCATCGAGCTGGCTGTCATTGAATCGGCGCCCCCGACGAACAAGATTAAACTAGGCTTGCCAGGTCGCGATGAAGAGATCGAAGTGATGAGGCAATTGATTACAAACATGGGTAAATTAGGGATTTCTGTGCTTTGTTATAACTTTATGGCACAGTTCAACTGGTTCCGTACCTCAACGACAACCCGTACAAGAGGCGGCGCGCTTGTATCCAGCTATGATCATTCGCTGATGCAGAATGCTCCACTGACAGAAGCCGGCGAAGTTTCGGAAGAGCAGCTGTGGGAAAATTTGAAGTATTACTTGGAAAAAATAGTTCCGACAGCAGAAAAAGCAAAGGTAAAGCTTGCGCTACACCCGGACGATCCGCCGATTTCTCCGATTCGCGGAGTCTCTCGCATTTTGCGAAGCGCAGATAGCTTGCGTCGGGCGATTGATCTCGTTCCGAGCGAATACAGCGGCATCACGCTTTGCCAAGGAACGCTGGCAACCGCAGGTGAATCGATCCCCGCCGTCATCCGTCATTTCGCGGCTGATGATAAAATCTTTTTCGTTCATTTCCGCGATGTGCAAGGGACACCGGAGAAATTCGAGGAGACTTTTCACGACGACGGCAAAACCAATATGCTGGAAGCCATGCAAACTTATTATGAGGTCGGCTATAACGGCATCGCCAGACCTGACCATGTCCCGACAATGGAAGGGGAGGATAATTCGAATCCAGGCTATGAGCTTTTAGGGCGGTTGTATGGCGTTGGTTATATCAAAGGTCTGATGGAAGCAGCCGCTTCTCAGCAGCAGTCATCCATCAATACGTGATAGGGAAGGGAGATTATCATGCAAAAAGCAGTGTTAGGCCGAACCGGTCTTGAAGTGACCCGCCTTGGATTTGGCGCCATGGAAATACGCGGAACGCGGGTTTGGAACGGACGTCCGCTTATGGATGAAGATGCGGAGCGGATCCTAAACGCCGTCCTCGATGCAGGCATTAATTTTATCGATACATCTTATGACTATGGACTTAGCGAATCCTACATCGGACGCTATATCAACCATCGGAGAAGCGAATACTTCTTGGCGACAAAGTGCGGCTGTACGCTGGTCGACTGCGGAGATCATTTTGAGACACCGCATGTATGGACGAGAGAAAACCTGCTAAGCAATATTGAAACGAGCTTGAAACGAATGAACACGGATTACATCGACTTGCTTCAACTTCATAATCCAACGGTGCAACAGACAGAGGATGGCCAGCTCATCGAGGTTCTCCAAGACATTCAAGCGTCCGGCAAAGTCCGCTGGATCGGCGTCTCCTCTACGATGCCTCATATTACGACCTACATCGAGTCCGGCGCTTTCGACACCTTCCAGCTTCCTTATTCCGCACTGGATAGAGACCATGAACAGATCATTACGGCAGCAGCCCAGGCAGGGGCGGGAACCATTGTTCGCGGTGGAGTCTGCAAGGGAGAAACGAACGGAGGGCGCGAGCTCCCAGATCGATGGGCCGTATGGGAGAACGCCGGCTTGGACGATCTGTTGGATGTCGGGGAGAGCCGCACAGGATTCCTGCTGCGTTATACACTCAGCCATCCGGATATGTCGACCACAATCGTCGGCACCAAGAATCCCTCTCATCTGGCCGACAATCTACGAATGGTTGAGAAAGGCCCGCTTTCAACTGATGTGTACGAGGAAGCTCGAAGACGACTGCACTTGTCCAGTCAAGAGACGGAGAGTCACGCATAAGAAAGGAATGTTTGGATGATTTAAGGCGGTCCGTTAGGACCGTCTTTTTGCGATTGGAGTTAGTAGACACATTATAGTTACAGGCAGTTTAATCGGCTAAATGTTACAATGAGTTAAGGAAAAAGAAGGCATATATATGATAAGTTTTTTTGTTTGAATGATAAATTAAGCATAGGAGATAACTTAATGGAACAGATTGGTGAATATCGAGAACTTTGTGGAGTACCATGCATCATACTTGAACCTTCATCTGAACAGATTGGCCAAATTGTACTGTATCACGGGTGGGGATCAACCATGGATAGTTACAAGTTTTTTGCCACATTAATATCTAACTGGGGGTATAGAGTCATTATACCTGAACTACCTTGCCATGGAGAGCGTGGAAGTCTTAATTATTTGGATGAAGAAACGCTGCAAACGAATTTCTGGCCCATCGTTTTTCAAGGTGTACAAGAAGCGGAGAAAATCGTTTCAGAGCTTATACAAAACAGTGATAGTCCAATAAGTGTGGTTGGCCACTCAACAGGCGGGTTTATTACTGCTGGAACTTATGCTAAACATCAGCAGGTTCAATCCGCAATCGTTATTAATGGTTCCTGTGCTTGGGTTCAATTTGAAGAACTATTTCGTGAAAAAAATGGTTTGAATCCAATAGAGGCTAGTGCCAAAGCTCTTTTACAACAACATGATCCGCTTTCCTATATTCACAGGAATCTTGAAAAACCATTATTGCTTCTTCATTGCCAGGATGACACTTCAGTACCTATCGATAGTCAGTTATATTTTATCAATGCTATATCAGCAGAGGGAAAATCAGTTGATCATCTCCAATTGATTGAATATCCGAGAGTTAATCACCAGATCACACTGGGAATGCTGCAAAAGATAAAGGAGTTTCTTGATAAAAATCTAAAAGCAGAACGATAGTTCAACCACCAAGATGACTGGGAGGGTGGTGAATTTTTATAAATTTATGTCTAGCATTGTAATGCACGAAGGGAGGAAGGTGTTGTTGAAAAATATTGGAAAATTAACATTTGACCTATTGGTACTAGTGAAATATCAAAAGGTAACTCGAAAACAGATTATGGTATTAATTTTGTAGGATATACCCAGATACCAATGTCTGCCCCAAATTCGTCTGTAATAATTGTAATAATCAGTACGACTAGTCCAAAAAACCAAATGATTGGTGCTCTATTGCGGTCAACAAGTTTTACAAAAAGTAACCATGGGATACAGATCATAGGCCAGGGAGCAGATTACCGCAGCAGCGGAAATTCAGGAGGAATTGAATGGTCTGATTATTATGATGTTAGAGCTTAAAAAGGAAACGGAAGATTCATTAGAGGGGTTTGGGATTCAACTAACTGGGAACGATACTTAAATTAACAGGGAGCAGTCGCCGCGGCCGGCAGCTGTTCCCTTTTTCTTTGAAGTAATGGGAGGATAGCATGGGAAGTTTCAGTTATAATAGCTATTAATAAAAGTACCAAAAGTTACCTCGAACACCTTATGTTTTTCCCTTTACTGTTTACACTAAGCCTAAAGGTACGCGACTAGCCCCATTGAAAAACCTCTTATACATCACCTTATTGCCTTGAAGGGGGACATCTATTTTGGATGCACAGTTTCTAGATTTATTGGCCCAGAAATATGATACGGAAGAAAAAGTTATAACAGAAATCATCAACCTTGAAGCGATCTCCAATCTTCCCAAGGGAACTGAACATTTTGTCAGTGATTTGCATGGGGAGTTTCAGGCTTTTCAGCATGTGCTAAGGAACGGATCGGGTACTGTAAAAGAGAAAATCAAAGCCTTATTCTATGAGGTTTGGACGGATCAGGAAATCAATGATTTTACGACGTTAGTTTATTACCCGGAAGAAAAAATACAGATGGTTAAAGGAGACCTGTGCAATAAACAAGCCTTGAACTTATGGTACAGACAAACGATTGAACAAATGCTTAAGCTCATTTCTTATGCCTCTTCCAAATATACGCGCTCGAAATTGCGTACTGCTCTGCCGGAGCAGTTTGTCTATATTGTAGAAGAGCTTCTATACAAGACGGATTCGACTAACAATAAGGACCCTTATTATGAGGAAATATACCGGCAAATTATTTCCTTGGGCCAGGCGGACAAGCTCATTATCGGCCTTGCTTATACGACCCAGCGACTGGTGGTTGACCATCTTCATGTGGTCGGAGATATCTATGACCGGGGGCCGGACCCCGATAAAATTATGGACACGCTGATCAACTACCATTCTGTAGATATTCAGTGGGGGAACCATGATGTCCTGTGGATAGGCGCCTATGCGGGTTCCCTGGTCTGCCTTGCAAATATTATCCGGATCTGCGCCAGATACGACAATCTGAATATCATCGAAGACGTGTATGGAATCAATCTTCGCCCGCTGCTGAACTTGGCGGAGAAATACTATAATGACAATCCAGCCTTTAGACCGAAGCTGCAGACCGACCATAACGGTTCGGAGCAGGAAATTCTGCAGATTACCAAAATTCATCAAGCCATTGCCATGATCCAGTTTAAGCTTGAAATCCCTATTATCAAGAGGCGCCCTTACTTTAATATGTCTGAAAGGCTTTTGCTTGAGCAAATCGATTACGACAAAAGTGAAATCGAGATCGGCGGAAAAACGTATCCGCTGGAAAACACCTGTTTCTCAACTGTAAATCCGCAGCAGCCTGAACAATTGCTGGAGGAAGAACAGCAGGTGATGGAAAAGCTGTTGTTCTCCGTTCAGCATTCCGAAAAGCTGTCCAGACATATGAATTTTTTTATGAAAAAGGGCAGCCTTTATCTAAAATACAACGGGAATTTATTATTCCACGGCTGTATTCCTTTGGATGAAGAAGGTAATATGGAAGAAATGCAGATTGAAAACGAGACGTATTCGGGCCGTAAGCTGCTCGATGCTTTTGAATATTATTTACGTTACGCCTTTGCGCATCCGGAAGAGACGGATGATCTGGCTACGGATATGGTATGGTACATCTGGACAGGGGAATATTCCTCGCTCTTTGGGAAGAGAGAAATGACCACCTTTGAAAGGTACTTTATTCAAGATAAAGAAGCCTATAAGGAGAGAAAGAACCCTTATTATCATTTACGTGAGAACGAAGAGATCTGCCGGAAAATCCTGCTGGAGTTTGATATGAATCCGGATCATGGTCATATCATTAACGGCCACACGCCGGTTAAAGAAATACGTGGAGAGAATCCCGTTAAAGCAAATGGGAAAATGGTTGTCATTGACGGCGGTTTTTCCAAAGCCTATCAATCCACAACGGGCATCGCCGGATATACCTTGTTGTATAATTCTTTTGGCATGCAGCTCGTTGCCCATCAGAAATTTAAGTCAAAAGAAGATGTATTATGTAACGGAACGGACGTATTGTCTGTAAAAAGGCTGGTGGACAAAGAACTGGAGCGGAAGCTGGTGAGGGAAACCAATATCGGGGAGAAGCTGCAGCAGAAAATCTCAAATTTGAAAAATCTCCTGGAATATCGCTACATGAAATGAACTAACGGCGAAATGAAACAACTGTTACAGCCGCGTTACGTTCCCTCGAAAGGGAATTATAGGCCCCATATGGAAAGTATAGAGGAGACGCTGTGTTACCCTACTTATTGCACAGGGGGGAGACGAATGGTAAACCTTATCCAAGGGGCCTTTTCTAATTTCAAATTCCGAAGTTTATTTTTTCGAATTTTGTTTCTCCTCATCTTGCTGGTGGTGATCACCGTTCTGATCGTGGGATTTTTCGCAAATCGCTACAGCCAGAATGTGGTGAAGACGGAGGTTAAACAGTCCAGTATTCAAATGCTGGAACAGACGCGCCGGCTCATGGATACGCTCCTCAACGATGTGGACCAGATCACAGTCAGGTTGGCGCAGAACCGTGCATTCTCGGAAGCGTTGGAAGCAGGGGCCGAGGGCCCCACACAATCCGATGCAGACGAAATTCGAAGTTACTTGCTCGATTCATACATAACTTCACCGTATATTGAATCCATGTATGTGTATTATGCGGCTAGCGATACCGTACAGACTTCGCTCATCGGACCGGTAAAGTCGATGGAAATGGATGATTCGGCGTGGCTCCCTTATTACCGGAGTATGAACCGTACGGAAGGAAAATGGTTAATCCGTGAATATCCGGATGAGCATAAAAATTTATCCGAAACGCAGGTTACATTCATTCGAACCACACCATGGGCAAGCTCTCCTATACAAGGTGCCATTATTGTCAATATGAATCAGCAAGCACTGTTTCAAATTCCTTCTTTCCGGCTCATGCGGCAAGGGGAAGAGATATGGATGGTCAGCCCGGATGCTACGCTGGCATTCAACAGCAACACGGGGCTCGAAGTGCCCAGCGAGGAATTCGCAGCTATTCAAAAGAAGCTGGGCAGCGATATATCGGCCTTTACGGGTCCTTTCCGTGGCAGCGAGTATTCATTTACAGCGGTATCTTCGCCGTATACAGGTTGGAAATATGTCGACCTCATTCCAACCTATTCGTTATACAAAAGCAGCAAAGAAATTCAGAGCTTCATGCTGATCCTCATGGCATTCAGCATGCTGGCGGCTGTACTGGTCGCTTTTTATATAACGCTCCGGATTTACAGCCCAATTCACTCCCTCGTGCAAATGGTTAATAACAAGAAAGGCGATTGGAAATCTGTGGTTCCGGTCCGGGAGCAGAGCGAACTGGCCATGCTGTTCTCGGCATTCATCTCGTTGAAGGAGCATGGTGCGGAAATGGAGGGCCAGTTAAAAGATAATTGGCCGGTGCTGCAGCAAAGCTTTCTTCAGCAATTAATCCATGAACGGTCTAAACTCCACGAGGAGCGTTATGCCAAATTTATTTATTATCAACTGCCTGTGACGCGCTGCGGATTTTTCGTTATGGTGATCCGCATCGATGATTATCATACATATGTGAACCAGTATGGGAGTTTCGACCAGAGCCTGATTCGATATTTTATCGCTAAGCTTGCGGGTGAGCTGGGCGGCCATTTCTATAGAAGCTATCCGCTGCATACGGAAAGCAGAGATATCATCCTGGTCTGCAATCCGGAAGAGAGCATGACGGCGGAAGCATTTGGCCAGGGAGCGTTGGAGACGGCTGAGCGGATTCGCGATGCGATCCGGGAATATTTACATTTGACCGTGAGTACGGGCATCGGCGAACTTAAACAGCAGGCAGGCGATATCAGCGAGTCTTACCGTGAAGCGGTAGATGCACTGGAGAGCAGGGTGTTTAAAGGCTACGGTCTAATTGCGGCAAGCTGGCTTGTCCGGGAGAAGAAGCCAGGCGACAACCTGCTGATCCGCAAGCTGGCGGAACACAAACGCGAGATTCTTTTGCTGTTTCGCGAGGAGCCCTCGGAGAGCTTCGAAGAAGAATTGCAAAAGCTTGACGAGGCGGCCCGAGGTGCTGAGGGCTTGCCATTTCCGCTCATCCAACATGCTTACTTTCAGTTGATCGTCGAAGTGTTCCAGCGTTCCACAGAACTTGGCCTGCCGCCTCAAGCCGACAATGAGCTGGCCATGCTGCAGGAAAAACTGCTGCGGATGGAAACGGTTGACGACGTTGTTAAGGTTACCAAGATGTATATCCGTCATACCAGTCGGCGCTTTCATGATGAGAAGAGGCGCGAACCGGATACGGTTGCCAAGCAGATTCTTGACTACATACAGATTAATTATGATAAGGAAGTTTCGCTTGGAGGCATCGCTGAC
This sequence comes from Bacillus sp. 3255, assembly GCF_031456485.1. NCBI lineage: Bacteria > Bacillati > Bacillota > Bacilli > Caryophanales > Bacillaceae > Bacillus > Bacillus sp. 3255. The sequence continues at coordinate 241,625 of NZ_JAVDUS010000003.1, forward strand.
CAATTGCAATTGGACCCGTCATATGTCAGCCGCATGTTCCGGCAGGAGATCAGCATCACGTTCATGGATTATGTCATCTACCTGCGATTGGAGAAGGCGAAGGAACTGCTGAAGATGAGCGACCTTACGGTGAAGGATATTGGAGCGGCCGTTGGCTATGCCAATCAGCGGAGCTTTAACCGCATTTTTAAGAAACATGAAGGCATGACGCCCGGTGAATTCAGGGACATTCACGCTCCCAAGAAGCTGCATACCAACGAAATTTATTAACTTCTCATGCAGGTGAACGATATCAGAAAAGGTCCATAGCCTGGATGGACAGGGATCTCAGGCGAAGGCTACAAAGTCCGGAAATGGTCTCTTTACGCTTATCGCGTCTTGTCACTATGATCGGAGTTGTAGATGCTCGAGTCTACAACACCATCTTTTCTCAAGGAGGAAGAGTACAATGAAGCGGGGTACCAGAAAAACGTCTACGGTCTTGTTCACCACGCTGGCCTTATTCGCAGGTATGCTTAGCGGATGCAGCGATTCCACGCCGCAAGCGCCAACCAGCGCGGGTGTGACGGAGGCAGCCAAGCCCTCTGAAGCGGCTAAGAAAGGCGAGCCATTGGTTTATCATCTCGGTGAAACGGTAAATCCGGAGCAAGTCACCAATTTTAACCCGTTTCTCGCCACGGGCAACTGGCAGCCGTTCTTCGATTACGTGTTTGATCCACTGTACTACTTTAATCCCGTGAAAGGAAAGCTCGTTCCCCGATTGGCCGCGGGTGAAGGAGTCTGGTCAGACGAGAACAAAACCTATACCGTCAAGCTGAATATGAAGGCCAAATGGCAGGATGGCAAGCCTTTTACCGTAGATGATGTGCTCTATTCCTTCAATACTTTGAAAAATAATAAAGTGCTCGACCGCTACCAGCTGTGGGGAGAGGGCAGGCTGCAAGAAGTTAGTGCACAAGGCAGCGATACCGTCGTATTTAAACTGAACAAGCAATTTCCTTCCTTACCCTTCTATTTAACGACCGTTTATATCGTGCCGAAACAACAGTTTGAGAAAGAAGATCCATCCCAATTCCTGAACAAAACCCCGATTGGCACAGGTCCGTTCCAATTTAAAAGCATAAATGAAAGCGCTATAGTGATGAATAAAAATGCCGATTATTTCCTTGGCGCCCCGAATATCGATCAATTGTACATTAATCGTTTTAATAACTCCTCCACGCTAACACTAGCTTTGGAAAAAGGCGACGTGCAAGGCTCAACCGGAACCGTTGCCATGCCAAGCGTGCCGAAATTGTTGGAGAATCCCGTAAACAAATTGCAGGTATATCCGGGGTTAAATACGTTCTCCGTCATTATGAATAACGAAAAACCGGGGCTGACGGATGCCACTGTGCGCCGGGCCATCCAACTCGCGCTGGACCGCAAATCGCTCATTGAGAAGGGCGAGTCCAACGGCGTATTCCCGGCCAATCCAGGGTTCTTATCCTCTGTTTTTGGGGAGTTTGCGGACGCCAAACTGGTCGACAATCCAGCCTATGCCTATAACGTCAATGATGCCATCAAGCAATTGGAATCCGCAGGATATAAGAAAAATGCCAAGGGCATTTACGAAAAGGACGGTAAGCCGCTTTCCTTCACCTATCATATGGCGGCCAATGCACCGGCCCAGAATAAAGAGGGCGCCATGATCACCGACTGGCTGAAGAGCATCGGCATTGAAACGACAGTGAAGCTGGTGACCTGGCCGGAGCTGACGAAGCTCTTAATGTCGGGTGATTATGAGCTGCTGCAGAACGGTATTCAAACACCGCCGGACCCGCAAGCCATGCTCGAGATATTCCATAGCAAAATGACGGCGCCTACCAAAATGAATACACCAGGCCTCAATTACATGCGTTTCCGCGATGCAGATGTCGATAAATGGCTGGATGAAGCATCTTCCGCAGATACCGGCAAACGGAAAGAGCTGTACCTGCAGGTTCAGAACCGGATCGCGGAGAAAGCGCCGATAGCCGTCATGTATAACGTTGGCGGGCATATCCCTTACCGTATCGACCAATTCACGAATTACAACGAAGATCTGCCTGTCACCTCCGCACTCTCACTGCTGCAAATTAAGAAGAAATAACCAAGCCAAGAGAAGAGGAGGTGTGCCAAATGCGTTACAATTCCGTATATCTGTTGAAAAGAATCGGCTTCGCCTTCATCACGTTATACGTTGCGGCAACGCTAAACTTCTTGCTCCCCCGCCTCATGGGGGGAGATCCTGCGAGTGCCCTTGCGTCGGATAAGGCACTAGGCTCGCAGGAGGTGGCTAACGCACTGAAGGTACAATTCGGGCTGGATAACCCCAGCCTCTGGTACCAATATGTGAAGTACTTGAGGCAGCTGCTGCACGGCAACCTCGGCGTTTCCTACGCCAATTTTCCTTCGCCTGTTGCCGATGTCATGCTGAAAGCGCTGCCTTGGACATTCGGTACAGTCCTCACAGCAACTCTGTTCAGCTATCTGATCGGCTGGCTCATCGGCATCCGTGGCGCGTGGAAAGCGGGATCGCTCTTCGATAACACGACATTATTTACAGCCTTCTTCTTAAATTCAGTTCCTTTCTTCTGGATAGCGATCATCTTTATTATGATCTTTTCCTTTTATCTGGGCTGGTTCCCGCTGGGGCAGGCGGTTGATCCTGCGTTCGACAGCTTCACCGTGTGGGATAAAGGGAAATCGGTCCTGTATCACGCCTTTTTGCCCGTATTCACCTTAATCATAGCTACACTTGCCGGACATATTTTGGTACTGCGCAACAATCTGATGCGTGTGCTGTCTGAAGATTATATGCTGCTGGCCAAGGCCAAAGGGCTCCGCACAAGACGAAGGAAATACATGTACGGCGCACGCAACGCGCTGCTTCCCTCCTTTACCGGATTGATGACCTCACTTGGACACGTCATTGGGGGGGCGATCACGACCGAGATCGTCTTCTCCTATCCCGGTGTGGGACTGGTCACCTTCAATGCGATTCTGAATCATGACTATCCATTGATTCAGGGAAGCTTCTTGTGTATTGCCATTTCGGTTATCGTCTGCAATCTGATTGCCGATCTCGTCTATCCGCTGATTGATCCCCGCGTGGCGCTCAATTAACCGGTCTAGGAGGCTGACATGCAAACTATGAAACAATTACTGAAGGCAAGCTGGTCCGTCGTTCCGGGAACAAAAGGGAAGATGGGTCTCCTTATTTTATTGTTGTTCACCGTTATTGCGGTGTTCGGCTCCTGGTTCGCCCCGTACCCGAAAAATTTCATAGGTTTCGATTCATGGCTGGCACCGTCATTCAGCCATTGGTTGGGTACGGACAGCTACGGGCAGGATGTTTTGAGCCAAATGATTTACGGCACGCGAACCTCATTCTGGGTCGGAATCCTTGCCGGATTAATTACAACGGTGATCGGTGTAACGGTCGGCGTTGTATCCGGCTTCAAGGGAGGATGGGTGGAGGAATCGCTGATGCGGATCGTTGACCTGTTTCTGATTATCCCTACGCTAGCTCTGATGATTATCCTAGCATCTTTCCTTCCTTCTATGGGGACGCTCAGCACAATACTGATAATAGGTTCGTTAAGCTGGCTCTACATGGGTAGAAGTATCCGCAGTCAGACGATGAGCGAGCGGCAAAGCGGGTATGTGGAAGCCGCTAGGATGGTTGGCATGAGGGATTCAGAGATCATGTTCCGCGAGATTCTGCCGAATATTGTCCCGGTGATCCTGGCGAATCTCGTACTCGTGACGACGCAAGCTGTGTTAGCGGAAGCGGGACTAAGTTTTCTCGGGCTTGGCGATCCCACGAATGTAAGCTGGGGGACCATTCTCGCGCTCGCGAATGCGAATAATGCCGTGCTGTTCCATGCCTGGTGGTGGATTCTTCCGCCAGGGCTGGCAATCGCCTTTTTCTGCTTCGGGTTCATCTTGATTGGCAATGGCATTCTGGAGAAATATCGTTCGAACCGCGGTAATGCGGCCTTGTAGAACAGGAAGGCTGCCGGAATTTAGGAATTCGAAGGAGGAAATGTCTTGGCGGATTTGTTGCGGGTTCATCATCTAAGCATTGAATACGCTTCGCCCCGGGGTGTCGTCAAAGCGGTCGATCAGGTCAGCTTCTCCATTGGCCAAGGAGAGATTTTCGGTCTTGCCGGGGAATCCGGCTGCGGAAAATCGACGACGGCCTTCGGCATATGCCGATTGTTGCGCCACCCGGCCCAAATTACAGGAGGCAGTGTGCAATTGGCGGGCATGGAGCTGACGGCGCTGAGCGACGAGGAATTTGATCGGCTGCGCTGGTCCAAGATATCCATTGTTCTTCAGAGTGCGATGAACAATCTGAATCCGGTGATCAAAATTCGCGACCAGCTGGTCGATGCGATACTGGCACATGAGCCGGTTGCAGGGCAGGAAGCTTATCAGAGAGCTGCGCATCTAATGAGGCTCGTCGATCTTCCGGTTGACCGCTTGGACAGCTACCCGCATGAATTGTCTGGCGGGATGCGGCAACGGGTAGTTATCGCCATGGCGATGGCGCTCAAACCCAATCTGGTGATCATGGACGAGCCGACAACCGCGCTCGATGTCGTGGTTCAGAACGGCATTATACGTAAAATTCTGGAGCTTCAGAAGGAGTTCGGCTTCTCCATCCTATTTATTACGCATGATCTTCCTTTAATGCTGGAGATGTGTGACCGGATCGGCATTATGTATGCGGGCAAGCTGGTGGAGGTGACGGCTAAGGAGCAGATCCTGCGAGGACCCCGCCACCCGTATACACAGGGACTGCTCAACTCGTTCCCTTCTCTGTCCGGTCCCAAACAAAGGCTTGCCGGCATTCCCGGGAACCCGCCAGACTTGATCCGGCCGCCTGCGGGTTGCCGTTTCTATCCGCGCTGTTCGCAAGCGGTTCCCCAATGTCAGACCCAGCAGCCGGCATTCATACAGGATGAACAGGGGGAGATAGCCTGCCATCTATATTCCGAGGAGGGATTATCCCGTGAGCAAGCCTCTGCTGCACGTGAATGAGCTCGGCAAAGTGTTCAGTACCCGCTCCATGTTTCGCAAGAAGAAATTTCGTGCGGTGCATGAGGTTAGTTTTAGCCTGGAAGCGGGGGAGGTGCTGGCGATAGTCGGCGAATCCGGAAGCGGCAAGAGCACGATTGCCCGCATGCTGACTAATTTGATTCCAGCTACTTCCGGGGATATTGTCTATAACGGGAAGTCCTTGCAGGCAAGCAGGCAGCTGCGAGAGAAGCTGCCAACCTTTGTGCAGATGATCTTCCAGGACCCTTTCGCCGCACTGAACCCGCATCATCCTATCGGCTACATCATTGGCCGTCCTCTGCAGGTGCAGCGCATAGCGAAAGGTGATCTTCGGCCGCGTGTACTGGAGCTGCTGCAGAAGGTCGGTCTTACGCCAGCGGAGGACTTCATCGATAAGTATCCCTATCAATTATCCGGCGGACAGAAGCAGCGCGTTGTCATTGCCAAAGTGCTGGGGCTTGCACCCAAGGTCATCGTCGCTGACGAGCCGACATCGATGCTGGACGTTTCCATCGGCGTCGATATTATGAATTTGCTGCTCGATTTGAAAGAGAAGGAGAATCTAGCGCTGATGCTGATTACCCATAATCTAGGCAGCGCCAGATATATGGCGGATCGCATCATGGTGATGTACGCAGGGCAAATGATGGAATGCGGACCTTCTGAGGAGCTGATCCATCATCCCCGGCATCCGTATACGAAACTGCTGCTGCATTCGTCTCCCGATCCATGGAGAGAGCAGTCGGAAGACTTCGAAGTCATCGATCCGAATGGTAAGGATATCCCCAGCACGGGCTGCAGCTTCCAGCACAGGTGTCCTTACGCGAACGAAATTTGCAGGACAGAGGCGGTTCGTGCTGTACATCTAGCAGACGGACATCAAATACGTTGTCATCTCTTTGGATAAGTGGAGGAACTTAACATGAAACGACCGAATGTCATCATTTTCTATTGCGATGATTTGGGATACGGCGATCTGAGCTGCTACGGCTCCGACGCCATGAAGACGCCGCATCTCGACCGGCTTGCCGGCGAAGGCATCCGCTTCACGAATTGGTACTCCAATTCGCCGGTCTGCTCGCCTTCGCGGGCCTCACTGTTGACGGGCAAATATCCGGCGCGAGCGGGGATCAGCCATATTCTTGGAGGAAAAAGAGGGACCAAGGGACTTCCGCTTGAACAGAAGACGTTAGCGGCTGCCTTGAAAACGCAGGGTTATCGAACGGCTATATTCGGTAAATGGCATTTGGGAGCATCTGCGGCGTATGGGCCGAATGCTCATGGGTTTGATCAATTTTATGGCTTTCGGGCAGGGTGTATCGATTATTATTCGCATATTTTCTATTGGGAGCAAAGTAGCGGCGTCAACCCCGTACACGATTTATGGCAGAATGAGACGGAAGTATGGGAGAATGGCCAGTACATGACGGAAGTGATTACGAGGGAAACAGTGGCTTTCATCGATGACGCTTCAGATCAGGAGCCCTACTTCCTATATGTTGCTTATAATGCGCCGCATTATCCCATGCATGCGCCCAAAGCGTATATAGACCGGTTTCCGGATCTTCCTCCGGACCGCAGAATTATGGCTGCCATGATTGCGGCCGTTGATGACGGGGTAGGTGAAATCGTTGAGGCGTTAAAGCGGCGAGGCGTCTTCGATGACACGATCATCTTCTTCTCGAGTGATAACGGTCCGTCGACGGAAGCCCGCAACTGGCTCGATGGCACCGAGGACCTGTACTATGGGGGAAGTGCAGGCCGATTCCGCGGCCATAAGGCCAGTTTGTTCGAAGGCGGCATTCGGGAACCTGCGATCCTGAGCTATCCGGCGGGGTTAGCAGCGTGCAAAGGACAATCGAACGATGAAGTCTGCGCCATGATGGATATTTTCCCCACGATGCTGGAACTGACCGGAACTGACCCGGGAGACTATGACCTGGACGGCAGCAGCCTGTGCGCTACTCTTCGAGGTGCTGTCCCTGGCCCTCACCGGCAGCTCTTCTGGGAATACGGAGATCAATTGGCGGTTCGCGAAGGCAAGTGGAAGCTAGTGCTGAACGGCAAGCTGGACTTTAGCCGAACGGCAGCCGACCCTGTGCACTTATCCGATCTTGAGCAGGACAGCGGCGAACGTGTCAATCTGGCGGAGCAATTCCCGGACATTGCCCGGAGGCTGGAGGAAGATGTGAGACGGTGGTACCGATCACTTAACGAGGAGGCGCAGATGCTTTGAAAGCGATTGTGCTGATGTTTGATTCCCTGAACCGCCATATGCTTCCCCCATATGGATGCGATTGGACGCATGCCCCGAATTTTAGCCGCCTGGCCGCACATAGTGTAACGTTCGATAATAATTGGGTGGGGAGTATGCCTTGTATGCCAGCCAGGCGCGATATGCTTACCGGCCGTTACAATTTCCTGCATCGAAGCTGGGGGCCATTGGAGCCCTTCGACGATTCCATGCCTGCGCTGCTAAGAGCGCAAAAGGTTTACTCGCATTTGGTTAGCGACCATTATCATTATTGGGAACCGGGAGGCGCCACTTACCACAGCCAATACAGCACCTGGGAATTCGTTCGCGGACAGGAGGGCGACCCGTGGAAGGGGGAAGTCTTAGATCCTGAGATTCCTGAGCACGTAGGGAGCTTCGAAGGATACCGGAGCCAACTGTTTCGCCAGGATTGGATTAACCGGAAATATATGAAGGAAGAATCGCTGCATCCACAGTCTGAGACCTTTGCCAGAGGAATCGAGTACATTCGGGCGAATCACACCGCAGACAGGTGGGTGCTGCAAATTGAAGCCTTCGACCCGCATGAGCCGTTCTTTTCTCCCGAGAGGTATAAAGACTTGTATCCTCATGATTATTCGGGCAAGCACTTTGACTGGCCTGGCTATCAGCCTGTTCAGGAAGCGAGGGAAGAAGTCGAACACTGCAAATACGAGTATGCGGCGCTGCTCAGTATGTGCGACGCCTACTTAGGCAAGGTGCTGGATATCATGGATGAATACGGGCTGTGGCAGGACACCATGCTAATCGTCACGACCGATCATGGTTTCTTGCTTGGGGAGCACGACTGGTGGGCCAAGAATATCATGCCTTTTTATAATGAAATCGCCCGGTCTCCGCTCTTCGTTTGGGACCCTCGTGACAAGAGGAAGAACGAACGCTGCGGTGGTTTAACGCAGTTGATTGATTTGGCGCCGACATTATTGGAATTCTTTGGCGTGGAAATACCTAAGGATATGCTGGGTGTTCCCCTGCATACAGCCCTTCAGGCAAACGGGGGCTCGCGTGAAGCGGTATTATTCGGCATTCATGGCGGCCATGTCAATTGTACGGATGGCAGATATGTCTATATGCGCGCCCCGGTACGACCGGATAATACGCCGTTGTTCAACTATACGTTAATGCCGGCGCATATGGCTTCATTATTTCGTGTAGAGGAGCTGCAAGAGCTGGAATTGGCAGAACCGTTTTCATTCACGAAAGGGGTTCGAACTCTCAAAATTCCGGCGGCCTCGTATATTCCCGCGCATCGCTTTGGAACCTTGTTGTATGACTTAGCGGCGGATCCGGGGCAACAGCGGCCGATTCAGGATGCCGCAGTTGAAAAGCGGATGATCGGACATATGATCCGAATCATGAATCAGCATGATGCGCCGCCTGAACAGTTCGAAAGATTGGGCATTACCGATTAATGTGTACCTTCATAGTAGAGCGACCTCTGATGTGGGATTTATTTTAAGGGTAGTAGACCCATTTCGATTTCCCATCCAGCCGTAGGCATAATCACAATAGGGATAGTCCTCGCAGAGAGTTCGAAGTTCTGCGAGACTGTCCCTTTGGATTGGAATCAATGGATGAGCGCTCCCCTGGGTGCTTTTATGAATTCGGCGTATTTTTCTGCTACATGCGCCAAATCAATATCCGTAGCTTGCACAACGTCGTACATAACGAAGGCCGGAAGAAAGGTACCGTTGCATTTCGTCAGTGTTCTTTCGATTGGACGCAAGAGCTCGCTGATTGTATACAAGTTCTCACCGCCCGACCTATAACATGGTTCCGTTCCTCCGGTCGTAGTGGCGATCATGAATTCTTTGCCGAGCAGCTTCTCTCCACCGGGACCAAAAGCCCAGCCAAACGTCAGTACGTCGTCAAACCACTTCTTAAGCAGAGGTGGACAACTGTACCAATAAAAGGGGAACTGGAGCACAATCCGATCGAATTGCTGCAGCATCCGCTGCTCTTTTTCAACATCGATCTGCCAAGTGGGGTATTCCTGATATAGGGCACGTACGTGAATATCCGTGTATTTATTAAGCTCTTGGAGTAAGGTCTTATTGGCTCTGGACTGAACTAAATTGGGGTGTGCGGCGATAACCATAATGTTCATAACGATCATCCTTTACTTGGTTTTGGCAGTATCGCGATCTGCAATCACTATTATTAGGGAGAAAGAGCATCTTGCAAAGTACGCTCTTTTTTCGTACTAGGTTCTGCCGAACATACTATAGTTTCCGCGGGATTTATATGTCAAAAAGTACGAAAAACCGTACTAAGTACGGTAAATGATCGTACTGTTCGATTTCCGGATACTCTGGTAAAGTGGCATTAGAAGAATCGTTATCAGTAACGTGGAGGTGGGAAACATGCACGACGGTATACGCGAACCGAATCAACGCACACAAGGAATTATAGCGACGCTGCACGCGATCGGGGGGAAGTGGAAACCGCTGATCCTGTTTATTTTGCTGCATGACGGGACTAAAAGATTCGGGGAATTGCGCCGTCTGCTCCCGCACATTACCCAAGGAATGCTTACGGGCCAGCTGCGCGAGATGGAACAGGACGGACTTATCGTACGCCGGGTCTATCAAGAAATACCGCCGAAGGTCGAATACTCGTTATCCGATCATGGAATGACGCTAAGCTCGGTGTTGACCGATATGTGCGGGTGGGGCTTCAAGCATATCGAATTTATGAACCAATCGAAGACAGAATCGGAGAACGATTGAGTGATATCTTGACCCTTATTGCACCCCGATTTTTTCTCCCTAATTTACCAAGTATCGTTCATTTTTAGGTTTGTTAACAGGGAGCATATATTCAACAAGATAGAGGAGAATGGGTGAGAATTAAGGACAGGAAGATCTTGTCCTTTTTTGATATTCTTTTATCTTTAAGCGGCGGGCACAGTAAAGAAAGAGCTAAGCTGTTTATACGGCTTGGCTCTTTTTTTACATCCATTTCCGCCACACAAGCTCCCACGTTGCACATCCATCGGCGAAAAGGAAATACAGTACGCTATTTCACCACGAACCACCTATTCTGCGAATGAAGAGGAAATACGATTCGTTATTACGCGGTTTTTCGCAGAAATTGAAGGAACAACCGCGAAATAAGGTCTTACACTTCCGCATCCTCCACCAAAGCTCCCTCTTGAGGCTAAATAACGAACCGTATTTCCGTTAACTTGCTGGTGAGGAGGTGCGCCCGTATATTGAGCTGCACAAGCTGCACGCACAACATTGAGCTGCACAAGCTGCACAACTAGCCGCGCCGCAATAACTGGAAAAACTCCAGTTATTCTAGTGTCCAGGCAGCCCGCGGGAAGGTATAAAACGAAAGGCAGCATAACTAGACTGCCGGATAAATGAGGTATTCTTTGGATATATTTCATGAAAATACCTAGATGCAGGGGGAAACAAAGCTATGCCACATCAGAGGTTCCAGTCAGCTAACATAAAACCTCGCTATTCCAAAGGGCAAATATCCGTATTCGGGATCAATTCTGTATATCCCCGCACGCCTTGGGTTACATCAGGGTGGTCGGCAGCTTTGACCGTATATGTATTCTGCATTTGGGACAGTTACCGCTGTGCAGTTGAGATCAAAAAAATCATCTTCTGTCTGAAATCGAAGATGCGCCTGTCACACCATCAGATATTAGCTTTTTCGACATTGTCACCCTTGACAAGAAAATCCTTGGGTGGGAATGCTCTGGTCCGTTTTCTCACCTGGCTTAGGGCAATTATATGGCGGCAGTACAGTTGTTGGCACATTTGTTTTGGCTTGGTGGATAGTGATTTACTATAAGGCTGTGGCAGTTCGTCCATGTACGGCTTTGCAATTTATCAAGCTTATGTATCGGTAACTGAATCCAATACTTTATTCGATATTGAACAAATACGATTCCTGAGAGTGAGGGCTGAAAACTTGGGACACCGAGACGAAACCGATAACAATACCGTCCATATACTTGCCACATTCGATCATTCACCATTTGTGGAGATGGCGATCCATGATATGGAGAAGTTGGGCGTGCCGTCGCAGAATATCGTAGCATTGCCTTTGGAAAACCTGGATTCACAAACCCATATCATTGACACGATTCATCGGGTGTTTTTTCGAGCCGTAAAAGTGAGGATATTATCGAGGTAACATGTCAAGCCTCCCTTCAGGAGCAGCTGATTACAGTTTTGAAATCACGGAAGGCGGATGGGTTCGTGATTACGCACCAACGATCTTAGCTTTTGGTAGGAATGCCCATCGAAACGATATTTTTGGCGAATGTCTTCGTTCTATTTTTATGCTAGCATAGAGAAAGCGGTTTAGCATTTATACGTTTACTTGTAAACGCTAATATAGCACCTTGATTAGGCAAAATGATCCGATGGCTAAAGTTCTTCGGCAGATCCCTGGTCAAAGGGGCTTCTTCGTTATTGAGGGGAAATCAACGTACAGACGGGTGGGGCCTCAATTGAAATACAGATACGGACAATATGTCCCATTTTCTTATAAAATGATGATCCCATATCTGCTGCTAGTTATGCTGACTGATATCATCGTCGGATACTTCTCTTACCGGACGGCTGTGATGTCCAGAACTGAACTGGTCCAATCCAATGTGAGCTGGGCCTTAAGGCAAATCCGTGACAATACCCACTACCAGCTGGCTGATTTACAGGCTGTATCGGATTCGCTATTCAGTAGTCCGGCTTATCAACATGATTTGCAGGTCACCGGCGGTGCTGCGCTGATGAATAACGTCATGATTCATAGCATTGTGCCACTCATGGAAACACCGCTCAGAATGACTGCCCAAAAACAAAGAATCATCGTCTACGTTAAAAATCCCCTTATCAATGAGATCTATGGAGATTTAACATCGGAAATTAAAGATAAAAGCATCGCGATTCTTTCGATGTCCAGGCTGCAAAATGAAAAGTGGTACGGTGAGCTGGTCCTTCATGGAGAGGACAATACGTGGAGGCAAGTAGGCACTGATGAAAATCAGGGCAACATTTCTTTGCTTCGGAAGCTGATATCATTTACCGATTACCACACGGAGATCGGTTTTCTGCGGATTTCCGTCCCGATGAAGGAGCTGTTTCAGGCATTTACTTCATCTGGCTTAACCAGCGGCTCAATCATCGAAGTGGAGGATACGAGAGAAAGCCGGGTACTGTTCACTAATCAAGAGAGCGGATTACCTCTGGATGAGACCCGTTATTTAACCGTGATCGAACAAATACCGGATACAAATTTATCACTTAAAGTCAAAGTTCCTATGTCGGTTTTGAACCAAGACGCCGGTCAAATCCGAACAATCACGTTGTTTGTCTGTGTTTTAAGCTTCATGGTAATGGCGGGGATGGCTATTCTGGTTGCCCGATACTCTGGGCGTAAAATGGTTCGCATTGTCTCGTTTGCACGCGCCATGCAGTCCGGCAATTTTGCCAGACGTATTCCGGTAAAAGGCAACGATGAGTTTGGCCAAATTTCCGAAGCTTTCAATCAAATGGCGCAACATATTGACGAATTGATCCGCAAGGTGTATGTCCAAGGCATTGAAAAAAAAGAGGCGGAGCTTCAAGCACTCCAAGCGCAAATCAACCCGCACTTCTTATACAATACGTTATCGTCTATCAACAGCCTGGCGAAAATTGGCGAGACCGAGAAGCTGAGTGCGATGGTATCGGGGCTTGTCAAGTTTTACAGACTGACGCTCAATGACGGGAACATCATGATTACAATTGAGAATGAGATCAATCAGGTTCGAAGCTATTTGGACATTCAAGCAATTAAGTATGCCAATCGGTTTACCGTATTTTATGATATTGAGCCCGAAATCCAGCGCTGCTTAACGATTAAGCTGCTCGTGCAGCCCTTTGTAGAGAATGTTTTCAAGCATGCCTGGTTCGAGGAACGGATCCATATCCGGATTACCGGCAGGCGAGAAGGGAACCGCATTGTGCTTCAGATTATTGACGACGGTGTCGGAATGACGGCGAATCAACTGAAACAGGCTTTCGACCGTAAAGAGGAACCTGGCGGATATGGTGTCCGCAATGTGAACGAACGGATTAAACTGCAGTATGGGGAGGAGTACGGAGTGAAAATTTTCAGCCGTCACGGGATCGGAACGACAGTCCAGCTCAGTCTTCCCAATCAAGTAGCAGACTATTAGAAGGGAGAGCCTATGATGGCGTATCAAATCATGTTAGTCGATGACGAATCGGTTGATTTGGAGTGGCTTGCGCGAAGAATCCGCAACCGCTATGACAAACTTGAAATTGCCGCGACGGTGAATAGCGGTTTCGCAGCCCTACAAGTTTTGCGGGAAAAATCGATAGATATTCTGCTGTCCGATATCCATATGCCCATTATGAGCGGGATTGAACTGGCTACGAAGGCGAAGGAGCTTCATCCGCATGTAAAAATCGTATTTATTAGCGGTCATGAGGATTTTGGCTATGCCAAACAGGCTATTAAGCTGAACGCCGCCGCTTACCTCCTGAAACCGGTGGATGATCACGAACTGCATGAAACATTGCTTGAATTGGCGAATTCGCTGGAATCGCAGCTGCCTCCCGCCGATAAGGAGAAAGAGCGGGAGCAACAGGTGGCATCCAAACAGAACCGCAAAATCATTGATCTAATTACCGTTTATGTAAAAGATCAGATTGAGTCGAAAATTACGCTTAAGATGACAGCCGACCACTTCGGATTTTCTCCTAATTATTTGGGCCAGTTGTTTAAGGAAGAAACAGGGGAACATTTCAGTGATTTCTTAGTCCGTGTCCGTATGCAGAAAGCCTGCGAGCTTCTGCTTGATCCAAGATGGAAGGTTTATGAGATCGCGGATCGGATCGGCTATAAAAATATTTTATATTTTAACCGGCAGTTCAAGCAACATTTCAATATGACACCGGGCGAATACCGCAAAGCCAATCATGTTTGAGAGCTTCAAACCGTTGAATATGTATCATATTTCGTTGCTCAGCCCCATATTGGAAGCGTTGTCATTCATATATGCTAAAGATAGAACAATCAAGAAAAGGTTGTGAATGGCATGAATCCTATAGCACCGGCAAAAATGGCAAAATCAAATGAGAAGAGGGCCTTGTCGAAATCCCTGTCGCGCAGACTGTCCGCCCAGTGGCAAATTCAGTCGATGATCTTGCCCGGTATTCTGCTGATCTTCTTGTTCAGCTATATTCCCATGTGGGGAATATCCATAGCGTTCAAAGAGTACGACATCTTCCAAGGGGTATCCGGCAGTCCATGGGTGGGGTTTAAACAGTTTCAGCTATTTTTTCAATCCCCTGATTTCCTAATGATTATGAAAAATACAATCGTCATCGCGCTGTTAAAGCTTATTTTCATCTTTCCAGCTCCGATTATTCTGGCCCTAATGCTAAATGAAGTGAAGCATGCGGTTTATAAGAAAACCATGCAAACCCTGACCTACCTTCCGCATTTCATCTCATGGGTAATCGTGTCGGGTCTTGTATTCTCCATCCTTGCAGTTGACGGAGGGAGCCTAAATCTGCTGCTTCAGAAGCTGAAGCTCGTTGATCAGCCGGTTAACTGGCTGTCACTTCCTCAGTACTTCTACACGATATTAATCTCAGCCGGCGTGTGGAAGGAAATCGGGTTCAGTTCCATCGTTTACTTGGCTGCCATCGTCGGTGTGAATCCACATCTTTACGAAGCAGCTGCTATGGATGGAGCCAGTAGATTCAAGCAAATTTATCTGGTTACACTGCCAAGCATCGCTCCGGTCATCATCATCTTTTTTATTCTGCATATCGGCAATTTGTTGAATGCCGGGTTTGAGGATATTTTGGCGATCACGAACGGCGGGAAAAACACCATTTTGCGCGAGGTTTCTGAAGTTATCGATACCTACGTCTACAATGTCGGCGTCAACCAGCAGAGATACTCGTTCGCTACTGCGGCGGGGCTGTTTAAAGCGGTTATCAATGTGCTGCTCCTATGGGGCGCCAATTCACTCGCCAGAAGAACAGGAGGCTCGTCGCTTTGGTAAAGCACATCGCATTCACGGCATGGGAGGAAAAGAAATGAAGCTTACTCTCGAAGATCGATTGCTCCACACATTCGTATACATCGTGTTATTTATACTTTCTTTATTATCGCTATACCCTTTCTGGAATGCACTGGTCGTATCACTGAATTCAGGTACGGATACCTCCTTAGGCGGATTGACCCTATGGCCGAGAGACATGACGCTGGACAATTATCACGTGATTCTAAGCGATCCACGTTTTTTTAAAGCTTTAGGGATTTCAACGTTACGGACAATTTGCGGGACGATTGCCTCAATCTTTTTCACGGCGCTCCTGGCTTACGGGCTATCCAGAAAAGAAACGATGGGGCGCAAATTTTATATGATCATGGCCGTCTTTACGATGTATTTTTCCGGCGGCTTGATTCCAACCTATTTGTGGTTACGCGAGCTCGGTCTTTTCAATAATTTTGGGGTGTTGTTCATCCCTTGGACCATCAGCGTTTGGAATATGATCGTGTTCCGCACGTTTTTCCAAGAGCTGCCGGTGGAACTGGAGGAATCGGCTAAGCTCGACGGCTGCGGTCATTATGGTTTATTTTTTCGAATCGTTCTACGACTATCGGGTCCTGTCATTGCCACTTTGTCGCTCTTGCAAGCCGTCTTTTTCTGGAACGAGTGGTTTGCATCCGGAATTTATATTAACGATTCGAATCTGCTGCCGGTTCAAAATTACTTGATGAACATGATCAATTCGAATTCCGCCCAGGAAATGATCAGCCAGCTTAGCGGCGTATCCGGAAGCGTTGGCGATATGGTGACCCGATCGATTACACCGAAATCGCTGCAAATGACCGCTTTAATGGTCGTCAGTCTGCCGATTATTCTGGTTTATCCGTTTGTTCAAAAGTTTTTCGTGAAAGGCGTTATGGTCGGTTCGCTCAAAGAATAAGCGCATTTACAGGCATGGCCTTTAAATGATATCAATGACGGTCTGAAAGGGGTATCAACCATGATAGGGATAAGAAAGCTAGCCGTACTGCTTACCGGGGTTGTCGCTTCAAGTCTTCTACTGTCCGCATGCAGCAAGGAAGAACCGGCTCAAGCACCGGCCGCCTCTGCGGATGCGGCAGATAGTAACCCGTCTGCAGCTGTCGCGAAGTTTGGGGAACAGCCACTTGCGTACAGCTTTTACTCCAACTATGATTTTGCATCGCCGATCGGTTATGGCAACGACGTAACGACGAAGTGGCTGAAGGAGAACAAAAAACTGAATCTCATTGAAATCGGATCGAACGGTAACGCCAAACAGAAGTTCGGAGCGATGGTCGCTTCGAACGATCTTCCGGATGTCATTATGCTGGATCGAGGCTCATCGGAGTATACGACGATGCAGAAAAACGGCATGTTAGTCCCGCTTGACGATTATTACAAGAAATATCCTGTCCTGCAGAAGCTGGTGGATCCGCAGACCTACAATATGCTGAAGGCGGAAGACGGCCACATCTATGTCATTCCGAACTGGTTTGACAGCGCTCAGAATGAATATAAATATTCGAATACCGGGTGGACCGTGAATCGAAAGATATATGCAGAACTCGGAAAGCCTGAGTTGAAGACGTATGACGACTTGTACAATTACTTGAAGCAAGTTAAAGCGAAATACCCGGACGTGGTGCCCCTTGAACCTGGCATGACACTAAGTGGGATCAACATGCTATATAAATTGCTTTATGCCGGTTTCGGGGATAACCGGACGATTTGGAACATTGGCGATGTCCCCTCCTTCCCGAACATGAAAACCAGTACGTTGGAACCCATTTTTAACGATTCTGCTTATAAGGATGCGTATAAGTTTTTGAACAAGCTCTATAAAGAAGGACTCGTTACGCAGGATATGTTTACGCAGAAGCTTGAACAAGTGCAAGAGAAGCTGAATACGGGACGGATTGCCGTAACCGGTTTTTCAAACATTACAGGTCAAGGTAATAACGCGAATGCCATTTTACAAGCGAAGGACCCTAATGCGGGCTATGATTTCATACCTTTCCTATATAACAAGGGCGTTGATCCGAAAACAGTAAATCCGCACACGTATGGAACGCTGGGCTGGAATGTGAATGTGATCACGAAAAAGGCCAAAAATCCGGAACAAATATTCCAGTTTTATGATTGGTGGGCAGGGGAAGACGGGCAGCGTATCAATGCCTTCGGTCCTCCGGGACTTTTGTACGACAAGGTGGATGAGAACGGGGCGCCGATTGACAACGAAAAAGCGAAAACGATATCTCCACAGGAAAAGGCAAACTTAAAGTTTGGTCTTTTTAATCCGGAAGGCTCTTGGTTGTTCTATAAAATCGGACATTTCAAAAATGCACAAAATCCCAACGCGGTGAATTGGGGGAATGCCGCCAGCGAGTTTTTCGGTTCCTTTGCCAAGCTTAATGCCGATCAATTCAATAACATGTCGCTCGACCCTAAGTCTGACATCGGGATCAAAGAGCAGCAAATCAAGCAATTATGGTACGAAGCTAATGCCAAAATGGTGTTTGCCAAAACCGACGAAGAGCTCGAAGCGGTTTATAAAAAGCTGCAAGCGGATGTCACGAAGGTCGGCTATGAGACTGTGCTGGCGGAAAAAACAAAAATTTGGAAATCGAATCTCGACAAAATGAAATAACTAAAAATGAAATAAATAGCGTTAGTTCAAACAAGGGACAGATCGCCACGGCAGGCGGTTGTCCCTTGTTTCATTCCACTCCAAAAGGGGCTAACATTCGCCGGCAAAACGGCGGTGGTGACTGGAGCTGGCTCGGGAATCGGCCGGGCGTCCGCGTTGAAGCTTGCGCGCGCCGGAGCGAAC
Organism: Bacillus sp. 3255; assembly: GCF_031456485.1. Classification (NCBI taxonomy): domain Bacteria; kingdom Bacillati; phylum Bacillota; class Bacilli; order Caryophanales; family Bacillaceae; genus Bacillus; species Bacillus sp. 3255. The sequence goes on from NZ_JAVDUS010000003.1 coordinate 259,895, forward strand.
ATCTGCCTGCTTGATCTAATGGACGAGCGGACTAAGGACGTCGAGGAAGAGATTCGCGGCATAGGCATGGAAGTTGAGTGTTATGACGTTGACGTTTCCGATCCGGGTAGAATGGAGCATGCCATTCGCGCCGTATCAGAGCGCTTCGGCAGCATTGATATCGTATTTGCCAATGCCGGAATCAACGGCACGCTCGCTCCGATCGAGGACTTAACGCCTGAGGCGTGGGACGAGACGTTGGGGGTCAACTTGAGGGGGACTTTTTTAACGGTTAAGTACGCCGTTCCTTATATGAAAGAGAAGGGAGGCTGTATCATTGTGACGAGCTCGATTAATGGAAGCCGTAAGTTCTCTGGCTTCGGCATGTCAGCCTATACTTCCTCGAAAGCCGGGCAAGTAGCCTTCACCAAGATGGCCGCACTGGAGTTGACCCGTTACCGGATCCGGCTCAACGCCATTTGCCCGGGGCGAATTGAGACAAATATCGGAGAGAACACAATGCGAACTAAAGAGGCTGATAAAATCAGAATACCGGTCGAATATCCGGAAGGTTCGGAACCCCTTGAACACGGGCCAGGGCGGCCCGAGCAAGTGGCTGATCTAGTCATGTTCCTTGCTTCCGACCAGTCCAGTCATATTACTGGCACTGAGATTTACATCGACGGGGCAGAAACCTTACTTTAGAAAGACTCCTACTAATTCGGAACCGGATTCACCTGGTTCATTAACTATTCTCGTCATTAAGCGCTGCGATCACCTCGGCAACGAGCCGGTTGGCTCCGGCGATAAGTCCTTCTGGATGATGTGACATGCCCAATCGCACTACGACCAAGTTCTGTGAAGGTACGATTACAACATGCTGCCCCATATTGCCCATGGCGAAAAATGCATCATGCGGTACATGGGGCATTCCCCATGGTAGTCCATACGGTGCATTGCCATTCGCAGCAACATTTATCCAAAAGCCTGCTCCATAGCCGGTATCAAGTGTCTGTGAAGACGAGAATTGAACCCACCCTTCCGGAAGGATACGTTCAGTACCGGCCATGCCGTCGTTTAAGTACAAGAGTCCAAAACGAGCCCAATCACGCGCGGATGCCAGCATAGACATCGCACCGTTAGGTGTGCCGGTCGCATCAAATTCAAGTGTTACATGTTCCATGCCAATCGGTCCGAACAGTTCGCGCTGTGAAAATTGTCTTACATCCGAGGCCCGACCACCAACGACGTCTCTGATGATGCGCGAGAGAAGGATGTAGTTGCCGTCAGTGTAAGCCCATTGACTTCCAGGCGTCGCAACTTGTTTTGCACTCTCAACAAAACCCGCCATGTCACGTTCGAGAAAGATCATTCTGGATGCGGGATCGAAGCCTGAACTCGTTTGTTTAAGCGCGAGGCCGCTTGTTTGCCGTAACAATTCTTCGATTGTAATCGTTTGGCGCGGATCTCTTTCATGATTCCAAGTTGCAATCGGTGCAGCTTGATCGACTTTCAGTTTTCCCTGGCGGACCAGAATGCCAATAAGTGCATTGGTGACTGATTTCGTTACGGAAAATCCCAATAACGGAGTATCCACTCCTATGCCCGTAGCATACCGCTCGGCGACGATCTTGCCGTCTTTGACCACAACAATCGCTTGAGTGCGTATATAGGGCGGTTGCTCACGTTCTGCAAAAGCACGGTCGAGCGCTGCACTAAGTTGTTCGTTCGTTGGCTCAACCACAGAAGTTCCCGCAATCTCGGGGGCCTGTGAACTCGTTGAGACAACTGGGGAATTAAAAGCAGGCGTTGTACTTAGATTGGCATCTTCAGGTTTATGAACTAGCATGCAACCAATGCCTTTGCTGTACACGGCCTGGGTTTTGTAAAGTCCCCCAATAGTGGTTGAAACTTCATGCTTGTCACGGTCAACGGTGAAGTGAATCAAACGACTAATGATTCCAATTGCCCCTTCAGGCTTGACCATGTCGGAGTAAACTTGATGGGGATCAAGGTTGGAGACAAAGGTCCCGGAGCAGATTTCCTTGCTGGCGTATCCCGAAGCAACCATTAATGGTTGATAAAGGATAAAGCCTGTGCAAGCGGATAGTGCCATCACTGATGCGACCGTAAGCAAAGTAAATCTGCGTTTGTTTTTACTTCTAAAAAGGTTGGAAGATGGACTATTCAATAACGAGCTCACTCCTCACACTCTCAGGTATACACTGTATACCTGACATTATAAGTATACGGTGTATACTAGTCAACCTTCTTGTTGTATACTACGGTTATACTATTTCTTGCGGGAGCGTTGAACTGTGTTCAATAATAACAATGATCAAATACCTGAAGATACTGATAAACGGAAAGACCCTGTTCGCCTTAGTCGAGAGGCCATCGTAGGACTGGCATTACATGTTGCTGATACGGAAGGAATCGATGCGGTAAGTTTTCGGCGTTTATCCCACGATTTAGGCGTAACCCCCATGGCCATATATCGGTATGTTCACAACAAAGATGATCTTCTAGATGCTATGACCGAACAATTGTTAACTTCTTTCGATACCTCGGCAGTAAAGGAAACGGATTGGCGGGAACAGGTTAGAGGGTTACTTTATGCCTTACGTCGAGTGCTGCTTACGCATCCCTCTGGCAAATTCTTGCTATCCAGACGGTCCGTGCCTTCGATAAATAGGCTCAAAATCTTCGAGACTTCGCTTGGCATCCTTCGCAATGCTGGATTCGGGCCTCAAGAAGCATTCTTAACTTTTGAATACCTGCTAAGTCAAGTCGTATCGTTGATTCTAACGGGCGATAGTTACTTTCAAGGGTCTGAAGAAGAACGCCAAGTGTGGGGAGCTAAATTATTGGAATTCTATGGCGGACTTCCGCAGCAAGAATATCCTTGGCTTGTAGAAGCAGCCCCGAATATTGCTGCTTGCGTCGATAAGGATCGTCACTTTAAGTTCGGTGCAGACCTTATACTGGCTGGAGTGGAGGCAATGGCGGTCTCATTACGATCAAATCATGCAGCTAATTTAAACCGTCTGGAGTGATTCCTCCTGACGGTTTTTTGTGTATCAATTTTGAGATGAATGGATGTTAGAGTCCGAGGTCGTCGATTTTTTCAATAAGTCTAGCGAAATTAACTTTCCGTTTATCGCGACAGCTGGAACAGCTTGAATGCCGCAGGTTTTGGCTATAAAAATTTCGACCTTAGGCATAGTTAACTTCCTCCTTCAGATAATTTTTTGATAATAGGGCATTGTTCCTTTGGAAGTGAGAGACCCGGTTCTTTCCTAATAGCAAACTCTAATAAAGATTTGAAATAACTTAGTTGATTGATTTTTTCTTCAATTTCTTGAATTTTTACCGCGGCAAATTGGCGCATTTCCTCAATAGGAAATTAATCTTCGTTCTTGTGAACATGTAAAAGAGTTTTAATTTCATCTAGGGTAAATCCTAAATCCTGTGCACGTTTAATAAACCGAATGTCTTCAACTGCTTCGTTAGAATACATCCTGTAACCGGATTCGGATCGAGGCGGATTAATGAGAAGTCCACGTCTTTCGTAATATCTGACTGTTTCAATATGAACATTTGAAGCTTTTGCTACTTGGCTTACAGTAACCAGTTCATTTCTAGTCCTCCTTCTATACAAGTATAAACCCTGTACCAAGGTACAAAGTCAATATAATCTTCTCAATCCGATAGGTGGGATATAAAAGAAAGTGTATTGCTTTCGAATTGCGTGGGGGAGGGAGGCAATTAAATAAAAAAAATTATTGACTGATCGATCTGGAAATGATAGTATGATTTCAGATCGAACAGTCTAGAATGAATGAGAGGAAAAAGAGGTGTTAAGGAGACGCAGAGAATAGATTTATTTTTGGATTTTTCGGACTGATTAGTCAAAATAATGAATCAAATGGAGGAAAAGAACATGCAAAATCAAACATTAATACAAGAAGTGGTACGCGAAAGAGCACATCAAACATTCCGAAATCACTTGAAGCATCTGTCCGGTGGAGATATTAAGGCATGGGTAGAACTGTGGGAAGAGAACGGCGTGCTTGAATTCCCATACGGACCGGCGGGGTTCCCGGACAAGAAGGTAGGCAAGGTCGAACTATATGATTACATGCAGAATTTCCCAAAACATTTCGAAGTGGTGTTCACTGACCTTGAATTCCATCTGACGGTGGACCCGGAGCTGGTAATTGCAGAATTCAAGTCGGCCGGCAAGCATCGGGAAACGGGTAACCCATATAACCAGACGTACATTAGTGTTGTGGAAACGAAAGACGGTTTAATCACGCGCTACCGTGACTTCTGGAACCCTCTTGTTGCGATTGAATCGGTCGGCAGTGTAAATGATGCAGTACGTTTTTCTGAGTAACTTGGAGCATACAGTTAGCATAACTGCCTTTATGACCGTTACATTCCTTTTCTTGACTGAACGTTCCATTAGGGGTAGCATGGATGGGGAGAAAGGGGGAGATCCCTATGGCTAGAAGCAAGGAATTCGATACAAATCTTGTACTGCACAAAGCGATGGAGGTCTTCGGTCATTATGGCTATGAAGGCACCTCCTTGCCGCTGCTACTCGAAGGCTTGGGCATCGCCCGTCAAAGCTTGTATGATACGTTTGGCACGAAACGAGATCTTTTTTTGAAAGCTGTCAAACACTATGTGAACGAGAAGTCTTCCGCGGTTGTCGCCTATTTGGCGGAGACTACGCCTGTAAAAAAAGCCATTACCGATATCTTCCATGTAATCGGGGATACGTTGCGAGACGAGCAACGCCGGAAGGAGTGCTTTATTCTCTACAGTGCGATTGATCAAGTTCCTCATGATCCGGAGATCGCGGAGTTGTTCGAGCAGGATAAAATCCGGTTGGAACAAGCACTGTATGATGCGTTGGTACGCGGCCAGAAGCTGGGCGAATTCAGCGCGAACCGGGATATGCTGGCACTGGCACGTTATTTGTACCATGCGCGATATGGGTTGACGCAAGCAGCCAAATTGACGGATGACCCACTCGTTATCGAACAGATTACAGCAGTTACGTTGTCTGTGCTGGACCAAGAATGAAGCTTTACAAGGAGCTTCATTCCTTTTTACTCAAAATAGACCGTTTGGTCAAAAATACAAGAGAATACAGACTAACTTGTCTGCATGCGAAGGAGAATGAAAGATGAACGGATCGAATTTCAAAGGCTTAGCGTTATTTATCCTGGCGATCTCACAGCTGGTCATGGCGCTTGATTATACAATCATTTTTGTAGCTATGCCGTCTTTAGGTAATGCGCTTGGTTTCTCGGCTAATCATCTGCAGTGGGTTGTGAGTGCTTATTCACTCGCTTTCGGAGGCTTACTGCTTCTAGGCGGGAGATTATCCGACCTGTTGGGGAGAAGGCGCATGTTTATAATCGCGATGGGGCTTTTCGGACTAGGATCGCTGCTTGGGGGACTGGCCGAATCGCAACTGATGTTAATTGCTGCCAGGGGACTTCAAGGTTTAGGCGGTGCACTGTTATCGCCAGCAACTCTGTCGCTCATCATGTCGAATTTCAATGAGGGTTCAGAGCGTAACCGGGCAATGGGCATATGGGCTTCCATGGGGGGTGTCGGCATGTCGCTCGGTCTACTCCTTGGTGGAGTGCTCACTAGCTATGTTGGATGGGAAGCTACCTTCCTGGTGAATGTGCCAATCGCGCTCGGCGTCGTTATTCTAGCACCTTTCGTGCTGAAGGAAAGCAAGGTATCGACTAGCAGCCAACATTATGATGCTGCTGGAACATTTTCGGTAACAGTCGGACTGCTGCTTGTTGTCTACTATTTGATTCAAGCTCCGGTAGAAGGCTGGTATAGCGCCTCAACACTTCCGTTTGTCTTGCTCGGTTTAGTGCTGCTGTTAACTTTCGCAGCAATTGAGAAACGAACGCAGGAGCCGCTGATTTCCTTCCGCATGTTCCGTAACCGCAATTTGACAGGAGCCGCACTTACGGCATTCCTGTTCTCGGCTTCGTTCGGCTCGCTGTACTATTTTTTGACACTGTATACGCAAGGCATACTGCATTATTCAGCTATACAATCGGGGCTTAGCTTCCTGCCGCTGACACTGAGTGCTTTCGTTGGTGCCAAGCTGATCAATAAAATGCTTACCAAGGTCGGTGTGGCAGGTACTATCGTAACGGGGATGGGACTTGGGTTCGTAGGATTCCTGATGCTGACAGGCTTGTCCGAGAACGGATCGGCTCTAGGGATCATACCAGGAACCGTGATCATCGGTATCGGTCAGGCACTGGTCTTCACGACCATGTTTATCGCGGGAAGCTCAGGTATTAATCCGAAGGAGCAAGGCGTTGCCTCTGCATTGATCTCGACCGGTCAGCAAATCGGAGGGGCCATTGGACTGGCGGTTATTATGGCTATCATCTCGGCCAGCCTTGGTATGGGATCGACCCTTGAGCATATGCCGCAAGCGGATCTGAATCATGCCATCCATATCGCGTTCATAATCTCCGCCGTGATTACCTTGCTTGGTATTCTGGTTGCCTTCTTTACTCTAAAGCTGCAGAAGCCTTCAAATGTGGATGACATTCAAGTAACGTCCTCTCATTAACAGGTTATCCGCGGCTAGTTCGGTACGGTTACCGGGCGGAATTAATGAATAGAAAGGCAGCCGGCGACCGGCTGCCTTTGTCTATTGAATCGGTTAATACAGTGACCGTTATGAATGTGGTACAATATTCCATATAATGAATGGAAAGAAGGAATTGTTATCCGAACAGTCTATATCTTATCGGGGCAAGCGGGAGTTGGAAAATATTGACACTTATTTGGAATGTAATTGATTATGTTACTTTTCCAGAAGAGGCTAACTGGCTCAACGGGAAACATCTCTTGGATACAAGTCAAAATAATGTAGATGCAATCCATCAGGTGGTTGATGAGATCATGAATAATAAACAATACAGGTTAGGATAAATAATTTCATACTGAATAGCTCTCTGGATCCAAGTCCCACGGGCAGAAACGTTTGATCCCCGCTATCGCCGACTAGAAATTAGTGAGAAGAGGTGTTTATTGATTAATTTAATGAATGGTTGTCGGGTTAAAATGATCATTTTGCTAATCGTACTTATTAACTTAGGTTGTAGTGTTACACATTCAGTAAGCACATCATCAACCGTTTCCTTATCGAAACAGTTAAAAAAAGAAATCCCAACAATCAAAAACATCAAATACACATTCACTAGACCCAATCTAACTATAAACATTGAGATGAGAGATGTTCCTACCGAAGAATCGGTAAATTCCATACTAGGTAACATTAAGGAATTCTCAACGATTGAGAACATAAATGAAATTGCAAAATCCGTAAAATGGAAGAGTGAGATTTACAATATTAATCTTATTATTCATAGTCCTTCAGAAAAAAAACCTCCCTTAAAATATTCTGCGAGTTATTTCAAAACGTTTGATGCTTCTGACACTTCAGAAAAAAACATTGATGGATACAAAACGTGGACGAAGTATGAGGAACCCTGATAAGGCTAAAGAATTTTTGAATGGGTTTGAGAAACTCTGATTGAGTCCCGCTTTTCTTTCAAGTAACATTCTATAAGAGTTGGGCAAAGATGAACACTGGAAAGATGAACATTAAACAATAAACCTCCAAACCACTTGCACAGTGGAATGGAGGGAGGAATGACTCGGATAACAACCGATTATTGCGTATTTCGATTAACTAACTGACGAGGATTGATGTTGTTCTGAATGTCCAACTTCGGCAAAGCGCCATCCGCGATTTGCTCCCAACCGACAATCTTGAAGTTCTGGTTGAGTTTCTTGCCGTTCTCTAGATTAGCGTCATCCTGTGAAACGAAGATACCGTTAGGGTAGTTAACTCCGAGACCGAAGCTCATTACATCGATTCCATCCGTCTCGCTCGTTCCGTCGATTTTATCACCATCCGCAATGTTGAATGTTGTCACGAACGGATTATTGCCTTCACGCTTATAAATGGCATAGCTGTTACTTCCTTGACTTGAAGCGATGAGATAACCCGCTCCATCTTTACCGTAATAGAGGGTGAGACCCTCGATATCATCTTGTAAACGGCGTCCATCCGCAATATCAACAGTCGCTAGAGGTTCTTTGGCACCATCTGGTTCAGCGCTGTATTTCCAAATCGCGAAGTCTTCTTCAGCGATATACATCGTACCATATTCATCATCGGCTACAAGTCCTTCTGATTGTGTTGCGAGATGCAGCTCACGAACGAGCTTGCCGGCAATTTTACCATTCCCGTTATCCGAGAGCTCATATTGTTCGAATTCGCCTTTTTTTCCGAGTACAAGTGCGTAAAATTTACCTGTTTTCAAGCTGTGGTATAAGCTGAATCCGTAAACTTCGCTCATGCTTGATTTAATCGGTTCGGCCACGATATTCGTCAACTCACCCGTATCCCCAGAGATCACAAATACGTCAATCGTATTCGTTGTGCGGTTGGACGCAGCGACGATATCGACCTTTTTGTCACCTAACGGGAAATCGTAACGCAGGTCGATATTGTTCATTTTACCGACTTTATAGGACTGCAATTGCTTGCCATTCAAATCATATACGAGCAAGCCTCCTGCTTTATTCGTAGCGACCAACTTACTCTTCGCCGGATCCTTCGGATCTACCCAAATCGCCGGATCGTCGGCTGCATCTTCCCCCGAGTCAACCGCTTCCGTCTCTCCCTGTGCTTTCACGGAGAAAGTTGGAATTATATCTTTTGAGTCCTGGTATTTAGCGTTTTCTGCAAGAATACTTTGCATCAACGATGCAGGAATAACCGTTTTTTCATTCACCAATTTAACTGGAGCGGATAGTTTGGCCTCTTTTCCAGCTAAGCGGTACTTCGCATCATCGATAGTTACGATCCCAGCAATGCCATTTTTCAGCTTGAATGTAACTGTACGATCTTCCATATCCCACATAATCTTCGATCCGATCTTCTCTAATTGTTCACGCAGCGGTACATAATCAGCCTCAGCAGCGTTCAGGTGCAGTGTGGGCAAGATCATCCCCGCGATTAATGTAGATGCTATTAACGTATGATGCTTTCTCATATTGCACAGTCTCCTTATATTTCATAATAGTCTCGCTTTAGGTTAAAGAATAACAAACAAAGATCAAAACTTAGTACAAGTTATGTAAACGGTTTGTAATATATGGAAGCAAATATCAAGACGATGTAAAACCGGCGCACATCGGCTGCCGTCATCTATTGAAGTAACGGGCAGCATAGTTAAGTTTTATTCAATTAAATCGACGATGAAATAAATGTTTCTTTGGCATCTCAGTTTCACCAAGCATATTCCAGGAGCCCTTTACTTTCAAAATTAATGTTTACCGACCCTAGTAACGCTTACTTGGTGTATTCATATATTTCAGGCACAACTCACTATCATCGTGTATCGAAAATCGATTGGATGACACTTGTAGTGAAGGATTTACTTAACCATTATCAACAAGAGACTTCTCTTTACATAGATGGATATAACGAGTCAGTTGTCATTGATATACTCCCCATACGGTAGACAGGTAAAAGCCCTGCTACTGTGAGGGGAGCTTTTTCATGTTTAGAGGAAAAATGCTTTGGAGAAATTCGCTCCTGCAGGGAGAATGTACCAAGACCAAAGTCCAGCACTAAACTAAACCTTAGACAGTTATCACTATTTTATTTGTTTGCTAATCTTAATGTTGTAGTCAACAACTCGAGCGGGCCCGGGCGGCAGTCCAGATGGAGGACCAATGAACAAACTGAATACGACTAATGAATTTATGAAGAATAGGAACATGCAATGGTTAAGGAAGGTCGATCACAGCATATTTGTATGGTGCAATCAAAGGGTCAATCATTTCGTTCTGGATTGGTTGTTCGGAGTGATTACCCACATGGGCGGCGCGACGTTTACAATTCTATGCACCGTTTTAGTTATCTGGCTTGCACCCGATGCTTGGGGATCGGCCGGTCTGCAAAGTTTAGCGGCTTTGACTTTCAGCCATGTGATTGCCTTTATTATTAAGAAAAAAATGCGCAGAATTCGCCCATTCCGCGTCCTGCAGCATGTGAGAGTAGGGAAATTTCCACTTAAGGATTACTCGTTTCCATCCGGACATACTACAGCCATTTTTGCATTCGTCACTCCCTTTCTTTTCCTATCGTCACAGGGAATGGCTCTTTTATTGATCATCTTTGCTGGATTGGTTGCCTTTTCACGTGTTTATTGGGGATATCACTACCCAACGGATTGCGTTGCAGGAGGTACGATCGGAATGGGTTCTGCTTTGCTAGTGGTTTATCTGACAAATTCATTATGACCATGACACGAATGAGGTACAAGAACGGGGTGGGGGGGATGCCGCCTCTTGAACGCTATGCAACGGTTAGAGAATAAGTAAATAATAAGCCCTCGAGGAGTGTAAATATGGAGTGGATTAGCAATCTCTTTGTGCAGTATGGGTATTTTGTTTTAATTTTAGGATTGTTCGCCGAATCATTGGCCTTGCCTTTCCCAGGAGAATTGGCCATGGCGATATCTGGTCACATGTCTACTTTGGGGAGTTTGAATATCTCAATCATAATTTTCTGTTCTTATTTTGGGGCTATAGCGGGTACGACAGTTACTTATTATTTAGGTTATAAACTTGGTACCCCTTTTTTCGAAAAATATGGAAGATTCTTTTTTCTGAACCAAGAACGAATCATTACGATCACGAAATGGTTCAATAAATATGGCAACAAGCTCATTCTTGTCAGCTACTTTATCCCAGGTTTGCGGCACTTCACTGGCTATGTATCCGGCATTCTAAGGGTTCGGTTAGGCACCTTTCTCATCTATAACTTCACGGGCGGACTTGTTTGGGTATTCGCTTATGTCATGATCGGTAAAATTTTCGGAATAAAAATTGAGCAAATGCTACACATCATTTCTCAATACTCTATAGCGGCAATTATTGTATTGGTGGTTGGAGTGGTGATAGGATTTCACATTAAGCGTAATAAACAAGCAATTATAGATTGGTTACGAACATTAAACTGGCTTAAATAACAAAGACGAGTTGTTATCTGAAGATAAACAGCTCGTCTTTTTCTGTTAACTTTTGAATACGAAGTCAGTGCGAATATGTGCATCTAATCTGGAGCATTTCCAGCACCCGATAGAAGCTTGGGAGAAGGAAGGGTATAAGGTCGAGGTTAAAGCTTGTCTTAGCTACAGCGGCGATTGCACCGAATGCCCTTACATCTCATCCATGACAACAACAGTAAGGTGATAGGAACATTATCTCATTCCCGATTAATAAGAATTGATATTCACGCATGGAATGGTATACTAAGTATATCAAGATAAAGCGTTAGGGAGAATAAGATGGATACGCATTTATACGAACAGTTGTATATGCATATTGTTCATGAGATTCAACAGGGGAAATTGAAGGCCGGAGATCGTGTGCCATCCGAAAAAGAATTGGCCGAACAATTTGGCGTGAGCCGCATCACTTCCAAAAAGGCGCTCGAAAAGTTGGCGGAAGCGGGTGTTATCACACGTATTCAGGGAAAAGGGTCGTTTGTGGCCGATGGTCATCCTTCGGCTTTGAAACCAATGCGCCAATCGGAGGAAAGAACGAGTACGGTCATCCATTTTCAGCAAAGACCGCTCATCGGATTAATTATTCCAAGTTTCTCGGATGAATATGGCTTGAAGCTCCTTCAAGCCATGGAGAAGCAGAGCGCACTGCACGAGTGTGATCTAATCATTAAGAGGACCGGCGGCAGCAAAGAAGAAGAAGAGCATGCCATCCAGCTTCTTGTCAGCCTAGGTGTCAAGGGCCTAATCGTGACTCCCGTCCATGGCACGCACTATAATGCAGAACTCATTCGTCTTGTCTTGGCCAAGTTTCCTGTCGTACTGGTCGACCGGTATTTGAAAGGAATTCCGGTATGTTCCGTTTACACGGATAACCGAAAAGCTGCGCAAGATCTTACGCTTCATCTGATCGGGAAAGGCCATCAAGACATTGCCTATTTGTCGCCACCCGTCGAGAATACGTCAGCGCTGGAAGACAGGCTTCTGGGATATACTTTGGCTTTTACCTGGGAAGGGTTGAAGTTGAATCAGGAATATTGTCTAACGAATTTTACAGGCACCCGTTCAGGTTCATGGGCAGAGGATTTAGAGACGCTTAAGAGCTTTTTAGTACAGAACACCAGTGTAAAAGGATTTGTGGTTTCGGAATATCTGGTCGCCACCATGTTGGCTCAAGTCATTGACGCACAAGGAAAGCAGTTGGAAACCTACGATATCGTCTGCTTCGACTCATTAAACGATTTTTTGGGAAAGCCGATTTTTACCCATATTCAACAAGATGAGAAACGGATGGGCGAAGAAGCGGTGGATTTATTGATCTCGCAGATACATGGTGAAGTTATTACGGAACATAGAATTGTCGAACATAGAATGATCGTGCAAGAAGCAAGTATACCTAATTAACAGAGAAAGCCATGGAATTCCATGGTTTTTTGCTTTTTCTTATTAGACGTCTCCTTTCGTTAAAAAAATCATTTTTTTGTACATACATGTCGCAAAATCGTAGTGGACATGGTATATTTGCCCATATTATTATACTTAGTATACAAACATATTTTACCGGCTTGTTTGTATCAGGAAGTGTCATACTATTCTTGCTTTTCTGAAGGAGGTAACAGTATGTATCGGAGCAGTAATAAAATGTTATCCATCTCCACCTGTGTCTTGTGTGCATCCATGTTATTCGGGTGTTCGAAGGGGACTGAAACGACAAACACCACACCCAGTACGACGGCCCCGGCAGCAACTAGTGCAGCTACAACTGCGGCAAAGGAATCGAAAGCACCGGATGCAGCCAAAAAAACCATCACCATCACATATAGAGACGATGGTACTGGTGAGAACGGAACGCTATACAAATGGCTCAAAGATGTGGCTGCCAGCTATCCGAACAAAGATGTCGTTATCAAGCAGACGCCGATTCAGGCTTCGGAAGGCGACTACTTCGCGAAGATTGCGCTAGCCCTCAAATCCAAAGACACAGCACCGGATATCGTTACAGAAGACACCTTCATGTTAAACTCCGATGCCAGCGCCGGCCTCTTGTCTCCTTTGGATGACAAAGTGAAGAGCTGGGCCGACTGGACAAATGGTTCCTTCATCGAAGCGATGAAAAAAGGGGTAACAGCCGCCGACGGTAAGATTTACGGCGTGCCGTATAATACGGACTCCCGGGGCCTCTGGTACAACAAGCAAATTTTCAAACAAGCCGGACTGCCTGAAGATTGGAAACCAAAAACTTGGGATGAAGTCTTGAGCGCAGCAAGAACAATCAAGGAAAAAGCAGCCAAGGACGTTGTACCTTTCTGGATGAATATGGGGAAAGCAACTGGCGAAGCGACTTCCATGCAAACTTACGAAATGCTGCTTTACGGAACAGGTGAAAGACTCTACGATGACTCAAGTTCGAAGTGGATCGTTAAAAGCCCGGGTATTTTGGATGCGCTTTCATTCGTTGATACCATTAACAAAGAGAAACTTGGCCCTCCACTTTCCAAAGTATTGAACGGCCAAGCGGGCAACTCCTCTGCTCGTGAATATTTGCCAAAAGGCAAACTCGGCATCTCCTTGGACGGTTCCTGGATTGCAGGCAACTATTTGCCGAATGGTGCTGCTCCATGGCCGGAGTATAAAGACGTTCTGGGCTTTGCTCCAATGCCGACAAGCAAAGGTCAAGCTCCAGGTTCCATTACTTTAGCTGGGGGATGGGCGCTGTCTATTCCTGCTAACGCTCAGCATAAAGATGAAGCTTGGGATTTCATCAAGTACGCCCTTAACAAAGAAAACACGCAAAAACTTGTAACTGCAAGCGGTAACATTACGGTTCGGGCGGACGTCGCAAAAGATCCGGGCTATACACAAATGCCATTTAATGCGATTGCTACGGAGTATTTGAAAAACGCGGAGTTCAGACCTGCTCGTGACAAATATCCAGAAGTATCCACACAAATTCAGACAATGGTTGAGTCTGTAGCAACGGGCACTTCTCCCGCCGATGCGATGAAGAAGTATCAGCAAGACGTAACCCGCATCGTTGGAGAGGATAAAGTCAGCGTGAAGTAATGGCAACACCTTGCCCTGGGGCCCTATTTGCGAATACGGGGTCCAGGGCAAGCCCAGTTTGCCCTACGATCACCAGGGAGAAAGGAGCGAACTTTGATGAGCAGTCCGGCAATCCCAGTAACATCGAGAAAGACGTATACATGGTTGTATTTTTTATTCCCTTCGTTGGCCGTTATGCTCGTTTTCTTCATCTATCCGATCTTGCTAACGTTTTTCTACTCATTTACGAACTTGGCATTGACCGGAGAATCCGCAAAACAACTGCAATTCGTTGGTTTTGACAACTATGTCCGCATGTTTGCGGATCCAACCGTAAGAATCAGTATCTGGAACACGTTAGTTTTCCTGATCGGCTCTGCTGTCATCGGCCAGCAAGTGCTGGGATTTCTGATCGCAATCTTGATGAAACGGAAAAATAAAACGTTCCGCCGCGTGATTGGTACTATCGTTCTGGCGGGGTGGGTAACACCTGAAATTGTATGCGCCTTATGTCTCTACAGCTATTTCGGCGACGAGGGTACACTAAACGCCATACTAAGTACACTAGGCATTCCGACGGTCACTTGGCTATATACCGTCCCTATGCTCACGATTATATTAGCGAACGTCTGGCATGGAACAGCCTTCTCTATGCTTGTCTTTCAAGCAGCACTTGACGATGTGCCGAAAGAAATCGAGGAAGCGGCGCTCGTCGACGGAGCCTCACGTTGGAAAATTCTAATTTTCATTATCCTTCCTTATATTAAAGGAACGATTACTACCAATGCGATGCTTGTTACTTTACAGACCTTAGGCGTATTCGGCCTCATTTATGCGATGACCGGCGGGGGTCCAGGCACAGCAACAACGACCTTACCCATCTTCATGTATAACCAAGCCTTCATTAACTATCAGCTCGGCTACGGTACGGCCATTTCTTTATTGCTCTTGCTTCTGGGTATTGTGTTGAGTTTGTTCTATATTCGCACTTTAAAAGAGTAAAACCACAAGGAGAGTTCGTATGACGGAGATATACCGTAAAGTCGTTTATCGCACCTTGCCCTACGCAGCGCTCACCTTCATCGGCATTTGTTTCCTGCTCCCACTCTTATGGGTGCTAGTTGCCTCCGTGGACCCTAACGCCATGCAATCGCTCAAGGTCCCCAGCTCTTTGACAGCAGGCAACTATATCGACGTGATCACTAGCAGCGCGAACCAGCGCGCATTTCTAATAGGACTCGTCATTTCGCTCGGTCAAGCTTTAATTGTCGTTTTATTAGGTCTGCTAGCGGCTTATCCACTGTCCAGATATCAATTGAAGTATAAAAAACCGTTCATGCTGACCATCTTATTTATGACCTCATTGCCAATCACAGCAGTTATGGTCCCTGTATATCAATTGTTTTTGACCTTAAAGCTTTATGACAATATCTTTGGCGTCATTCTCTTTAAAGTCGCCTCCGCCATGCCTTATGGCATCTGGATGCTCAAAAATTTCATGGATTCCGTACCGAACGAATTAGAAGAAGCGGCATGGGTGGACGGTGCGTCCATACTCGCAGGCATCCGCAGGATCGTCACTCCATTGATGATTCCGGGAATATGCACGGTTGCCATCTTTACCTTCTCCGGCAGCTGGGGCAACTTTTTCGTTCCCTACATTCTCTTGAATACGCCTGAGAAGTTCCCGGCGGCGCTCAAGCTATACCAATTCTTCGGGCAGTACGGCATGGTGGATTACGGTAAATTGGCAGCTTTTTCTACGCTCTATGCCATTCCATCCGTTGTCATGTATATTCTTTCTCAGCAATTTATGTCCAAAGGTTTCGGCCTCCAAGGTGGGAGCAAAGGGTAGCGTGAATGCATTTCATAGTAGCACGTTCCAACTACCATAAAAGAGTATTAAGAAAGTAAAGCCTTATTTATAGGGCTTTTTTTCATTTTATCTTATTTCACCGCGGCTAATGCTGGTTACTTCCCAGGTTGGAATGTCTCGAATAACTCAACGAGATAGCATGTTTAACCGTCTAACATAAAAAGAAATGGGGTGCTTGCATCAACGACATTGTTTTGTCAGTAGTACTTCAAAACTATATTGTAATGGAGACAATTTGCAAGTTGTTAGACGTGATTGATCTCTCCCTTTTTAATGGACTGACTCTTATAGAAATACACATAAGACAAACTGGAATAGTCATATAAATTGCCGTAAGAAAGCTCTGAGAGGGAGTGAAGGTAATCGATGTTTCAACCACACCCGGATAATACCGCAATTGTGATTACAGACCCACAAAATGACTTTATGTGTCCTGGGGGGAGAGGCTATCATCTGACAAAAGCAAATATAGAACGAAACAATACGATACAAAACCTTGAACTATTAATAAGTACTGCCATGAGTAAAGGGTACCAACTATTTATCTCACCCCATTATTTATACCCTCATGATTATGGCTGGCAATTTACAGGAAATGAACAACAGATGTTATTAGGTCTTAGAATGTACCAAGTGGCAAATGTGTACACACCACCGTCATTTGGAGCTGATTTTGTTCATTCCTTAAAACCTTATATTTTTGATAGGAGAACCGTCGTTTCAACGCCACACAAGGTTGCTAGCCCACAAACGAATGACTTGGTTTACCAATTACGACAACATAGAAAAGAGAAGATCATTATCGCAGGAGTTCTTTCCAACATTTGTGTAGAGTCCCATATGAGGCATTTAATCGAAACTGGTTTTGAAACAGCTGTTGTCTACGATGCTACGGCAACAATTAGTGAAGAAGATTTTCAAGCAGCCGTTACGAATTACAAAGCATTTGCCAGTGCTAGTTGGACGACAATGGAAGCTATTTCATACTTATAAATCTATTGAGAAGAATTCGAGTGTTGCAAGTGAATGGTGACAAAAACATGATTACATCCAAAGTCGCATGATATGCGGCTTTTTCATTTTGCAAGTCAAAGATAAAGATAATCCTTAGCGTATTAGTATAAATTTACCAGCAGCGTGGTAATCTATTTGGGATGAAATTAAAGGGGGGGTCAATTTTGACGGAGAATCATACGCCAACCGGACAAGATGCTCAACGTGAGACATTGACGACGCGACAGGGCCATCCGGTGATGGATAATCAAAACATCCGTACCATCGGTAACCGTGGTCCGGCCACGCTTGAAAATTACCACTTTATCGAGAAGATCTCCCATTTCGATCGGGAAGAGATACCGGAGCGTGTCGTACATGCGCGCGGAACGGGAGCATTCGGGTATTTCGAAACGTATGGAAAAGTCGGTGATGAGCCGGTAGAGAAGTATAGTCGAGCCAAAGTGTTTTCTGGTGCTGGGAAGAAAACGCCGTTAATGGTTCGCTTCTCGACAGTAGCTGGATCCAAAGATTCGCCCGAAACGGCAAGGGATCCGCGTGGTTTCGCAGTAAAAATGTATACGGAAGAAGGCAACTGGGACTTAGTTGGTAACAACCTAAAAATCTTCTTTATCCGAGATGCGATGAAGTTTCCAGACATGATTCACGCGTTTAAAGCCGATCCGGCTTCGAATGTGCCGAATCCTGTACGGATGTTCGATTTTGTTTCCAAGACGCCTGAAGCTACACATATGATAACCTTCTTATTCTCTCCATGGGGAATTCCAGCAACATATCGCCACATGCAGGGCTCCGGCGTAAACACCTACAAGTGGGTGAATGACAAGGGAGATGCTGTGCTCGTGAAGTATCACTGGGAGCCGAAGCAAGGTATCCGTAACTTAACGCAAGAAGAGGCGAACGCTATTCAAGCGACGAACGTCGGTCATGCAACACAAGATTTATATGAAGCGATCGAGCGCGGCGATTATCCGGAGTGGGAGCTCTTCGTGCAAATTATGGACGATCACTACCATCCTGAACTCGACTTTGATCCGCTCGACGATACGAAGCTTTGGCCGGAGGACAAATTCCCATGGCTGCCGGTTGGACGTATGGTCCTTGACCGTAATCCGGTAGATTTCCATGCGGAGATTGAGCAAGCCGCTTTCGGTACAGGAGTTCTTGTCGACGGGATGGACTTCTCGGATGATAAAATGCTGCAAGGACGTACCTTCTCCTACTCTGATACGCAGCGTTATCGTGTCGGTGCGAACTATTTGAAGCTGCCTGTGAATGCTCCGAAAGTGCCGGTTCGCACGAACCAGCATCGCGGGCAAATGGACATCCGCGACCCGAAAGAGTCCGGAGAAAATCCACACATCAACTATGAGCCATCTATGATGGGTGGTTATCAGGAAGCGGACAAGGAACAGCGGCCTCCGCACCAACCGATGTATAACGCGGCGGCGATGAGCGCTCCGATCGATCGTCCGAACTACTACGGTCAAGCGGGTCATACGTACCGTAGCTTGCAAGAATGGGAGAGAGAGGAATTGATCAAAAATCTCTCCGATGCGCTTGCAATCTGTGATAAGCGGATTCAAGATGCCATGATCGGGCACTTCACACAAGCAGACGAAGACTATGGTCGACGTGTGAAGGAAGGGATCGACAAGAAAATGAAGGAAATGCAAGAAATGAAGTCGGAAATTAAAATTCCTGGCCGTGAAGCAGGCATCACCAAATACGGTCAAGGAACGTTAGCTGCGAACAACGCAACGAAAGAAGCCGTGCAAAAAAGTCACGAAGCAGATCCGTACTAATACAAAAAGGAAACTCCACTCTGCAATGAGGGGAGTTTCCTTTTTCTAGAATAAAATGGAAGCGAGCAAGCTTGCGAACAGTCAGAGACAGATACCCTCGTACAATTTACAATTTTCGGAGAAGGCGTCCAATCCAATCGGGAGACCCATCATATACTAGGATAGATTGAGAGACTAGTGTGAAAGGGTGGATCTACTGTGATGTGTAGTCTGGATCCTGTGGAAGGAGCGAGTTCAAAAAAGCAAACTGTAGCTATAATCGGGCTTGGGTACGTAGGCCTTCCTTTAGCACTCCTTCTAGTAGAGAAGGGCTTCCGGGTATTTGGTTACGATCTTAACCCTCTTAAGATTGCCACTCTTCTATCAGGGCAAAGTTATATTTCGGAGATCGAGGATTCGGAGATACGGGAGGCTCGTGAAACTCAGCGTTTTTTTCCTACAGACCGATATCAAGAGATTGAGGAGTCAGAAGTCTTCATCATCTGTGTACCGACCCCTCTTAGCGATAAGGGGACACCAGAACTTAGCTACTTAACCCAAGCTGCTAGGGAGATCAACCAACTGGTTCCCAAGGGGAAATTGATCGTTTTGGAGAGCTCAACCTTTCCTGGCACAACAAGGGAGATCATTGCTCCGATCCTGGAGCAAAGCGGCCTTACGATCGGACAGGACGTTTTTTTGGCCTACTCACCGGAAAGGATTGACCCGGGAAATAAGCGATTTCCTTTTCACAAGATACCGAAGGTTGTCAGCGGCATGACTCCAGACTGCTTATCGAAGGTCGAGGAGCTTTACCGGGGCGTTTTCCCTCAGATTCATTCGGTTTCCTCTGTGGAATCGGCTGAGATGGCGAAGATTATAGAGAATGCTTATCGTCTCATCAACATTTCCTTCGTGAATGAGCTGGCCATGATTTGCGATGAGCTGCATCTAAATATTTGGGAGGTCATTGAAGCAGCCAAAACCAAACCCTTCGGCTTCGCCGGATTTTACCCGGGACCGGGGATCGGGGGGCACTGCATTCCCGTAGATCCCATCTATTTGGAGTGGAAACTGCAGCAGTATGGTATTGGTTCCGGGTTCATTCAGCTCGCACAGAAGGTCAATCACAAGATACCTCAATATATTGCTAATCAGGTCCAACAGCTGTTGGGTGCGAAGTCGCTGCTGCATGCCAAGATCCTTGTTTACGGGGTAGCTTACAAAAAGGATATCGCAGACCCGCGGGAGTCTTCGTCACTAGAGCTTCTACAGATTCTGAACAGCATGGGGGCTGAAGCCGTCTATCATGATCCGTATATCCCTCATGTATCGGTGGGCGGCGAAAAATGGAATAGTGTGGAACTAACACCGCAACTATTGGCAGAAATGGATGCCGTAATTGTGTCGACGGATCATACCTGTATTCCCATACCACTTCTTCTTGAGCATGCAAAACTAATCTATGACACCCGGAATGTTACAAGCGGCTATTCAGGAAGCGGGAAGGCAAGGGTTGTCCGTTTAGGAGGCGGGGGATCGTAGGAAGATAACGAAAGAACGGATCGGCCTGCTGGCCGATCCTTATATTTTTTTATGCCATTTGCCAAAATCGAGAGCAACCTTCCCGGTCATTCGGGCGATTCTGGGGGCGAGAATGACGGCGTTCACACCCGTGGATAGGAAAACTAGGTCGAAAGAATTCTTCATAGCCCTTATTCGTGTAAGGGTTCGGTCAATCTGGTAGTAGTGGGAGAAGGGAATTGTCCCCACAACCTTTAACCCATGTTTTCGTTCTAGAGTATCCTTCATGTCCTCTGCGTGCTTACTGACAATCAGGATACGCCTTCCCTTCAGTAGCTTCCAGAAGCTCTTGTCCTGCGGAGCGTACCGATTTATACAGGCACTGCACTTGTAGGAGGGTGCAATTCGAAAGTGGGCGAATATAGCATTTGTTAAAGGACGTTTAAGGTAGCGCGGTGCCCGAATCAGACTGTCTTCAGGTGGCAGGACACCGACAACGGTAGCCCTCCGAATCTCGGCCACCATCTGATTTCGGAGGCGAAGATTCGGCAGGGTTACCCCCTTCTTCCCACGGTTAGCTTTCACTGCCCATGGTTCCATCAATACGCGTTTGATAGACCAAACGGAGCTTTGAGCCAGACAGATATTCTCTCCATCTCCGATTCGAACCAAGGAGAACGGCCGGTTATGATCTAAGGCATACTGGATTTTGGCGTATGTCTGTTCCCGGGTTAAGTTAATCGGCACCCATCATCGCTCCTCATTCATAGGATTTCCCTTTATCATATGACAGTACCTCCTAGTCGTTCGCGTTCGAACTTGTTCACGCTGGAAATATGCATTTATCCGTATATCTGAACCTTCCCCCGGCAATAGGAATAAAGTAAGTCAAGGAACAATATTGGGAGAGTGGAGGTTGAACGTGAAGGTGATGAAGCAGGTGCATCCAAAAGCAGGTGTTTCGGTGATTACGGTGACGAATAAGCCGGAGTTTATAAAGAATATCTTTCGCAATTACCGTCATCAGTCATGGGATCAAAGAGAGCTGATCATCGTATTAAACCATCATAACATGAAACCCTCCACTTACCGAGCTTATGCTCGACGAAAGGGCATACAAGCTGCTATTTATCAACTTCCTGAGAGTTTGCCATTGGGAGTATGTCTGAACTATGGGATAAAGAGAGCTCGTTATCCGTATATTGCCAAGTTCGATGACGATGACTATTATGGTCCTGCTTATCTCGCGGAAGCAGTCCGAACGGCGGAATGGACGGGGGCGGACGTAGTCGGTAAAAACCGATTTTACATGTACATGATGGGTTCGAAGGAGCTACTCCTATTGACGAAGAGGCGGAAGGATTGTGTCGCTGGGGCAACTTTGGTATTCCGTAAAAAGCTGTTTCCTGCCGTTAAGTTCACTCGGAGGCGCGCAGGCTCGGACATGAAATTCCTCGCGGATATTTGGAAGCGTGGCGGGGTGGTACGAACCACGAGCCATCGTCACTTCGTAGCCGTACGAAGAGCTGATCAATCCAAGCATACATGGAAATTTAATCGAAACGCAGTTCGAAATATGCGGGCTGAAGTCGTTGCGCGGACCGTAAATTATGAGCGCCTCGTACGAAGGGGGAAGATTTGAATGGTCTTCCAAGTATGGAAGCCAACGTCGGATATAGGCTCAGCGCCAAGGGCTTTATTAAAGCTCTGGCGCTTTTTGTTTTGAACCAGATACTTGAAATTTGGATATTTGCAAGCATACTGGCGAGATCGTTCCTACTTCTAAACCAGGCTCATTCCTTTCTTCGGATAACTGTGAAAGTTTTCTTTTTTGTCTTCCTCCTCTCCACAATCGTAGGAATACGATCAATTTTTAAGATATCTGTTATCCCTCGTTTATTTTTAGATAGAGTCAATGACAAAATCATTCCCCGAATCGTATTATGATTTCTTATTAATCTCGTTGATACAAAGTTACCTAAAGAAGGAGCTGCGACTCGATTTCGTACTTGACCATAGATGTCTTTCACCTTTGCCTGAGTTACCGGGTAGAGCAGATGAGGATGTGCACCTAAAACCACATTTACGCCTTGTTTAAACAGTAAATGCATCAATTGTTTTTGATTTTTGCTCGGAAATGGCCGATACTCTCTCCCGAAATGGAGGTAAACAACGATGAAATCTGTTTTATTCTTCATTTCGCGGATATCCGCTATCATCTTCTTATGGTCGATGCGGTTAACTAACCACCGATTAGGTACTTGTAAGGAATTTGTGCTTTTCGTATAGGATAAAATCCCAATATTCACTCCCTTTACACGCATAATCAGATGACGCTTAGATTCTTGGATGGAACGAAAGGTTCCTGTATGCTTGAGTCCATGTTTATCGAGAACATTCAATGTTCGTTTTAAACCGGTTACTCCTCCGTCCATACAATGGTTGTTTGCAGTAGTTAATACACGAAATCCGACGTTTCTCAACGTTGATGCCAACGTGTCAGGGCAGTTGAATAATGGAAAACCTGTTTTCGGATTCCTTCGTTCTCTCGGACAGTTACATTTTGGACGGCTTCCGATAACGCCTAGTTTCCTTGTACCGGAGAACGTCGTTTCCAGATTCCCGATCGTCAAATCGTGCTTTTTTAGATAAGGTTTAACTTTTTCAAAAATAGGACTGAACGTATATTCGCTTGATCTCTTAGCTGAGGCAATGATTTCACTTTTCATCAACAAATCCCCGACAGCGGCTATCGTTATATTGATCACATGGATTCACTCCTTCCCTGACTAATTTATTCAATGAAAGGAATTATTGTTTACAGGATAGGCGATGTCCTATAGCCTGTTACAGCTAGCCGAATATGATATGGAAATATTAGTGTGAGGAGACTAATCCATGAGACAAAGTAATGCCACCGTTCCTGTCAAACCGAAGAAACCTGCAAAAGGTATCAAGTGGGATCAACATCGAGAATTAATGAAGAACAGCCACATTAACAGGCACCTTCCCGCAACGATGAAACTAAATAAACAATCTTTCTTTGCCATGCTTTCTCGTTATAAGACTATTTATTTGAAACCTAATCAAGGAGCTTTTGGAGTGGGGGTCATGCAGGTTCGAAGGATTGTTCATAAAAAGAAACCGTATTTTCGTGTCCATTCAGGAACCCGGCAAAATAAGTTCCAATCAAAAGAGGAAGTATATGCCTTTTTTTTGGGCAAAAGAGTGAGCGCCGATTATCTCGTCCAACAAGGCATAGACCTGCTCAGATGGAACAAACGCCCGTTTGACCTTCGCTTAATGATCACAAAACAAAAGGATCATACTTGGCGAAATGAAGGCTTTGTCGGCCGCGTTGCGCATCACAAAAAAATTGTAACGAATATCCGCAGTGGAGGTACCGCATTATCCGTCGAGGACCTGTTAGCCTCGCATACCAATCCAACTACTCAAAAAAGTGTCATCCTGAAGTTAAACAAATTGGGTAGTCGCATTTGCAAGCAGCTCGAAAAAAAATATCCTGGTATTCAGCTTTTTGGGATTGATATGGGCTTGGATCAAAACTTAAAGCCATGGGTTATTGAGGTGAACACTAGACCGGAGAAAATATGCTGGAAATGTATGAGGAAGCTTTGCAAAAAGAACATCTCCGTCAAAACTCGTTGAATAAAGAATACAAAAGGGCTGTCTATTATGGCAGCCCTTCGCGCAACAATTACATAAACAAAGTTGTGAGATATATAATCATTTCGTTCGTTTCCACTGTCACAAATCAGAGGCTTACGTTGTTATATGTGCAAAACGTTAAGGAGCTGAGGAAAGATGAATGGTTTGACATGCGTAATCATCGGCGGCGGCCACGTTGGGCTTCATTCACTCAAAGCAATTAAGGAAGAGACCCAGGGCATGGCGAGCGGACGGCAGATCCGGTTTGTTCTGATCGACAAGCAGCCCGGGCATTTGCGTAAAATGCTGTTGTTCCGACCAGCCGTGGACCAGGAAGAGATTATGATTCCTTGGACGCACTATTCGTTCTCAGAAGGTGTCGAATTCATACAAGGTACGGTTGCATGCGTGGATAGCGAGGGAAAACAGGTTCATTATGAGGATGCACAAGGAAATCATATCCGCATGCCGTTTGACCTTTTGGTCGTAGCGGTCGGCAGCATTGTTCGGCAACTGGAACCCGATAAGGGCGGCATCGCCTTGACCGACCCGCAAGCTGCAGCGGACATCCGGGAGCGCTGGCGCGCAAACCTGTTGAAAGCTGCCGGAGAGATGAACCCTGAGGAACGTAAGCGACTCATGACGATCGCGGTTGCGGGAGCGGGCATCAGTGGCGTTGAAACATCCGCCGAGCTGGCGCTTGAGATGCGGAAGGAAGCATCGTTGCTAGGACTGAACCCGTCCGGAATCTCTGTCTATTTGCTGAGCGGACAGAAACGCCTGTTCCTGGAAGGGCCCGAAAAAGTCGGAAAGAAATTAGATCAGTATCTCGACGAATGCGGCGTAAAAGTACTATATAACCGTAAGGTAATGCAAGCGGAAGCAGGGGCGGTGAAGCTCAGTAATGGCGATCTTCTGCCGGTTGGCCTATGTATATGGACAATTGGTCTGATCCCGAATCCGGCCCTTCGAAGCATGGGCTTGCCTCTTACTCCCGATGGTCAAGTGCTGGTGGATGAATGCTATCGTGTCAAAGGAGCGCCGGGCGTATATAGCATCGGCGACTGTGCGAGAATCGTCGATCCGGTGAACGGCAGGGCGGATCTGATGAGGGCCGGAGAAGGCGCGCTGCAGGCTGATAGACTTGGGAAAATTGTGATGGCTGATCTGGAGGGACGCCCCGCTCCGGTTCATAAATCCGCCAGCTCGATACTGGATTTCTTCTGCATCGGCTTGGGGGAGAACCGCGGATTTGTATGGGGAAGCAAATGGGGACTTCATATCATATTTACGGGAAAGCTGGGGTGGAAAATCAGGAAACTGGCCTGGGATAAAGGCAGTATGCTACGATAACAACGGCACTAATACCAACAGTAGGAAAAAGGTGAGACGGCGAATGGAGGAACTGTACGATCAATATAGAGCGTTGTTGTTCACACTGGCCTATCAGTTGACAGGCTCCGTTGCAGACGCGGAAGATGCTGTGCAGGACGTGTTTGTTAAAGCTTGCGATGTACATCCTGAACGGCTGGAAGAGCCGAAGGCGTATTTGTGCAAAATGGTAACCAATCATTGCCTCAATCTGCAGAAGTCAGCGCGGAAGAAAAGAGAAATGTACGTCGGACCGTGGCTCCCCGAACCGCTTCGGTCGCCGGAGACAGATCAGCTCGAGACGACAGTCGTCCGCCGTGATCTGCTGTCATACGCCATGCTCGTGCTGCTTGAGCGGCTGACGCCGACAGAGCGGACGGTTTTCGTCCTGCGTGAGGCGCTGGGCTTCGATTACCCCGAAATCGCGGACCTGCTCGGCAAGCAAGAGGCGAACTGCCGCAAACTGTTGAGCCGGGCAAGAAGCAAAATGGGCATATCTGAGGAAGAGCTAATTACAGCCGAAGCTGTCGAATTGGAATGGGTCAGCCGATTCCTCACCTCCCTCGAGCAAGGGAATGTCGATCATGTAATGGCACTGTTGACCGAAGACGTCATGTTCATCGCCGACGGAGGCGGTAAAGCAAGCGCGTTCAGGCATCCAGTACAATCGTGTGAACACGTAGCCCAGGTCCTGCTCGACGGTCTCCGGAGCTTAAGGTCCCATTTCCAGGGTGATTTCCACTTCGAGTTCGCCCCTCTGAACGGTGAGACCAGTATCGTAATCCGGTCGAAGGGCGAAACCGTGGCTGCTTTATTCATGCAACTCCGACACAGTAAGATTGCCCGGATATATGCCGTTCGAAACCCAGATAAGCTTGTGCGGGTTTAAGCAATCTACCGAAGAATATGATCATAATTTTCCTGATTCTACTTTTTGTAAAAGGCAGACCACGAAAAGCCATCCCACGAGGATGGCCCTATCTAAACTTGCCGTAACAAATACTTGTGCGCTTTTTTTAAGACTTCACTAGAATAGTGTGAGGTCTTTTATTTATTCCAAAATGGCGGCATCCATTAGATGGTATAACAAACTTTTAGCCAGAAGTCTCTATCGGAGGGGGGATGACGCTTCTTTGTCGTAAGAAATAATAAAAGTAGTAGTAACAAAACTTGGAAATTGATATACTGAAGATAACGAACATGCGTTCTTTTTTAGCGCATACAAACCAAAAGTGGAGGATTAGTTCATGGCAAATGGGGATTTTCCAAGAAATGAGATTGAAAAATCGGGTTATACACTAGTATTTCAAGATGATTTTGAGTCCGATCGTTTAAACCATGCGAAGTGGTTTCCTTACTATTTGCCTCAATGGAGCAGCCGCGAAAACTCCAAAGCCAAGTATAGAATCGATAATAGCCTTCTTATCCTACAAATAACCGAGGACCAGTTACCGTGGTGTCCAGAGTTTAATGGAGGTGTGAAGGTAAGCAATCTCCAGACGGGGGTATATGCAGGTCCCGTTGGCAGTCCATATGGTCAACACAAGTTTTCAAGCAGCTGTCTTGTCCGGGAAGAGCAACCGGTTGAAAGATTGTTTACGCCTCAGTATGGATATTTTGAAATACGGGCAAAAGGGATCAGAAGTCCCTACAACGTTTGTGCATTTTGGATGATCGGTTTCGAGGATGAACCCTATAAATCTGCCGAAATATGCCCTTTTGAATTGAAGGGTTGGAATGTGAGTTCCGATACATGTACGATTGGATTTGGCATTCATCCATTCGGTGATCAGGAGATTCATGACGAATTTTTTGAAAAGGAATTTTGTCTCGACCCTACTCAGTTTCACCTTTATGCAGTCGATTGGACTGAACAGGGCGTTGATTTTTATATCGATAACGATTTGATACATACATCTCGCCAATCACCAAGATATCCAATGCAATTGATGCTTAACATTTATGAAATTCCTTCAGACGATAATGTTTCAAGTCTTACGCATATATATCCCAGCGAGTTTAGTATTGATTATGTGCGTTGTTATCAGAAAAATAGTTGATGAAAAGGGGATTGTATTTCTGGAAAAAGTCAACAGAAGAAGTTGTTCGTTACATTTTTAATCTAAAAATAATAATCCGCTTTAATTTATTGTTAAAATACCAGCAGTTTAGTCTACTTAAGCAATCAGGATGAAGAATTCCTTTCGGTTAATTGTAACTTTGAATGATTACTTTGGTTATCGTTAAAAAACTGTAGTACTGCACCTTCAGGGGTAAAAATCGTGTTAATATCCCCTTGAATCCATGTTGAAATATCAAGGTATTGCACAACAAATTTTCCTCAAGTGTTTTGTGTTGAAGTGGATCGACTTTATTCATCTGCTGATCATTTAGTTTAATCATCGACAAAGTTGTAGGAACTGCCAATATGATGGTGAGTGCGATCCATAGCGGTCTGCACCAATAACCAAGCGCCAGCAGACGAATAAATATATAAGTGATGGACAGGCCAACTACAAAAGGTATCAGGCTGATCGTTAGGTTAATTGGGCCAAATCCATTTTCCGTAATATCTAAAAACATATTTACAATCCGATATACATAAAAGTACAAGACTGTTAGACCAATCCATGTAATCGCAATGGGTAACCTCTTCACATGCATAATTGTCTAACCTCGATTCTTATTATATGTAAGAGATGAATACATAACTATTATACTGAACCGTAAATATTAGTGCTAATGGCAATCCTGCTTGTTTGGTTTTCAAAAAGATACTGGTTCGGGTCATTGGGCAGAATGCCTATAACCATTGCTCATACTCCTTCATAGAATACAAAGTCAAACCATATGAGGGGAAGAGGTATATGGATATTCCAATTACTGGATTCATTATGCATCCCAACGATGAAGGACCCAATCACTCGCATAAATTATTTATTACCACGTGGAACGGTCGTCCTGTTCATGTTCACCCGTTTTCAGGAATCACTTCATTTGATGACGGACATCATCACCAATATGCAGGTATGACTGAAGCGGCGCCGAGTGGTGTTCAACATGTCCATAATTATTATTCGGAAACATCGTTTAATGATGGTCATACGCATATTATTCGAGGAACCACCGGACCCTCTGTTCCCTTGCCCAATGGTGGCCATGTTCATTATTTCCAAGGATATACGACAATTAACGGAATGCATCCACATTCTCATATGTACAGCGGGAACACGGGCAACGAACTATAAGCATACTTTTGAAGCCGAAACCATCATCCTTGATGGAGGAGAATATCTTGTTAAAAGGTTCAACTTTTGGTAATCATATACCAAAAGGGGTGTTTATATTGTGGATTGTAAAAACAAAACACAAAAGAAATGAAGATGGTGGAACTGTAGCTCTAGAACTGGAAACCGATGATAAGTGTCTCGATGTTAATGTTAGATGGGATGGTTGTACAGAAATTCACGTATATTCAGTTACAGAAGAGAACCGAGAACTTAAAGATACCTTCCACACGTGTGATTTAAAAGGATTTATTGATACTTTGCAGACGCTTGATAACGTATGTCAGGACTACTTTGGCGAGGGAAGTTATTGGGAACGGGAAAAAGAGGAAGAGGTAGCGTACATGTAGCGCAAATGACCCGCATATTGCGGGTTTTTTGTTCGGGGAAGTGGCGTGTTTGTTTCATTATTCCAGCTAAGCCTTCTCATATAATGAAAGAGGGAGAGCTGCCGCGGCAGACTACTCCCTTGCATTATTACACCAGACCACAGCAGCTTGCCGAGGCAGCTGCTTTTTATTATCTATTCAGTTATATGATGATCGGACTACTCAACCTTATTATTGGACACCAAGGCGTCACGGTCCGCAGCTTGCGGCGGCTGTTCCAACCAACCGTGCTCAATCATAATATTTGCTCCATCTTCGACAAAATTTCCGACTTCAAGTGTAAGACGTCCCAACTTTTCGGCAACATCGTGTCTGGCACACATCGATAAAGCATTCCCATAGGCTCTTATTCTCATTGCAAACATGTCCAGCTTATGGAACATCATCAATTTGTCTGAAAACGGCGCAATGGTTGAAGTCGATACCAAAGGGTCAAAGATTGGGGGGGACGATAAATTTTCTTTTTGCAGCATTTTACTAAAGATCTCATAATGTTTGGTGGCTATTTCCTTTCCCCTTAGAAAATAAGCCTTTACTTCTTTCGACTTGGCAACTTGACTAAAGCCAATTAAAACCGCTTTGCTTGTCGCGTTATTCTCGATGTTATCGAACAGATGTGTAATCTCTAAAGCTTGAAGCGGTCTAATGTTACCAAAAAATCCATTGAGATAACTTTGCTTCTTAATGAATTCCACACTCTTGGGATAAGGAATTAAGGATGGTTTTGACATAAACCCTTTTTTGATTAATGTTTTGTTCACCTCATTCAAAAATTTAGTGGTTGAGCCGAGACATTGAGTGAAAAATGTCCGAACATCCGGCCTCGTTACAATCGGAACGGCGATTGCATATAGACTTGCTCCCGCTTTGCCGACATACTTCAAGTAATGAAGGTAAAACTCATCACTAAATAGCCTCGGAGCACCGGCATTTACGTCCTCTTCAGAAAATCCTTTAGGTATGGGATAATTTTCTTGGACAAATATCTCTTTGATGGACTGTACAAATTGTTCGGATAAGCTTAGACCGTCTTCAAGGACTTTCCTGATCTCTAGATCTTCAACATGATTCAGCATATAACTTAAGACGCATATACTCATGGTATTCCCCGTATATGTTGCCCATAGCTTACCTTGCTCTGCTGACGTTAATTTTTCGTTTGCGTAACTTTCAGAGTTAAGCTGCATTTGTTCTTTCACATCATTCATTTCCAACAGATCCTCCGTTCGTAAATATCTTCCATCTATTTTTCCCTTTCTTGGATAAATCAATGCATGAAACCTAATTAATAAATAGAAGAGCGTGAGTTAAAAGAGAAAAAGTATTCAACATGAGGGCACTCGACGGCACCCTATACATTCTTTTATGAAATCTGACGTTCTTTTTGTAAATTGCGCATCTGTTTATTCCCCAGCGAAAAACTGATGCATGCAGACACTAGCGCTAATCCTATAATAAAACTTGCCATCCATGGATTGTAGAGAACGGTGGAATTGGCGCTTATCATCGCTCCGCCCACCCCAGCGCCAGTCGCCAACCCTAAATGAACGATCGATGTATTCAAGCTAAGGACGAGACTGGAAGATTGGGGTGCTTGTTGAATGAAATATGTTTGTGTCGCTGGACCGGCCATGAACAGAGAGACCATCATGACTAAAATCAACAGTAAACCGATGAGGGTCGACCCGGCTAAGAGAGGCAGAAGGGCCAGAACAACAACGTGCATGATAGTACTGAAAGCTATGATGCGAGCGGCTCCCCATCGATCGATTCCGTAACCGCCCAGACGCGTACCGACTGCACCAGAGATACCAAAAACTAGCATGACGATGCTGATGTTGGACGCTTTAAGTTGAAGGATGTCTTGCATAAAAGGGGTTAAATACGTAAACAACACCGAATTTCCTGATTCCCTAAAGAAGGTAAGAAACAAACCGCTCACGATTACGGCATTTCCCAACACTTTGAATTGTTGTCGGAATGACATCGGTGCGTCTCCATCGATCTCTGGCAGCAAGCGGTAAATGACGAAGGTAATCAACAAGCTTACAAGTCCTAACATCAAGAAAATAACTTGCCAGTTCAACCAATTCGTAACGGCTATGCCGATAGGTACGCCCAAAATCATCGCACTGCTGAAGCCGAGAACGATCGTGCTAATCGCACTGCCTATCTTCTCAGGAGGAGCAATTTTGGCAGCCACACCGAATGCTGCGACAATATAAACGCCTGAACTTACACCCAGAATAAGGCGGGACACAATCAAGGTGAAGATATCCGAACTCAAGAAGGAAAGCAAGCACCCCATGATGAAAGCTGCCAATGCACCTATCAGCACTTTTTTGCGTCCCATGCGGGATGTCAGCGATACCAAGAGAGGTGTTCCAATTGCAAAGGCTAGCGAGTAGGCGGTGATTAATTGCCCTGCAAAGGCGATGGAAATATTTAAATCTTTAGCGAGTACTTGCAGGATTCCGGCGACAACCAACTCGGAAGTAGCCGTTAAGAATACCCCTAGAGCAACTACGTAAATCGTCCATTTATTCATTCCTTTCATTCCCTTCCATTTGTGTTATTGTCATTATAGAAGGGGTACGATAATATTGTAAGAAGGCAAAGTATTCGGATATAATCCATTTATTTTGATTAACTTACTTTTTGTTAGGGTGGGATGTTGGATGTCTAAGCAAGTTAAATCTAATTCCTGTTTGGAGACGGATAGTTCCAATATCTGCGAGGTATTGCAAATTCTTGGGGCCAAGTGGGCTTTTCTTGTACTGAACGAATTGCTTCGCGGGCCACAGCGATTTAATCAGCTGCAAAGAAACGTAGCTGTAGTTAAGACGCAGTCCCTCACGGATACACTCCGCCATTTGGAGCATAATGGTCTTGTCTTGCGCCAAGTCTTTCCTACTGTACCTGTAACTGTGGAATATTCATTAACAGAAAAGGGATACGAATTTCAAACCGCGCTGAATGAAATGAATAAATGGGTGGAAAAATGGGGGAAGTCTCAGCAAGTAAACAGTGAAACGAGCATTTCTTCCTAACAAGCGAAGCTTGCCGCCGGTATAGAGCACAACAGAGGGGATAAGCTGCGCCTGAGCTGATCGTATATGAATTCATATTTAACTAGCTCGCGACCGAAAAGTCGCGGGCTGTTCTTTTCTTATTTAAATACCGGAAATAAAGCCTTTCCGCGCCGATGTTGGAGCAGGAAAGCAAAACCAGTTCATCGAATATGATATACCTTACAAATTATATCTTGTAATAATGCTGAATTTACAAATTAAAGGAGTTAAAAATGAACCACGAGGAAATCAAGCAACGTATTAGAGATTACCAGCAGGCAGATGGCGTGCAACCCCTTACTTGCGCATATAACAATAAACACGAGAAATTATACCCCAAAGTTCTTGAAGAAGGGTTGGTTCTTCTTTGTCCTAACTGCAATTACACGCAGACTTACATCCCTGATTTATTTTTCGAATCTCGCTTTTATGAGTGGCTGCGAGGCATGAAGAGCTTGATTTAAGGAGAGAGCGGAAGCCGGTTATCCTTTCTATTTCCAGCACATAAGTAAATCCACGTTATATTTGTATTGAATCTATATGGCGCTAAGGAGAAAAATGGACACAATAACACACCTTTTTATGGGATTAAGTCTATATGGCGCGGTCGATAAGGGCAACATGACGAAAAAAGAACGGTATGCGCTACTGTTCACAACAGCGACGGGATCGCAAATTCCAGATATCGATGTGATTTCCTCCTTGTGGGATACGGCAGGACGCTATCAAATGTGGCATAGGGGTTTGACGCATTCGGTCTTCCTGGTACCGGTTTGGGCGGCCATCATCACAGGGATCAGTAAGCTTCTTTGGAAAACTCAGCGAATTCGTTTAATCCTGATGATTGCGCTTCTCGCTGTGTTTATTCATGACACAATTGATTTATTTAATGCATGGGGGACGGGTTATTTTGAGCCGTTCTCACCAATGCGGGTTACGTTTGGCACTATCCCAATCGTGGATCTTGTGTTTTGGGCATTTATGGGGGCCGGGTTGCTTACTGTTCGATTCGTCAAGAATCTGAGCCTGCCATCGCATCGCATCCATCAGCTGGTTTGGCTGTGCATGGCTCTGCATGTAGCGGTACAATCCGCGCAAGGAGTTCAACTATATAAGCAGTATATCCATCAATATGAGCAGGTGGCCCTCGCCGCTGATTTTGTTCCAGGAGTATTTACAGTAATCGGCAAGAAGGGGGAGAACGTGGATTTGTTGCGCGCTACCTTATGGGGAGGAGCTTCTCTTCAGACACAGCTTGTATCGAAAGAGAACTCTGACCTGGAGAAGCTGTTCGCCACGAATACCAAAGCCCGAACTCTCAAAGAGTGGTCGCCATTCGTTGTTGTAGTCGATGATGATAAGGTTCTTGGGGTATACGATCCACGCTTTTACCGGAACGGTGAATCGTTTTTATTTGAATATATCGAAAAACAGTAGGAGCAGTGCAGTTTAAAATCGCATTCAACTGAGGAGTGTGAACCCATGAATTGCACGAAAATTCCGGTTAGGTCGTTCAACCCCAAACGCCCGGGGGCCCTCGTCGGGGTCATGATAACCGTTTCGGAGTACCTTGCCGTACTTTACGGGAGTATAGCAGAGGCGAAGGGCTCCGGTTCTTTTAACGGTCCTTGTGCCGAGTGCAGTGGAACCTTAACGTTGCCCGAGATCGACCATGGCCGTATGATCGCCCCCGAGCTGTCTCTCAAGAACGGTGCCGTCCTCTTGTAGGCCGGAACGAATTGCGCGCCGGTGCCGAGAATAAAGCAGCTAGCGGCGATGCTTGGAATCGAAACAGAGTGTCAGGCATGCCGGGGAACTCGCTTGAGCAAGGGTGTATCGGGTATCCAAATTGCCGGAATTACACTCGCTGAAGCTCACAAACTACCGATCGCAGAAATGCTCACCTTCATCAAGCACCTGCGGGAGTCGATGAACGCGCATGAGTTCGAGCTAGTCAGCCCCATCATCACTCATCTTTCGCCAATGCTTCTCTACTTGAGCAAAATCGGACTCCGGACGCTGTCCCCGGTCATCACGAGGAGCGGTCTAACGATACGAATGCTTAATGTCCGTGAATGGAATTGCGATAATCCGATATCAATTATCTTTCAAAATTTCTTTATCCGAGAGCAGTTTGCCGCCGCGGCAGCTGCTCTTAGTGTTGTTAGGCAAATGGCAGGGGACTTCCAATGAGCGATAATGACGATAATCGCAAAATGTGGATTGAAGGCGGCCATTATGGAAGCACAAACCTTAACCTGAAACTGGAATATGAAACTACAACTGACCCGTTTTGGCTTCGGGCAACTCTGTTTCAAACAAGGCAGATTGGCTTTAATAGGAGGTAGTCCATAGGAAAAGGAGTGTTTGAAATGTCTTCTATAAATACACTATACGTTTCTGTATCAACCAAAAGTCTGGATAGGGAAGCTTCTACGAATGAACAGCTTGAGGTCCGCGGGACAGAGGAAGAGCTCGAAACGCTGCGTCAAATGCTTGAGCAACTACAGCGGGACGATGAAGTGACTCAATTCAGAGCTCCAATACCGTATAAATCCGCCGATCACGATAAAGCAACGGATCAGTTTAATGATGATATGCTCAAACTTTATCAATTCATTTACATTTTGGGAACTGACAAGACGAAGGCTCATATTCATGATATGAACATACTTAATAAGCTGCAGAATACCGATTACGAACATCCCGGTTACGAGCGTTAATATTAGAAAAATACCAAAATAAGCCTTCCGGTTCGATGGAAGGCTTATTAGCTTAAACGCTTTGTTTTATCATGAAATTCTACGACTGCCGCTGTATAGTAACTGGGTGTACTGAGGACGGGAAATTTTTATCCATAATTAGTAAGACCTTCGAGAACTATTTCGATTGTTGCTTGATCCGTTCATCTATTTCTGATAGTATCTGTTTTCCGAATTCCTCAACCACAGAAAAATTCGTTGCGCTTACATAGAAGGCTTTAATTTGCGAATCAATGGCTTCAGCTGACGCTAAGCAGGAAGTGGCTTCCTTCATTTTGGCTGAGTACCGTTCTTTAATTGCGGCGATTTCTGCTGCGTATGCTTCATCGGTACCGGGGGACATTGTGAGCGTATACATATCCAAGATTTCATCCCCGTTGCGTTCAGGAAAGTATTCATGAGGGGCCGTACTGTCAAAGATAGCTGTGCTAAGCTCAGGGAAAATCAGCATATCAAGGCTGTTCGGATCGAAACCGCAATGAAAAACCTGGACTTCTATACCGTTCGTTTCGGCAGCGGCAGCAAGCTTTTTGAGCAATGTCGATTTTCCGGAGCCCGGTCTTCCTTTAATGAAAATCCTTCTCTCTAACGGCATCGTCAGCCGTTGAATGAAATCGAACGCACCTTTCGGGGTTGCTGCACCAAAAAATAAGTGACGACCGCTTATCGATGTCGTTTTTTCATGTCCGGCGTATAGTTCTTGGATTAATCCCTGCGCAACTTCGTCAGCCTTCTCGAAATCCATGCTCTCGATATAATAGCTTTCCCATTCGTCATGAATCTTCAATGCAGTCAAGAAAGTCTCATAAGCCTTGTCATAGGCAGCGGCAAGCTCAGCTTGTAGCTTTTCGATCTTGGATAATTGCTCAGAGAGAAGAAGTCTGCTGTCAACGGCCTGCCCAAGATCGATTCTGATGACTTCACAATCCGGAATTCCCTCACAAACACGCCCATCGACAAGACCAACCTTAAGTTCGGTGGCGATGATGCCATCCAGTTCGTTTGGCCGAAGCGGAGAATGAAAGCATTGCACATGCTGACCTTTCTCCAATAAATGATCCGATATTTTTCGAAGAATGGTGGACTTCCCCGTTCCTTGAGGACCCGTGAGGACGAAAATCTTATTCAGTCCATCAAAGGCGGAATGATATAAGAAATGGGCTCCGCGCGCTGTATTGCCTCTAGCAAAATAGTGGGATGATTGATCGGTCAACCTGAAACACTCCTTTGTACCTGATCTTTACACCAATAACATAGTGGGCCGAACAGGATGTATGGGATAAATAGATAAATGCCTATGGTTTTTGTATATTCAGGAAAGTGATTAGAGGTGAAGGGACAAACATCGCGTGTAGCATTGCAGCCGGCGTGAATTGGTACTGGGTACGAAGGTCTTTTTACAGAGTTCGTAGTTGAGCTTTATTGCTCGAGGAATATGGAGTAAAGGCCATCCCTCCAAAATCACGGAGCACTTGCACACCTGAAAAAATAAGCAGCCCCCATGATTCAGTAGGCTGCTTAGCATAGCGTGAGGCGACTGTCGGAAGGGCTTGAAAAGATGGCTAACCATTAGGTTCATTCATAATAGCTGGCCACCTAGTTGGAGCAATCAGATCGACAACCGCTTTAATTTTAATATGGGCAAAATCGATATCCGGCACTGCATCTATGGACAAACGGTCTGTTTGGAGCATGCTCAGCATGCCAGGATAATGTTTCTCAATCTCTTGAAGGCGATTGATGGCCGTTTCGAAATCGTGATGCGACGCGTTAACGGAACCGATGATACACTTGTTTTTAACAACCATTTCCCGGTATGTCTGATCGCTAGGGAGGTCTAGGCGGTCACTGCCCGGTGTAACCCCAAGGAGCGCCAGAATCCCATTGTTGTTGAGCAGTGGAATTGCTGCATAACCTAGTGGGGCGTGACCGCTGCATTCCCAAATCATATCAAAGCTCATGCCCAGTTGATTCCCATATTCCGTCAATCTGGAGAAAAATGTTCCGTCGGTTGAGGATTCGGCTTGCCGGTAATGCCCTCCGATCGAGCGAATGATCGCCGCATTCAAGCTTTCGGGGTCTGATTTGGACCATACATACGTATCAAATCCAAGTACTCTGCATGTCAGAGCCGCCAAAATCCCCAACGGACCGGAGCCCGTAATAAGTACGGTTCGCGGCTTCCAAATCATGCGCTCTTGAATCACCATCGTCTGATTCCAGACTTTCTCCACGATGCTTTGCGGTTCTACCAGAACACCATATGGCATGCACGCATTGGGAACTCTGACGACGTATTTCGCATTCTCTACGACATATTCACATAGAAAGCCATCGGCTCTTGCAATTCCATGTTCGGTATAGTTGCCGGTTTGACAGAAATCCTGCCGTCCATGATGGCAATTCACGCACGCTTCTTCGCCGCAAGGTCTTCTTACAAGCGCCGTCACAAGATCTCCGGAAGCAAATCCGGATTCGATGCCTGCTTCCGCGACTACGCCTAGCAGCTCGTGCCCGATAACCATTTCCAACTTCCCGCTTGGGAATCGGGCAAAGTTCTCAACGATGATTTCCCGGTCTGTCCCATCGAGCCCGACACAGAGCACTCGAATGACTACGTCCTCCGGACCGGTCAGACTTGGGTTCGGGATATCCCTCACTGTAACTTTCACCCGGGACTCTTCGTCTCTGATCGCAACCGCTTTCAACGCCATCACTCCTTGTATTCAACTTTTACCTTCTATAGCGATTATACATGAATTTAATATGTGTGAATCTTTGTTTTTCGTGTGTTATTTTTGTAAGTTCAACTGAGCACACTTGTTTTTCGAACATGGTAGAGGAATAATGAGAGAGTATCCTAAAATGATAAGGCGGTGTTCGAATTGGTTCAAATGGGCGCAGGAATTACAACTATTCAGTTAGGCGCAGCAAATAATAGCAATCCATTCATTCCGACAATCCTATGGGATGATAAAGACGTCATTCTCATCGATACCGGCATTCCCGGTCAACTAGAGCAGATTCGTGCTGCTTTTCAGGAATTACCGGTC
The DNA here is from genome assembly GCF_031456485.1 of Bacillus sp. 3255. NCBI lineage: Bacteria > Bacillati > Bacillota > Bacilli > Caryophanales > Bacillaceae > Bacillus > Bacillus sp. 3255. Next base: position 297,866 of record NZ_JAVDUS010000003.1, read on the forward strand.
CCTTTTGAGAAATTGACCAAAATTATAATTACCCATCAAGACATGGACCACATCGGCAGTTTGCCGGCGCTCATTCAGGCCTTCGGCGATCAAATTCAAGTGTATGCCCATGAGAAAGCTGTCCCTTACTTGGCTGGGGAAATTCCGCTGGTTAAAAGCAACAGAACCGCTCCTCCTGTCAAGGTCGACGTTATTCTGCAGGACGGCGACATGCTACCGTTTGCCGGAGGCATTCAAGTCATTTATTCGCCCGGCCATACGCCGGATCATACTTCTTACTACCATATCCCGAGTAAAACCTTGATTGCCGGCGATGCGCTCACATCAAAGGACGGCGTACTCCAATCCTACAATCCAATTTATACTCCCGATCAAGATACGGCGCTTGCATCGATTTCCAAATTCCAAAAGCTGGAGCTTGATGCGATCATTACGTTCCACGGCGGTCTCTGCACCGACAACCTGCAGGAGCGTCTTCAGGAAATCATAACAGCCGGACCCGTAGTGAATCAATAATTCCCAAATGAGCAGGCGGCCTCAGTCCTATTGGAATTCGGACCGAGGCCGCCTTGCTGTCTATAAATTTATATTACATACAATTTGCCAAAAACAGTTGACAATTAATAGGGATCAGAGTTAAGATTCTAGACAAATAGATAACCAAGTAACTTAATCGGTTTTATTGAATTAATATCAACATAAGTCGACCGTATCAACGGAGACGTATCGCATGAACGTAATTGTTCTTGCTGTACGTCTCTTTTTTATTGCTTTCCATAAGAAGAAAGGAAGATATTTCATGAAATCAAACCAATTAAGCTGCTGTTCCGCCGTTCGAACGGAGGCTCAGCCGGCAACCGTCACACCTCCAAGCACAATCACTTTGCTACATAAGGAATTGATAACACGGATTGATAAGAAAGAGCAGCTTCAAGCAGAAAGCATGATTTATTTGTCGGGAGGCGATTTCTTAATGGGCACCGACGATGCCGAAGGCTTCCCGGGTGATGGGGAAGGCCCGATTCGAACGGTCGAGCTTTCGCCTTACTATATCGATGCCTGCACGGTTACGAATGAGCAGTTCGCCAATTTCGTCCGGCAAACCGGCTATGTGACAGAGGCGGAGAAGTTTGGCTGGTCATACGTCTTTCATTTATTTGTTCCAGACAAAGTGCGAGAAGAGAACGCAAAACCGGTGCCCAATGTACCGTGGTGGCTCGCTGTGAATGGGGCTTGCTGGTATCGGCCGGAAGGCGGAGGCTCTTCCATAGAAGAACGTTTCGATCATCCCGTTGTTCATGTCTCCTGGCACGATGCTTCGCAGTATGCGAAATGGGCCGGCAAACGGCTTCCAACGGAAGCGGAGTGGGAATATGCGGCTCGCGGAGGCTTAGTGCAGAAGCGCTACCCTTGGGGCGATCTTCTAAAACCTGGCGCAGAGCATCTATGCAATGTGTGGCAGGGAAAATTCCCCGAGAAAAACCATGCCTCCGACGGCTATGCCGGTACTGCACCTGCCTGTTCGTTCCCGCCGAACGGTTATGGCTTGTACAATACAGTCGGAAACGTATGGGAATGGTGCTCCGATTGGTTTACAGCTGCGCCGGCTGCGAACGGAAACCGGAAAAACCCGCGAGGGCCTTCTTCCGGCGATAACCGAGTGATACGCGGAGGGTCGTATTTATGCCATAAGTCTTACTGCAATCGTTATAGAGTTGCTGCCCGCAGTTCTAATACGCCGGACAGTTCAACAGGGCACATGGGGTTCCGCTGTGCTGCGGATGCCTAAATCTATTCATTTGAATCAAAGGAGATGATTAGCGGCATGCAAATGGTAACTCGTCACCAAACGGGGAGAAGAAGGAAGCCTGCATGGTTGCATTATCGATTGCGCAAAGAGCTGTGGTGCTGGGCTTTTGTCGCGCCGCAGTTGGTACTGTTCTTGTTATTCACGGTGTACCCAATCGCAATGAGCTATGTATATGCCTTTTTTCATTGGAACGGATACGGTCCTCTACGGGATTTTGTCGGTTTCGATAATTTCAAGGAGACGCTTCTTGATCCGATCTTCTGGAACGCTTTTCGCAACAGTATTGTGTTTATGATCTGTTTGGTCGCTTTACAAGTACCGCTGGCTCTCCTCATGGCGCTTCTGCTGAATGCAAATTGGCTGAAAGGGAAGGTATTTTACCGTATGGTTTACTTCTTACCTGTTGTAACGACCACAGCGGTTGTCGGCTTAGTGATGCGATTTGCATTTGGTGCCTATAAAGGGCTAGTGAACGAGGTACTGCTGTGGCTCGGATGGATTGAGCGACCTGTGGATTGGCTCGGATCCATTGATACGGCACTGGGGATTGTCATTGTGGTTGGCATTTGGAAAACGTTCGGGATGAAGCTGGTGTATTGGTTAGCGGGGATTCAATCGCTGCCCAAGGAATTGTTCGAAGCGGCCCGCATCGATGGAGCCTCCTCTTGGCAATTGTTCCGATATCTGACAATACCTCTGCTGCTGCCGGTCGGGAGCGTGATCGTCCTGATGTCAGCCGTCAATGCGCTTCATGTCTTTGATCTAGTTAAGACGATGACGAACGGTGGCCCAGCCTTCAAGACGGATATGGTCGATGTGTATATTTACCGCTACGCATTCTCCGGTAACGGGGAAGCACGGGTCGGCTTCGCATCAGCTGCAGGCGTTTTGTATGGTATTGTGGTTATGCTCATTTCAATCATGCTGGGGCTATTCGTCAAATGGACTGGCGGACGTAAGGCGTCTGGGCGGTTATAGGAGGGACTCAATTTGAAAAAGAATCTGGTGCGTGTACCGCTAGTCGCTCTGCATGCTTTGTTGATCGGCCTTGGTATTGTGTGGATTTATCCGTTTATTTGGATGATTGCCGCATCTTTCAAGACGAATAACGAATATATCGCTTCAGGCATCACGCTATTACCGCAAAAGTTCCAATTTGCTAATTATAAACGGGCATGGGAGACAGCACATTTCTCCGTATATTTCTGGAATACACTGATCGTTACGGTTTCCGTTGTGCTAATCGTACTCGCCGTTTGCTCGCTGACCGGTTACGCCATAGGGAGGTATCGGTTCAGGGGACGGCTGTTGTTCGTAACGGCTGTCACAGCGACGATGTTCATGCCCAAGGGATATACGATTATCCCGGTTTATTCACTTGTAAATGCGCTGGGACTCAACAATTCCCTTTGGGGCGTTATTGTGGCCGAGGCTGGCAGTGGGCATATCTTATTCATTTTGCTATTCGTCGCTTATTTCCGCGGACTTCCCAAGGAGATGGAGGAATCTGCAGAGATTGACGGCAGCGGTTTCTTCAGGACGTTTGCGAGCATTATGCTGCCAATGGCAAAGCCCATCATCGCAACGACAGCGATCATGCAGTTTATGTGGACGTGGAACGCCTTCCTGCTGCCTCTCATTTTCACACTCAGTAAACCCAATTTAAGGACACTCGGTGTCGGTATGTTTCAATTCGTTGGTGAAAATACGATGGACTGGACGGGAATGGCTGCTGCGGCAAGCATCTCTTTACTGCCCATCCTGACTGTATTTATATTGCTGCAGCGCTATTTTATTGAAGGAGTCTCAGGCGCAATTAAAGGATGAGCTTAGCGAAACAGATTTACAAAATAGAGGAGGATCACCATGAAAAAGAAACGGATAAATAGATTAAGTGCTTTGGCGCTAGGAAGTGTTGTGGTTCTCTCTGCCTGCACAGGAAACTCCGAGAATCATGAACCATCGAAGAAAGACGAGCAAGAGGCGGTCGTTACGGTATGGGGAGGAAGTGATTTCTTGAAGGGGGACGACAGTCCCGGCCAGCGTATGGTTAAGGAGTTTAATGAGAAAAACAAAGGCCACATTCGGGTTGAAGCCCGCTACATGCCTTGGGCTGAATACAATTCTGCCGTTCAGGCGGCGGCTACTTCAAATGAGCTTCCAGATATTTTCCAAACGCCGCAAAATACGGATATACGTACTATCGTAGCAAATGGTTGGGCACTTCCCTATGACGGTCTTGTTTCAGAAGAGTGGAAGAAGCAGTTTATTGCAGGCTCCTTTGCCGAAGGTGTTAACGTAATTGATGGAAAAACCTACGCGTGGCCGCTTACCGGACCGCAGCTGAGTTCAATTCTGTATTATAACAAGGATGTACTGCAGAAGGCGGGACTTGACCCGCAGAAACCTCCGACAACATGGGATGAGCTGCGAAGTATGTCAAAAACGATTACAGACAAAGGAAAAGGCGACGTATACGGTATCGTCTTCGGCGGCGGTGAGAGCGGAGAAGCATCCGGTATCGGGAAATTCGTAAGCGCGCTGAGCGCGGGCGTTGACCCACAGGCCGCTGATGGGTTTAATTTTAAAACCGGCCAATACGCCTATAGCTCCAAAGCAACGCTCGACGCTTTCGATTTCTTGCAAAAGCTTAAAGCGGACGGTAGTATACTGCCCTCATCGTTTACATTGAAAAGCACAGAAGCGAGTGTACTATTCGGTCAAGGTAAGGCAGCATTTCTGATTGATGGCCGTGCCCGTATGTGGATTGCAAAGAGGGATACGCCGGATGTTAAACTGGGACTCGCTTCCGTACCAACGCCAACCGGCAGCAAGCCAACCTATTACTATGTGCAGGCCGCCCCGAACGGCTATCTCATTTCGTCCAAATCTAAAAATGCGAAAGCCGCTGCGGAATTTATCGAGAAAGGCTTCGCCTCTCCGTTATTTTATGAAAAGTACCTCAACAGCGGTGTAGCTTTGACACCAATCGAACGGATTAATGAAAATAAGGCGCTGTATCCGTATCCGGAATTTGAATCGTTCTTGAAACTGCATAAAGAAGATTTAAAGCTTCGCCCGGATTACGCAATTCTTAATCCGCAGACCGCCAAGGTCATCGTGGGACTTGGCAATCTCTCACAGCCGAAAATCAAGCCGGCATTCAGCGATATTTTGCAAGCTGTGCTTACGGGTGCTGAGAAAGATGCTGCACCTTTGCTGAAAGCTTATGATGAGAAATTAAACAAAGGCCTGGATGAAGTTGTGAATAAAGTGAAGGCATCGGGTGTACAGGTGAGCAGAGACGATTTCACTTTTCCTAATTGGAATCCAAGTAAAGATTATTCAGCGGAAGATTATAAGCAATTAATCAAAAAATAAATTCGAAGTGGAGCTGCATTCTGTGAACCACAAGCCGAACATTTTGCTTATTACCAGCGACCAACAGCATTGGAATACAATCGGAGCCTTCCAACCGGAAATCAAGACGCCGAATCTGGATCGCTTGGTCAAGGAAGGAACAACATTCACTAGAGCTTACTGCCCCAATCCGACGTGTACGCCGACACGCAGCTCCTTAATTACAGGACAATACCCGAGTCAGCATGGCGCATGGTCGCTTGGGACTAAGCTTTCTGAGAAGGTGCATACCGTCGGCGAAGACTTCCAACAAGCTGGTTATGAAACTGCGCTGATCGGGAAGGCGCATTTCCAACCACTGACCTCGACGGTGGACTACCCATCAATTGAGGCATATCCACTGCTGCAGAATTTGGATTTTTGGAAGCAGTTCAACGAATCGTTCTACGGCTTCAAGCATGTAGAGCTTTCACGGAATCATACGAATGAGGCTCATGTTGGTCAGCACTACGCCCTATGGTTAGAGGAGAATGGCTGCACGGATTGGCGCAACTATTTCCTTCCACCGACTGGCACGATGGATCCAAAGCAAGCCCACAAATGGTCAATTCCTGAACAATATCATTATGACGCTTGGATCGCTGAGCGCACCAATGCGCTGCTGGAACAATACCAACAAACAGATCAGCCATTTTTCTTGTGGGCAAGCTTCTTTGATCCGCACCCGCCTTACCTTGTACCAAAACCATGGGATACGATGTACGATCCGAATCAGTTGACGCTTCCGAAGCTGCAACAGGGAGAACATGATGCGAATCCGCCGCATTTTCGGTTAACACAGGAGAAGAAGCCGGATTTCTCCCCGTACCGGGAGTCCGGTTTCGGAATGCATGGATTCCGTTCTCATGTACATAATGAGCATGAACTGCGCAAAAATATCGCGGTGTACTACGGGATGACGAGCTTGATGGATAAGTATATCGGACGTATTCTCGACAAGCTGGATGAGCTCGGTCTTGCTGAAAATACGCTCGTCATATTCACATCCGATCACGGCCATTTATTCGGCCACCATGGTCTCATTGCCAAAGGTCCGTTTCACTATGAAGATCTTATACGCGTTCCAATGATCGCTCGTTATCCCGGTCAGATCCCAGCAGGACGTGTGTCGGCTTCCATGCAATCACTCGTTGACTATGCGCCGACCCTGCTAAGCTATGCAGGTCTGCCCATTCCTTCCTCCATGACAGGGAAAGACCAACGGGAGGTTTGGAATGGAAGTCAGGACTCAGTACGTGACCATATCCTATGTGAGAATCACCATGAACCGACAACCATTCATTTAAAAACATACGTGAATGAGCGTTACAAGCTCACAGTTTACTACAATCAAACCTATGGCGAGCTGTTCGATCTGCAGGAGGATCCGCAGGAAGTGCGGAACCTCTGGGATGAACCGGAACATCAGGCATTAAAATCAAGTCTGCTGTTAAAATATGCATGGGCAGAGCTCGGGAAAGAACCCATTGTCATGCCTAGAATCTCTCATGCTTAATTAGAATTTCCATTAACTTTTTCATTGATAAAAAGGAGATGCATACATATGGCAAACGCGCAAAAAACTTCACAACCGAATGTCATCGTATTTTTTACGGATCAACAGCGCTGGGATACAACAGGAGCACATGGCAATCCGCTGGGACTTACACCTAATTTCGACCGCATGGCTGCGCGAGGCACGCATCTGTACCATTCGTTCACTTGTCAGCCAGTATGCGGTCCTGCGCGATCGGTCTTTCAAACGGGCCTCTATCCAACGACGACAGGTTGTCATCGCAATTCAATCCCGCTGCCGGAAGGAACCCAGACGCTGGCACATTATTTCCGTGACGCAGGATACAAGACCGGATACATCGGAAAGTGGCATCTGGCCGGCGAGAATCCGGTTACCGAGCCGAGACGAGGCGGTTACGAGTATTGGCTTGCGGCGAACGCTTTGGAAATGACATCCGATTCTTACGATGCCGTTGTTTATAATAATGACAATGAAAGAGTAAAGCTGCCCGGTTATCGGGTCGATGCGTTGACTGACGCGGCCATTCGTTTCGTCGATAAGGAGAAAGAGAACCCTTTCTTCCTGTTCCTATCATTCCTGGAGCCCCATCATCAAAATCATCGGGACGACTATCCGTCGCCAGACATATATCAAGAAGCCTACACCGGCAGATGGACTCCACCTGATTTGGCTGCGTTAGGCGGTACGAGCGCACAGCATTTAGGCGGTTATTACGGAATGGTAAAAAGGCTCGATGAAGCTCTGGGCCGGCTATTCGACGCAGTCAAAAGCTTGGGACTCGCCGAAAATACCATTATCTTGTTCACTTCCGACCACGCTTGTCATTTCAAAACACGTAACAGCGAGTACAAGCGGTCATGCCATGAGAGCTCCATTCGTGTACCGACAGCGGTAATTGGTCCAGGGTTTGACAGTCGAGGGCAAATTCGAGAGCTTGTCAGCTTGATCGATCTGCCGCCTACGCTGCTTGATGCGGCAGACATTCCGATACCGGAGTCGATGCAGGGGAAATCGATTCTTCCTCTATTACGTCGGGAAACTGCAAGTTGGCCGGACGATGTGTATGTACAGATCAGCGAAGCGCAGACTGGAAGAGCGATTCGAACGTCGCGATGGAAATATTCCGTGTCCGCTAAAGATCCTATTGGAGATGTACCGACTGCTGATTCCTACGTTGAAGAATTTCTATACGATCTTCAATCGGATCCTTACGAACTGACGAATCTGATCGGGTTCGAATCCCATCGCGAGGTCACAGCTATTTTGAGAGAGCGCCTGCTCCGAAGATTGGAAGCGGCAGGTGAACCGAAAGCTGTCATTGTCGAGGCACAAAGTAAGCGGAGCGGGCAGCGACGCGTATCTGAATTCGAAACACGTGTGTAAAGAGAGGAGAATGACGATGAGTAATTCCGTCCTTATTATTTCAGATGAACACAACCCATTTTATTCTTCTGTATACGGACATCCGTTTCTTCGCACGCCGAATATGGAACGGCTTGCAAGCAGAGGTACGGTTTATGAAAATGCTTATTGCCCATCGCCGCTTTGCAGCCCAAGCCGCAGTGCATTTTTTACGGGTAAGAGAGTTCATGAGCTCCAAAACTATAGCAATTGCAATCTGGCCTTGAAGACGGATGCTTCTTCCTACGGCAAAGTGCTGGGAGAGCAAGGCATTCACACAGTCTACTTCGGCAAATCGGATGTTTATGACGATATTGAACGTCTAGGCTTCTCGGAGCTCCATTATACGAAGGAACGGCAGCAGCCAGGTGATGTCAATTTCCAACGCAGGCCGCTTGCCATCCGTAAGGGGGCAGCCCAAAGAGCGAACGGTTATGGAGTGAAAGTGGATGCTTTCGTCTCTGATTTAAAGATTATGGATGCGGCATTGGAGTGGTTGCAGGATGTCGCTCCTACCCTTACAACACCATGGAATCTAACGATTAACTTGATCAATCCTCATTTCCCGCAATGGAACACACAAGCTTATTGGGACCTGTACCCGGAAGCTGCTGATCTGCCCCGATACGGTGTCAATGAGGAGAGTGCCAATCATCCGTATGCCAAGGATTTGCGCGAACATTTTGAAGCGGATTTGTTTACAGAGGAGCAAATACGCGGACTTCGACGCGGTTATGCGGGCAACGTCGCATTTATCGACGATCAGCTTGGAAGGCTGTTGGATGCGGTAGATGACACTGGGTTAGCAGAAACTACGCAGGTGATCTATACCTCGGATCATGGCGAAATGATGGGTAAATTCGGGATGTGGTGGAAATGCTCTTTGTATGAAGATTCGGTGCGTATCCCTTGTATAGGAGCAGGACCCGGTTTTGCACAAGGCATTCGGGTAACGACTCCTGTCGATTTGCATGACGTGCAAGCTTCGTTGTTTCACGCTGCTGGTGTGACAAGACCTGTTGATTGGGCAGGAAGCCCGTTGCAGCAAATCGCCGTGGAAGACAACGAACGGATCGTTTTTTCCGAATACCACGGTCACGGCACCCGTTCGGGCGCTTATATGATACGCAAAGGAAATTGGAAGCTTATTTCTTACATGGAAGCACCGCATCAGTTGTTTCGCCTAGATACGGATCCGGATGAGCTTTGTAACGTTTATGAGCAATATCCTGAGAAGGCTGCAGAGCTTGATGCGGAGCTGCGGCGAATATGCTCACCTGAGGCGGAGAATGAGAAAGCGCATCGTTTCCAAGAGAAGCAAAATGAAATGCTTCAGAGCTTCATAGCACGAAAATAGTTCCTAGAGAAGGAGGGAAGCGGATGAAAGAATATCATCATGAGTTCGCCGAATATCTGTTCCACACCCCCTCTGAATTCGAGAAGAACGGAGGGTTATGGATCATTCGGGCTGGGCAGAACAGGGCAAAATCGAACTACCAGGTTGGTCCTAGAGTGATCGAGTGTTACTCTGTTCATGCTGTGATAACTGGAAGTGTTTCTTTACTGCATGGCAATGAAACCGTTCAACTGCGGAAAGGTGATCTATTCTGTCTTTACCCTGGGATTCGATACAGTTATCACCTCGCACAAGCCAATGACGATCAGCAGTTAAGAATGTATTGGCTGGCCTTCCAAGGAAATCAAGCAGAGTCTTTTCTTACTCGCATCGGTTTTAGTAAAGAGAAGCCATATGTCAACCAACGGTGGATGCCTGAACATAGCCAGACGATGAACCGCATTCATAACATGCTCCGAGTCCGTGCTGAGTATGACGAAGTGATTCTGCAACTGAAGCTGTATCAGCTTTTTGAATCGCTAATCGGCAAGAAAGAAGAGCAAACGAAGAGCCCTGCTAATATCGATTGGCTGGAACGGTGCAAACAATACATGGATACTCATTACATGGAAGGCATTGCCGTCACCAATGTTGCAAAAATTGCTGGCGTACATCGATCCCATTTGTATCAAGAGTGCATCCGCCTACTCGGCTTTAGTCCGATGCAATATTTGATTAAGCTGCGTATGGAGAAAAGTATAGAATTGCTGAATGACGGAGAAATCAATATTACGGATATCGCACTTTCAATTGGTTACCCTGACGTTTACTCCTTCTCACGGGCGTTTAGCAGATATTATGGAATGTCCCCGAAGCAATACCAATCAGGTGAAAGAGCAAGATCTAAGCACATAAGGTGATTGAATATCATTCAATGCTTAAGTTCTAAGTGTTCATTATGCCAACAGGAATGACATAAACCTTTGATATTGAAGAATTTGCAGGAGACAAATTGCTAAACCTGTGGCAATCAAAATGACATTTACCATTCGCGCTTCAATCCGTTAAACTTGTAATACCAAGTAGTTCTCTGTGTTTTAGTGGTTTTGGTTAAACGGGAGAGGGGGTTCGGGCATGAAAAAGAAACTGAAAGTTGGCGTGATCGGGATCGGCCATGTAGCTGCCATTCATCTTGAGGCCTACCGCGCTCATCCTGAGGTAGAAATTGCCGCACTGTGTGATACTATCCTTGAAAAAGCGAAGCGCGCGGCACTAGAGTTTCATGTCCCTAGTGTATATACCGACTATCGGGAGCTTCTCAAGCAGGAGGATCTCGACTTTATCGATATCTGCACGCCGAATGCGTTTCACGCGATTATAGCCACTGAAGGCTTACATGCAGGAAAACACGTGTTTACTGAGAAGCCTGATGCCATTGATGTTGAAGGAGCGCTTCAAATGGTCGAAGCGGCCAGACAGTCAGGCAAGCATCTCATGGCTATGCGCAATAATCGGTTTGCGCCAGGCGTACAGTTTCTGAAACGGTTTATTGATCAAGGGCTGCTAGGCGAAGCGTACACGGGCCGCTGCGGTTGGCTGCGAAGACGCGGAATCCCCGGTAAAGGCGGCTGGTTTACGACACGCGAGATCTCCGGTGGCGGACCGCTTATCGATTTAGGCGTTCATTTCATCGATGTTGCCATATGGCTGATGGGTAATCCGAAGCCAGTCAGTGTTGTAGGAGCAACCTATGCGAAGTTTGCGGAAACCACCTTGTCGGATTCCATACATAGCGGCTATGGCGAGAAGCAGGAAGACGGGACCTATGATGTGGAGGATTTGGCGTCTGGATTCATACGCTTTCATAATGGGGAGACGCTGCAGCTTGAATTCAGCTGGGCTTCAAATGTCGAGCAGGAGGAGTCTTTTGTAGAGCTGCGGGGTACCAAGGCAGGATTCTCGCTGCGCAAAGGAGAGGTGAAGCTCTACTCGGAAATTGCGAATACAATGTGCATAACGGTACCTGATTTATCCAAGGCGAAGACAGGTGGCAATCACGCGAAGCATCTACATCATTTTATTGACGTCCTGCAAGAGAGAGCGGAGCCTATCATAAGGCCAGAACATGGCGTTGACTTGATACGTATTTTGTGCGCGTTATATGAATCAGCTCGAACAGGCAGAGAAGTCAGGCTGGATGAGGAGAGAGGAAACCGCCTTGAAACAGAAATTCGCCCTTCAACTGCATACGTTACGGAAAGAATTTGAGCAGAAGAGCGGAATTGCCCCTATGTCTTTCATAAAGCAATATCCGAATCGAATCCCCTACATTCACATAAAGGATATGACGCGAGGGGACAATGCGGAATTCACTGAAATTGGAACAGGAAGTATTGATTTCAAACCTATTCTCGAATGGGGCGAGAAGCATGGCATCGAAGGGTATGTAGTCGAGCAGGATCAATGCAAAGGCTCGGCAATGGACAGCGTGGCAATCAGTTATTCCCAATCGATACGCCTTTCTAGAGACCTAAGTTGGGTAGATGATATGAAGGAGGAGGACAGGTGGGCAAACCCAATATCTTGATCTTTATGACTGATCAGCAACAAGCAGGGGTCATCGCTCCAAATCATCCTTGTCAGATGCCGAATGTTCGAGCTTTGGCGGAAAATGGCCTTACGTTCACGAATGTATATACGACTATGACGCACTGCTGTCCTTCTCGCGCCTCCTTCATGACAGGGAAATATCCTTCGCAGCATGGCATTCATAATAATGTGTGCAATCCAGCAGCGTTACGTCGTGGGCTTTACCCGGGCGTCACGACATTCTCAGAAGGCCTCAAGTCGGCAGGGTACCAGCTCTACTATTCTGGCAAATGGCATATTTCTGCGGAAGAAAATCCCGTAGATCGAGGCTGGGAAGAGCTGTTCGTAACGGCAGGAATGGATGTGGTGATGGGTACCACCATAGCAGGTTGGCAGGAAAAAGAATACATTGATCAGAACGAACCAAGGCAACAAGGAGAAATTGTAAGACCAGGCTGGGGCAATTACAAGCTTTACGGCACTTCGACAGTGGAGTATGAGAAAACGAGAGATTATCAAGTGGTCAAACGTGCGGTTGAACAACTGGAAAAGTTGAACGAAGACGATACACCATGGTGCATGTATGTGGGGGTAACGGGACCACATGATCCTTTTCAAATCCCCGATAAGTATGCTCGGCTCTACAATCCAACTGAGATCCCGCTTCCGCCGAATTATTACGATTCCCTTCGTAACAAGCCTGGGATATACCGACGAATGCGCAAGATCTGGGATCAATTATCCGTGGAAGAGGTTACAGAATCCATTGCTTATTACTGGGGTTACTGCACGATGATTGACGACCTGTTGGGAGAAGTACTCGAGGCTTTGGACCGAACGGGTCAAGCAGATGATACCCTCGTGGTCTTCTTGTCTGATCATGGTGAAAATGCCGGAGCGCACGGCTTGTATTTAAAAGGAGTCAGTCCTTTCGAGGAAACGTACCGACTACCTTGTGTGCTTCGCTGGCCTAACGGAATCACACAACCGGGGAGAAAGATCGATGCACTGACAAGTATCATGGATTTTGCACCGACTTTTCTGGACGTAGCTGATGCAAGAATGTACATACCATCGGATTCAAAGGGACTCAGCCTGACGGATTGGTTGGACGGCAAGGAGCCGGCAATGTGGAGAAATGCGTTGTTCACACAATGCAACGGTGTAGAAGTGTATTACATGCAGCGAATCGTCCGAACGGAACGCTATAAGCTGATCTATAATCCGACGGATGTCGATGAGTTGTACGATTTGCAAGAGGATCCTTACGAGCTTATCAATATGGCGGATGAACCGGAGCTGCAGGAAATTAAACGATCATTGTGGATGGCGATGTGGAGAGAAGCCGCTGATGCAGGGGATGTCATCTTCAATCAATATCCGACAGTGGCATTAGCAGAATGGGGACCGGCGTGTGCCATTGGTAAAACCGTACAAAGGAACTTGAGAGGAGTAAAAGAATGAAACCGAATAAATGGATACACCTAGGTCTCACCGCTGTGCTAGGCATAGGAGCATTAACAGGCTGCGCTGGGGGAGGCAAAGAGAATCGTTCTTCGGCTGTAGCCGAACAAGCTCAAGAACCCGTATCAATCAAAGTTATGACCATCCATTACGAAGATCAGCCTCCGATGGAAGGTAACCAAGCTAAGGAATTTATTGAGAAGAAACACAATGTGAAGCTCTCCATGGAATTAGTGCCAGCTTCGACTTATGATGAGAAGCTGAATGTCACGATGGCTAGCTTGGACCAGTATGACTTAATCCTTTTGAAATCAGGTATTAAGGACCCTAAATTCGAAAAATTGGCAAAACAAGGCGCATTCTACGATCTGACTTCCTTAGTCAAGGGGAAAAAGAATTTGGAGCAAAACATTCCCGAAACGGCATGGAAAGCATCCAGTGTCAATCATAAGATTTATGCTATTCCTAGACCACAATACGCTTATGGGAACGGTTCAGCCAATGTGATCATGCGTAAAGACTGGCTTGACCGCTATGGCCTAAGTGTACCGAAAACGATGGCTGAGTTTACGAATGCCTTGCGTGTATTCCGTGATAAAGACCCCGTTGGTGGGGGGAAAACCATTCCCTTCGTAACGTTCGCTGCCGGGGCGGATGACGCCAAGTCTGTTTTTGGCGGAATGGCACCGATTAAGTTTGCATTTGGCATGCCAAATAACTACAGAATTGAGAATGATAAAGCGGTATACGCTTTGGAGACGAAGGAATATAAGGATTACCTGGATTGGCTGAAGCTGGCTTGGAGCGAAAAGCTGTTCAATAAAGACGCTACTTTGCTCAAAAATCAACAGAATAAAGATAAATTTCTGGCAGGCGAAGCAGGTGCGTTAATCTACCATGTAGGTTTGCTTGGCAGTAACAACTATGACAAACTCAAGACTGTAGACCCGAAGGCTGAAATGGTCGTTCTGCCTACAATTGAAGGACCTGGCGGAAAAAAAGGCGTCAATCAAAGCTTGGGCTTCTTCGGTTCGTGGGTGATTCCATCTACGGTATCGAAAGAGAAAGCGGAGCGGATTGTCGAATTTCTGAATGCTCAAGCGGCCCCTGAATATGAGTATTACCGCAATGGCGGGATTAAAGGCGTCCACTCCACTGACATAAAAGATGGGATCGTCATTCGAACTCCGGAACAAGAGAAACTTAGCGAAAAGGAAAAGCCTTCAACCTTCTTGCTGTTATGGCCGCTTGACCCTTATAACTACGCGAATTCAACGGATCCGCAGGTGAACAAACTGCAACGTGGCATATTGGACAGTTTTAAACAGATCGGCGTACTGGATACGTTCTCCGGGTTAATCTCGCCTACCGACCAGAAAAATCCAGATCATGAGAAGAAGGTCGATGCATCGGCGGTCAAATATGTGACCGGGCAAGCTGGATGGGATGTCGTACAGAAAGAAATCGCATCTTGGCAGCAGAACAGCGGCAACCAAATTGGAAAAGAGCTAATGGAGCTTTATAAGCAATAATGAAGCTAACCAAGACAAAGAGAGGTAAACACTGATGGCAGTAAAGTGGAGAAGCAATGCATGGCTCTATGTATTGGCCGCTCCGGGCATAATCTATTTCTTAGTATTTCATTACTTTCCGATGTGGGGGGTATGGATTGCCTTTCAGGATTACAGCCCATTCTTGGGAGTTTTCAAAAGCGAATGGGTCGGTTTGAAGCACTTTCGCAACTTTCTGACCCATGATGATTTTCCTCTCTTGCTGAAAAATACGCTGCTGCTTAGTTTGTATCATTTATTCTTTTATTTTCCATTTGTTTTATTTATCGCCATCATGCTTAATGAGCTCCGGTGGATGATCTATAAGCGGCTTATACAAACGATATTGTACCTGCCGCATTTCATTTCCTGGGTTATTATAGCGGGAATCACATTGGTATTCTTCGGGCCTTCCGGTGTAATCAATTATTATATTGGTGGCGAAGATTCCATTCCGTTTCTTATCAGCAATGAGTGGTTTCGTTCGATGACGGTGCTGCAGCACATATGGAAAGACTTGGGTTGGGGGACGATCATCTTTCTTGCCGCAATAGCAGGGGTAAATCCCGAGTTATTCGAAGCGGCTACCGTAGATGGTGCCGGGAGATGGCGTCGCATTTGGCATGTGACGCTGCCCGGCATTCGCAGCACCCTTGTCATTCTGCTGTTGCTTCGTCTTGGACATTCATTGGAATCGAATTTCATGCAAATCTTTCTCATGTCCAATGCGATGAATCTGGAAGTATCCGATGTGTTTGATCTTTATGTATATCGTGTAGGGTTGCTTGGCGGGGATTATAGCTTTGCCACTGCAGCGGGGTTGTTTAAATCGATCGTTGGTTTGATTTTAGTTTTATTGGCTAATAAAGCTGCCAAAGCGATAGGGGAGGAAGGGATATTTTGAGTAAACAAACCTCCCTATTTGATCTTGGCAATGCCGCTATGTTCTTAATGTTAGGATTGGGCGTGGTCGTTCCGTTTCTGTACATGATCGCGGTATCTCTCAGCTCCACACTGGAATCCGCAGGCGGGCATTTCTATTTTATTCCCAAAGACGTTATGCTGGATGCTTACCGATATCTGTTTTCCACGAATCGCTTCGTACGGTCGTTAGGTAACTCGGTATACATCTCTGTCGTAGGAACATTCATTAATTTATTCGTTTCCATTTCGCTCTCCTATGCGTTGTCTAAGAAGAAACTGCCGGGACGTCGGAGTATGCTGATGTTTGTTTTCATTACCATGCTGTTCGGTGGAGGACTGATTCCTCATTATTTACTGATCAAGTCGCTGGGTATGATTAATACGTATTGGGCTTTGCTGCTGCCAGGAGCAACAAATGCGTTTACCGTTCTAGTCATGAAAACTTTCTTTCAAACTTTACCGGAGAGTTTGGAAGAAGCAGCTCGAATCGACGGGGCAGGAGAGATTCGCATTATGATGTCAATCGTATTGCCGTTATCTAAGCCGATTCTAGCGACCTTTTCATTGTTCTTCATGGTTCATCATTGGAATGAATTTTTTGGTGCTGTGATTTACCTGAGTGATGCGAGCAAATGGCCGATTCAGGTGCTGTTACGCCAGATGGTTGTGGGAGGAACGGCTGAGATTGGATCCCAGAGTTCCCTCGAGGAAGAGATGGCCACATCGATCGGTAATAATGTGAAAATGGCGGCAATTTTAGTGGCTATGCTGCCTATTGTGGTAGTCTATCCTTTTCTGCAGAAATATTTCGCTAAAGGCGCGCTGGTTGGATCAATCAAGGAGTAAAGCCTTTTTACATGGTTTATATAGACAAAATGTTAAAGTGAAACCAGCACTTTTGCTATCCCTGATAAGCGACGAAATTGCCGCACTCAAAGCCGCATTCCCGAATACGGTAACGATCCAATTTACCAACTTTCCGCAACAAAGTCTTAGCGGGCTTTTTGCAGCGGAACTTGCGAATGGGGTTGGTTCTGGTGGTCCAGATATTAAAGCATATTCCGCCATTAACACCAGCTTAATCGGAACCAACACCGCACCGGGCGCTTATTCCTATTATGCCAATGCATGGAATTATAGCAGCGTTCAAGGACAGACACTGGCAGGCATCGTACCACTCGGTACTGCCGTTCAATCAGCGGATTATTTCCAAGATGATGCCAAAACAATCCCTGCTACTATTAACGATTTGTATAACTTCGGCCACGATAAACTGCATCTGAATTATATTTATTGGTTATATAACGCTAATCGGATTAACGATGTGGTGGATTTCTTACAAACGAAGGTAACCTCAACGGATAAAGCAGGCGGACTGTACCAGACACTCCCTACGGTTTATCAATAAAGCGGTTAATGCTCTTCCTCTGTGCAGCAGGGGGGAGTTTTTTAAAATAGCGGGAAGGGGATTATTCACTTGAAACCATTGGCAAAGAAGCAACACACCTTAACACCCGCCCCTCCTATGGGATGGAATAGCTTCGATTGTTATGGATGCGCGGCATCCGAGGAAGTGCTGTTCGATAACTTGGAGGTTATGGCGAAGCGACTGAAGAGCGCCGGCTATGAATATTTCGTTGTCGACAATGGTTGGTTTGCAGAATATGAGATTGCTCCAGGTTATAGCTTTCCGACAGCTAAGCATGCTAGCGATGTAAGAATCGATGAATACGGAAGGTATTTACCCTCACATTGTTATTTTCCGAACGGTCTGCAGCCATTGATCGAACGTGCTCATGAGCTGGGACTCAAATTCGGCCTACATATCATGCGTGGTATTTCCCGAAAAGCCGTCGAACAGAACCTGCCGATCTACGGTACGCCATATCGGGCTGCAGACATTGCTAATACGGCGGATACCTGTGTTTGGTGCCATTATAACTATGGTATCGATATGGATAAACCTGGTGCACAGCCATTTTATAACGCTTGGATTGGTCAACTCGCCGAATGGGGGGTGGATTTCATCAAGGCTGATGATATTACCGGCTTTCCTCGTGAAATAGAGGCTATCGTGAAAGCAATCGAGCAGAGCGGTCGTGATATCGTACTAAGCCTCTCACCTGGGGGCCAGACGATCCTTGAACGGATGGACACCTATAGCACGGCAAATATGCTAAGGACGACCAAGGATGTCTGGGATAATCAACGTGATATCGATAGGGCCTTCGACAAGTGGCTGGAATTTAACGACGTTCGGAAGGAAGGCTTTTGGCTGGATATGGACATGATTCCTTTCGGTCATCTGAGTGTATGGAGACCTGAAGTGAAACAACAAGACGTTGACTCTACGAAATCACATCAGGAAGAGCTGTTTAGCGGAAAGGGATCCGAACGCATGAGCGGGTTAAACCGCAGCCAGAAGCTAACCTTCATTACGATGAGGGCGCTTGCTGCCTCTCCTTTATTCATGGGAGGTGCACTGCCCACAACGGATGAGTTTTCGTTTGCACTACTGACGAATCCCGATATGATTGCTTGCAATCAAAACGGCGTCATGGGAAAAAGAGTTTATCACAAAGAAGGGATAGAGGTTTGGTCTGCTTTGAAAAAGGGCAGTCTCACAGAGGGATGGCTCGGTGTTTTTAACCGTACGGGAGAGCTGAGGTCTGTTGAGATTACGCTGCAAGAGCTCTCCTTGTTGCAAGCATCCGTCTATCAACTGCGAAATCTTTGGGAGGAACCTGCTATGAACTATGATGGAGCTCAAATAGAAACGCAGATTGATGCGAATGGCGTTTTGTTTCTACAATTCCAAGGAAGGGATGGATTGGTATGACGTCTGAAGCTGCAATTAATAATTGGAATATTCTTGTTATTACATCGGATGAACATAACGCCAAGCTTATGGGCTGCGCGAACCACCCTATTATTCGTACACCAGGCCTTGATCGACTGGCCAGAGAGGGGACGCTTTTCACAAAAGCTTATTGCGCTTACCCGATCTGTGCCCCTACCCGGCAAAGTTTTATCACGGGGCAATACCCGATGGAGCACGGTCAACTCAGTAACGCACATGTGTTTGATAAACGAAACCAGACATGGGCGCATCATTTTAAAAAGCATGGGTATACGACGGCTTGTATTGGTAAAATGCATACCAATCATGAATCCTACGATTACGGCTATGATTATAGATACAGTACGGAGCACTTTTCAGACGAGATCAAAGCGAGCAGAGCCGCCAATCCACCGCAATTCGATCCTGATGACAAGCTGATATTCGACGCCATAACCGATATTCGGGCTGGAGGGAAACAACCCTCACGGCTGCATGGTAAAGTCGTTAGCGATGAGTCGTTAGAAACCGATGCTATTATGTTGAAAGAGGCGATTCAATACTTGACGGAGCATCAAGCGGAGAAATTTTTCTTGCATGTTTCGTTCGTTCAACCCCATTGGTATTGGAATACGGGTCAAGATTATTATTATATGTATGACCCTGACAAGATTGATCTGCCAGAGAGCATCCCTGGTGAATTGGAGAGCAATGCGATCGTATATAAAATGGCGGAGCAGGCCGGATGGTTTCAAAATACGGAAAAGATGAACAGGTTGGCGCGAGCGCGGTATTACGGCAGTATTAGCTGGATGGACCATAATGTCAATCAACTGCTTGATACCCTAGATGAGCTAGGGCTTACGGGGAATACACTGGTTATGTACTTCTCTGATCATGGTGATATGGCCGGTGAAAAGGGGCTTTGGCTTAAAAATCAGATGTATGATTCCTCAGCTCGTATACCGCTTATTGTACGGATGCCAGGTGTCGTTCCTGCTGGTACAGTGAATGACAAGCTGATCAATCATGTCGATTTGTTTCCAACACTTGCGGGTCTGACAGGTACGCAGGATCATCTGCCGAATAATATTACCGGCACTGATTTATCGGGTCCCGTGATCAGCAGTGGAGACAGCCATCATAATCAAACAGAGAAGACATTCACATTCAGTGTACAGGGGTTAAACAGTGTTGACGGCATACCTATGCAGGTTATGGCACGTTCGGAACGCTGGAAGTTCATTCAGTATAACCTAGAAGCTCCCGAGCAGCGATATGTTATGTACGATATGAATGATGATCCGGAAGAAACGCGAAATCTTGCTTATGAAGAATTGTTACAGCCTGTCGTTCAGGAACATCTGCATGCCATCAAAACGTTTCTTCAGGGATTGCGAAAGCCGAAATATGAGGTGGTGAAGCTCATAAAGGATGCGAAAGCAACGCACTAAAACACTCAATATCATTGAAGAAATTTCTAGGAACACCACGGCAGCCGGCAGACGATCGGTTACCGTTTTCATTGAAGAAACAGGTCGTTTAACGTGGAGACTTCAACAAAAGCTGATTAAGGGAAGGCATATGAATTCATTGATTATGGGGAGTATTTTCAAGAGATACAACTGCCGATATTGCACCGAATCATTTAATCAAACCTGGAATGAAATTTGTATTCAAGAATAAAGTAAATAATTTGCCTTATGGCGGCAAAGTAACAATACATTTATGCAATGGATAAAAATTTTTTGCAACAATTTGAATCCATTCTACGTTTGAGGTATTGTAAGCGAACTAAGCTCAACGAGGGGATAGAAACTGCGTAAGCATTTAGAGAAATGATGGGAAACAAAGTGAGGAGGAATTTACTTGAAGAAGAAATTATTAATTGCACTTGGACTTACGGGTGTTATCGCAGCATCTATTGCTGTTGGAGCATATGCGGCAACGGACATTAAATTATTTATTAACGGGAAAATAATCAATGCGGATTTGCAGATCGTAGATGGATCCAGCTATGTTCCTTTGAGGGTTGTTTCTGAGTCACTTGGAGCTAATGTACAGTGGGATGAAGACAAACGGGAGATTAGAATTACGGGACAACCGGGTCAAGTAGGCCAAACCATCTATGAGAATACCCAATATGGCTTCCGTTTCACGCTGCCGGACAGTTGGAAAGGGTACACGATCGTAACGGACAAATGGGAGGGTCTTCCTGTAGGGGATGCCCAAGGCGATAAGGTCAGCGGCGCGAAACTCAGCATCCGCCATCCCGAATGGACCGCTGAAAAGCCTAGACAGGATATCCCTATACTCGTCTTTACTGTCGACCAATGGAACGAGCTTCAGCAGGAGAAATTCCACATTGGCGCAGCGCCTATCGGCCCAAGCGAACTGATGCGCAATGACAAATACGTGTTCGCACTTCCGGCGCGTTATAACTTTGCATACCTTGATGGCTACCAAGAAGTGGAAGACATCTTGAAGAGCAATCCGATTCAACCGATGAAGTAATCCAATCTCAAGAAAAGATTACCCTTTGCCGTATACGGCCTAGAGAATATGCAGACACAGTGGTATCGAGCTAACGAGGACCGATCGCGCAAATACAAGGGACAGATTGCCGCGGCAGCTGTCCCTTGTTTCATACAGGAGAAGATAAGTTAGAGGCTGCCGAACGATTCGGCAGCCTTGCTGCGCTAGTCGGAGTTTATTTTAAATCGCTCTTGTTATTATGCGCGAGACAATGGTAACATTTACTAGGAACACGTGTTTGTTTTTTTGTATTTTCCAACGGAGGAGCCGATGTACATGATCCAGTTGACGAACAGCCAGGCGCGGCAATTTCTGCTATTGAAGCACGGGCTGTTGGGTGAATATCAATTTGCCGGAAAGCAGGGAGTATTGGATTTTGTGCGGCAGGTCGGCTGTATTCAATACGATCCTATCGATGTATGCGGTAAAAACGCCGAACTGGTGTTGCAGTCGCGAATAAAAGGTTTTACCAAGAACATGCTCAACGAGTTGCTGTATCAAGATAGAAGCCTTGTCGATTATCCCGACAAGAACTTGGCCATTATCCCTGTCGAGGACTGGCCGTATTTTGAACGGTACAGGCAGGCCGCCCGAGAACATGCCAAGCGCTATCCCGAAATGGAAGCGCTGATAGAGCAAGTACGGGCTTACATCCAAGATCACGGTGCGCTAAGTTCAGATGATCTAAAATTGGATGGGAATTTCGCTTGGCAATCGGCCATCCACTGGAGCAGCGGAAACAATTCAACCCGCTCGGTGCTGGAGCAGATGTACTCGACAGGCGAGTTGATTATCCATCACAAAAAAGGAACGCGAAAGTATTACGATATCGCCGGGAAGTACATACAGCCAACTCTGCTGAATGCGCCGGAGCCGCTGGAGAGCGAGCTTGAGCATCACAAGTGGCGGGTACTGCGTCGAATCGGCGCTGTTGGCCTATTATGGAATCGTGCATCCGATGCCTGGCTGAATATATGGGGATTGAAAGCGGAGCAGCGCAATGAGGTTTTCCGCCTGCTGTTGCACGAAGCTCGCATTGTTGCTGTTGCCGTGCATCAAATGAAGGATATCCTGTACTGCCGCGTGGAGGACTTGCCGTTGATTGAAGCTGTCCTGCAAAAACCGGCGTCAAAATGGCGATGCGAGCTGATTGCCCCACTAGATAATTTCATTTGGGACAGAAAACTGATCAACGAATTGTTCGGATTCGATTACACTTGGGAGATTTACACGCCTGCAATCAAACGTAAATTCGGCTATTATGTGTTGCCTATAATATACGGAGAAAGCTTCATCGGACGAGCCGAGGTAATCGCGGAGCGAAAAGCAGGGACGCTAGTTGTCAAAAACATCTGGTACGAGAACAACATAAAGCCAACAAAGCAATTGCGAACAGCCTTGAACAATTGTTTCCGAAATTTTGCATTATTCAACGGATGCGACAGGATTTTGATAAATTCTATGGATTGACATACCCAGTCCCAGGTAACCTTCCATCGGTGACTAAGAAGCTGCCATTCCTTTATGCATTGCAACCAAGTGTTTCGACATTCGTAATACAGCATATACTGATGTACGGAGGTGCTTGAGATGGATTTTCTGAAGGATTTAGGCAAGCTGGCAGGCCATGTGACAGGCAAAGTGCTTGGAGGAACTGTCCGTGTGGCAGGGGAGCTTGTTCGCAGTGATTATATAAAGGAAATTGGGAATGATGTAGAACAGGTCACGGCCAAAACGGGTGAGATCGCAGGCCATGCAGCGAGCGGTGTATGGGATTTAGGCGCAGGCTTAATTACCACGGATAAGCAGCAATCGAAGGCTGGACTTCATGAGCTTGAACAAACGGCAATTACGACGGCAAGAGGAATTGGCCATGGAATCGAGTATGTGGTTGAGAGCGGAAAAGATGTCGTGACAGGCTTCAAGGACAGCGATAAAGCACGGTTGAAAGACGGCCTGAAAAAGCTGGGAAAAGCTGCCGCTATCAGCATTCTGGCTATCGGTGTGATCGATATCGTCGATGGTCCGGACGTACCGGATTCCTCAGGTTCGACATAAAAACAGACCCAACAAGATATCGGTCGGGTCTGTTTTTATGACGCTACTATCGCCGTCGCATCAAGCGACCGGGTTCCCTCCTAATAGGGGCCCGGCTTTTTGCTAGCAAAAACTCTATTGCATACCTGAGGCCCATTTGACCGTGGATTCGAAGATTTTCCACCCATCATCCGAGATTTTCCCTTCCGAGTCATAAAAAACGTAGTAGTATACGAGCCGAGCAGGCGCGACTTCGCCGTTCGCGTCTTTGGTACCATTGTCGTATGCGAAAATCATTCCCTTGGACTTATCATCCGGAGCTGTAGCGATGACTGCGGCTTGTTCACCGGGGGTGGCATATTCCGTGTTGCTTATTTTAGTGTACACATCCAATCTGCCCTTAAAGCCGGAGGCAATCGGATGCTTTTCATTTACAATCTCAATCGTCTTAATGCCTTGTTCATGGACAAATTGTCCCGCTTGATCCTGGTTCTTGATCATTCCATGAAGGGCTGCCACCTTCGAGTCGATGTGATAATAGGAGCGGTTGTGCTTACGAGTTTAGTTCCGAGGTCACTGGGCTTGGCCGTATAGCTAATATAGATCAAACCAACATTTTTTACATCTTCTGCCGTAACTTCTTTACCGGTTTTAGCCGTGACTTCCATCCCCATTTTCTTTAGCCGTTGAATGAGGAAGGGGTCCCCGACTTCACCGCCTATAAAAAGAACCTTATTCGATTTCGGATTGGCTGTGGTCGTTTTTGTTTCCGACGAGCATGCGGTGATAGAGAAAAGAGTTAACATGAAAGCCATTAAAGCAATGAGTCGTTTCATCAACGAATTCCCCCCTATTATAGAGAGTTACTAATATTACCATTGTAGAGAAGTAGATGAAAAAAAGTTGGGGCGATGCCATCTTAGAATAGGGGTTTCGAATGATTGTATGTAGTGCATAGATGAGTGAAACATAATCATAATTATTAATTTAAAACCAGTTGTTGAGATCCATGGAGATCAATTTACCGATCGAGAGGAAATAAAAAAAAATAAAGTATGTGCTGATAAGCGTTGGTACATAATATCAATATTATTCGTTGAAGGAGTGAAAAAATGGATACAGAAATGCTTGATGAAAATCTTGAAGCATCTGTTGAGGCATCGGATGTTCTCTCCGTTCCAGAAGGAACAAAAGAGTTTGTCGACATCATTGGTGATGAAAAACTCGATGGCTATGGTAACCCAGCCTCAAATTTTGATACACAACAATAAAATTTGAACTCCCCGTGAATTTGGGGAGTTTTTATTTTTAATATCGAAAGAGGGGGCTATTTCCCACGAAAATTTGCACATGATACGCTCGAAAAAGAAAATTATCGATCTCCTTACCAAGTTGTGGGGCCTTGATCGACAAAGGTTGTTTGGATGGGATGGGGCTCTACATTTATCACCTGTACCAGTAGAAGTGAAACCTATTCCGGCTGCGACCCGGCGCTGAGATTTAGAGGCTTCTTGGGAAACAAATGGTTAGTGCCTGTTTAGGTCTTTTCTTTTTCGGCTGGATCGCCGTTTTGGTTATTCTGCTGATTCAAATATTCATAAGCCACTTATATTTTTCGTTAATCTAATAGGAACGAAATGGAAGGCGCCACCGGCGTCTTTTTTCGTTTTGTGAAGAATGTCATTTTTAAACGAACGGGAAGGGTAGTGTTGAGATGATTGCGAGCAAGGGAAAACAACCGACTTTCAGACTAGTCTTTCGGTCTTTATTAGAGGACCTATTCTTTTGATTAAACAATAATGTCGTATAATGTCGAAATTAAGAGGAGTGGTCGCGATTATTGTCGAACCAGACATGGCAGCTATTTGATTTCTGTATAAGAAACCTTACTTAAGATGTTGAAGAAAGGACACATCCCCAATGAAAAAAAATTACTGGCTTGCAGCTCTGTTTAGTTTGATGCTGCCTGTACAGGCTGTGCCGGCATTTGCTTCTGACCAGCAGCCTTTCACGGATATTCAAGATTCCTATGCTAAAGAAGCAATCATAAAATTGTATAAGGATGGTATCATCTCGGGAACTGGCGAACACTTGTTTGAGCCTTCTCGGAGGATTTCCAGACAAGATGTCGCTCTTCTCTTGGTTCACGCACTTCAGTTAGATACCGGCGAGATTCGTGCAACCAACTCCTTCAGCGATATACCAGTCGGACATTACGCTTATGAAGCCGTTGAAACATTACATAAATTAGGTGTAGTTAATGGAATTTCTGAGGATCAATTTGGTGCGGATGTACCGATAACCCGAGAAGAGATTGCAGCCATACTTATGAGAATAGGCCATTATTTGAAGAATGGACAAGGCGTTCGTTTAGCTGTTCAAGATAAGGAAGCCGTTAGCGATTGGGCTAAGGACTATGTCCAAGCGGCTATTGAGTCCGGCATTATGGTCGGAGATGGAGTTAATTTTCACCCTAAGGATAATCTTCAAAGGCAGGAAGCTGTCCAAGTTATTTTTAACTTTATTCTTAATCATAAGAATTTTGCCGTCGTTCAGAACGTGTCCAAGGACTCTGTTGTTTTGAACGGAACAACATATAAGATTCCTGTATATTTACAAGGGATTTTAAACGAAGATAACAATCCAGTGCTGCAAGATGCATTTATTACATTCACATCCTACCATAATACGATACAGAGAATTACCTCTCTCGAAATAACCAAGGGTGGCAAGGAGCCGCGGTCTGAGGAGAAAGAATTTACGGGCAACCTCGTTTTTAATGGACATGGAGCTGTTCTCGACGGAACTCTCTACATCGGTGCGGATTTTATTACCCTGAAAGATATGTATATCAAAAAGGATCTAGTGATAGGGGAAGAGGCAAAGAACGACTTCTATTCAGAGTCCATTCGAGTAGACGGCAGTACCCTTGTTAATGGCGGTTCACAGGATACCGTCGTGTTTCAAGACGCGACGCTAAACAGCGTGGAAATTAACAAGCAGAACGTCAGAGTGGAACCTATCGGCCAAACTAGCGTTTCCCAGATTACTGTGAACAGCAGCTCAACGATCCAGGCTGATAGTAATATTACGATTCCAAAATTAACTATTGCTGACGGTGCGAATAATGTTTCCCTAAACGCAGCAGTCTCAACCTTAGAGGTGTCTGGAACACAGGGTAAAACGCTGTCTGGAACATCGAATATTGCAACACTAACAATAACCGAAGGTGCAAGTGTCAATCTAGCAACCACCGGATCCGTAGGTACTCTCCAAATCGTATCGGACGCCAGCAAGCTTACTTTGGGATCGACGACTACGGTAAATTCTCTTGTGATTCCGGAAAATATAAGCGTCTCTTCGGTTGTAAGCAACTATAACCAAGTTAGTTCGCAAGTGGGTACCGTCTCGACGCCTACTTCCACGACAACAACAACAACAACAACGACTACAAATTCAACGAATACAAACCATGCTCCGCTTGTAGCGAAGCCGGTCGCCCCTCAGCAGATCAATTTGTATGGCGGCGAACAAACCATTAGTATATCAGAAACTTTCCAGGACCAGGATAACGACTCGCTTAAACTGACCGCCACATCCAGAAATCCTGGGATTGTCGCTGCAACGCTGAATGGCACGGACCTTACATTAAAACCGATATCCTTAGGTACAGCGGTGATTATTCTAGGAGCGAATGATGGTAAGAAAACAACAAGCTCCTCAATAAGTGTTACTGTTTTTAATGGGAATCGCGCTCCTCAGGCAAGCGAGGTCTCTATACCTGACCAGCTGCTCTCCTTAGGTAAAGAGCCTGTAGCCATTGATTTGAGTGATAAATTTAGCGACCCTGAGGGAAATCCTCTTACATATGAGGCAAAGGTGATTCCTTCCGACTTGGTCACAACAGTGGTGAAAGATAATAAGCTTTACTTAAGTACGGAAGCAACATCAGGAAAAGCAGTAGTTACGGTAACAGCCGCGGATGGTAATGGAGGCGTAGGTTCCCGATCCTTCAATGCGAATATCAATGAGGCGCCTGCAATCGTTACTCCGATACCGGAGCAAAAAGAGATGACTGAAGGAGGGCCATCAGTTAGCCTTGAATTAACTGAATATATCAAAGACCCGGAAGGCAATGCGCTTACCTTCGCGGTGAACTCACAGGATCAAAATGTGGCAACAGCTGATTTGGTAGGAAGTAAGCTTACTATCACTCCGCTGTATGCAGGCTCCACAAAAGTTAATGTTACGGCAGAGGACCCATTCGGCAGAACGGTAACGTGTGAGGTAACTGTAGACATTAATGGTAACCCATCGGCGGACAAGATTATTGCCAACCAAATTGTAACGATCAACGGAAATGAATTGACAGTTGGTCTCGCTGACGTGTTCAGTGATCAGAACGGTGATCACCTCAATTACCGAGTCAAAGTAAAGGACGAGTCTATCGTCAGCGCGGATATCGCTCCGGGATCGACGAATTTGCTCATCCGCGGGCAGAAGGCGGGATCAACACAAGTTACAGTAACTGCCGAAGATGGCAGGGGCGGTTCTGTCTCCACGTCATTCGAAGTTCTATCCAATCAGGCGCCAAAAGCATCTTCGATTGATTTGAATGAACAAATGATATCTATCGGGATAGATCCGATAGAGATTGATTTGGAAGACAAATTTGCCGATTTGGACGGTGATGAGCTTAGCTACGAAGTAAAAAGCGAGCATCCCGAAATTGTGGTTTCAGTAATGGATGCAGCGAAGAAAAAGCTTTTATTATCGACCGTCGCTTCGAGCGGTGAATCGAAAGTGACGATTACAGCTAACGACGGCAAGGGCGGAAGCGTTACGCGCGAAATCTATGTTAAGGTGAATCAAGCTCCGCTTATCGCTAATAATATGCTGATTAACGATTTAACTGAAGGCGGACCAAGCAAAGAACTGGATGTTCAAAAATATTTTGCAGACCCGGAAGGCCAACCTCTGACATTCAAAGCGAACCCGCAGGATCTGAGTAAGGCTACGGTGCAAGTAAACGGAAGCAAGCTGACCGTCACTCCGTTACTTGGCGGAACGACCAAAGTTACTGTTACA
The DNA here is from genome assembly GCF_031456485.1 of Bacillus sp. 3255. Taxonomy (NCBI): domain Bacteria; kingdom Bacillati; phylum Bacillota; class Bacilli; order Caryophanales; family Bacillaceae; genus Bacillus; species Bacillus sp. 3255. Next base: position 326,375 of record NZ_JAVDUS010000003.1, read on the forward strand.
GCAGAGGATACGTATGGCCGATCGGTGTCGTCAGAGTTGGACTTGATCATTAATAATAATCCTGTAGCCGGTAACCTTGAGAGCATTCCCGTTACTATTGGAGTTCCGTATACGGTAGACCTGGGCAATATCTTTAGTGATGCGGATGGGGATCAACTCACGTATACTGCTGTATCGTCTCAAGAAGGTACAGTAACGGCATCCGTATACGACGGAAACAAGCTTCATCTGAACGCCTTGCAGGCAGCTACAGGATCGATTAACGTGACGGTTTCTGCCAATGACGGGAAGGGTGGCTCATCGAGCAAGGACCTCCAAGTGGAAGTCAACCATGCACCGACTGCAACGGTCTTCGATCCAATAGATCTCGAGAAGAGCTTCTCAACAGAGATCAGCCTGAGCGGGATGTTCCAAGACGTTGATCAGGATACCCTTTCCTTTAAAGCAGTATCGGAAAAACCAAGCACAGTTACAGCATATGTGAATGAAGACGGATTGCTGAAGCTGACGGGACTTATGGTTGGAGCCTCAAAAGTTAGCGTTACGGCGGAGGATGGCAAAGGAGGCACTGTTACTACCGATGTGTACGTAAATGTCATCCCTAGACCTAATTCAGCACCGATCGGGCTGCCTATTAATGATCAGACACTACAATATGGTGATTCACCGCTTAACCTGGATTTGTCTTCTTATTTTAGCGACTCTGATAAGGACGAACTCACTTACAGTGTACTGTCCTCGGACCTCAATTCGGTTACGGCCGCAGTATACGGATCCAGCCTGCAGATAACTGCTGCGGGGGTTGGATTTGCAACGGTTCAAGTAACGGCTGACGATGATTTTGGAGGCAAGACTGACAATCAATTCGATGTGCTGGTGACGGATCCGGCAGCCAACCAACCACCGGTACTGAGTGCCGTTCCAACCCGGACGGTTGTTCAGGGGAGTCCTCCGCTTACAATGGACCTAGCTAATTATTTTACTGATCCTGAGGGGGATGTACTTAGCTTTAAAGCAATATCGGATGATACTTCCGTGGCGGACGTATCTTTAAATGGAAGCTTGTTGTCCATTAGTCCTGGACTGATAGGAACAACTACGGTAACTGCCTCCGTGTATGACGGAACAAATCCTTGGCTTAAGAGCAGCTTTAAAGTGATTGTTAAACGGCCTAACGTAGCTCCGATTGTTGCATCTTCTATCAGTGACAAGCTATTGACGTTAGGTGTTCAAGCGAATGCAATTTCATTGACCGGAGTTTTCCAGGATGCTGACGGGGATGGGCTTACGTATACCGCAACCTCCTCTGATACAGCCATTGTCGACACTGCTATATCCGGCAATGAGCTTACATTGACTGCTCAAGGAGTTGGTACGGGTACGATAACGGTTACGACCAATGATGGAATGGGTGGATTCACCAATACTTCTTTCCAAGTAACAGTTAAAGACGCGAACAAGGCACCAGAAGTTTCCTCGACAATTGCGGATAAACTGCTAATTCTGGGAGACCCGACCGACCCTATTTCACTAGCAAGCTTGTTCCAGGACAATGATGGGGATACCCTTACGTATACGGCTGTCTCATCGGACAGCTCGCTAGTAGGCACGTCAGTAAGCGGTAATAATCTTCAGCTTCAATTGAATGGCAAGGGAACGGCTACTGTCACGGTTACAGCTAATGACGGGAAGGGCGGAACGGTGGATACATCCTTCAAGGTAAGGGTTTTGAAGGCTGAAACGTTAACGATTAATACCAAATCCGGCATACAGAATATAAGCTTTGATATAAAGACTTATTTCCCGACCCAGCCAGCGACAGAACTCAAAGTAATACCACAGCCATTGTCAGGCATTCTATCCAATTACCAGCTGACCTTAACAACTGGCATGGCAAACGGCTCCACTTTAATTGTTGCTGCTAGTGATGATACCGGTCTGCGCGTGAAACTTATGATAGAACAGCAGACGACACGTAAAGCGTTTATTTCCGATTATGTGGATGGTTCCAACGGACGAGCAGCCATTCAGGTCTATTACCCGGATGACGGTATGTCGGGCATGCAAACGGGTTACGAATTGTTTTTTTATCAATGGGTGAACTCAACAAATAAAGCACGAGTTTGGTCTTTGCCGTTTTTGCCGTTCTACCCAGGGATGCCGTACATTATTATAAATAGCAATTTCTATGACTTTTTTGATATCACTAACGCCGCTTATTATAACGATGAGGCATTCTTTAGCTTAGATGGATACACTCTATACGCTCTCGTATTAAAGAAAGACGGCCAAGTTGTTGACGTTATAGGGAATCCGGTAGAGAACCCTACAATCGCTCCACCGTCTATTCTCCCTAAAGGAGGCACCATTGTTAGAAAATCGGGCATTCTTTCCGGATCCCAGTCGTTTAGCCCGTTCGGAGAATGGGATAGTTTCCCGAAAGATACATTTACGAACTTAGGACGTCACCAGCCATAAAAAGACGCAAAAAGAAGCGGCGCATATGGATAGCCGCTTCCTTCTGTAAACTTGGCGTGACGTAAAATAGGAATTGGATAAAGTTCTTTGACAATCATATAATGGGGTGAAATTTTTGAAAAAAAAGAAGTTCAATGGGCGAAATTTGCTCGTAGTCATCATGCTTGTTTTCGCTAGTATAGGATTCCCTCAATTCTCTGGTACTACTCTAGCTGCAGCCCCTTGGGGGAATGCTGTTTCTGGGACAACGGATGATCTAGTCAATGTTTACTATGGAAATGGGTTATTTGTCGCAGTTGGTAATGCGGGGACCATATTAACCTCTAGCGATGGAATCACTTGGGACAAGAAGACGCTGTCTGGCGGAGATGATTTATCCGCGGTTGTGTACTCTGAAGGTAAATGGGTAATTGGCGGTGCGAATGGAGTCATTTATACTTCAACGGATCCAACGATTGTCTCTTCGTGGCAACTTGCAGAAACCGATGGCGTTAGTAGTATCATATGGAACATAACTGTAGGTGGGAATGGAACATTAGTCGCTGTCGCTGAAAACGGTGAAATTCTTTATTCAACGGATGGCGGCGAGATTTGGCATAATGATTTTACCAATGCTTTTGGTTTCTATGGGGTTCATTATGGAACTGCCAAAGGTAAGAGTCGATATGTGGCAGTAGGTCAGACAGCTGAGATTCAAACTTCGGATGACGGGGTCGGAGGCTGGGAATGGAGAGACGCTGGAGCTGGTGTGAATTTGTACAGTATTACCTCAGGTAATGATCTTTTTGTTGCTGTTGGAGACACAACATTGCTTACCTCCCCAGATGGCATAGACTGGTCGTCGTTAACATGGCCAACTGAAGCACCGACAGGCAACTTATACAGCGTTGCATATGCGGGTAACAAATTCATAGCCGTAGGTGAGAACGGTACGGTTCTTACCTCGCTAGACGGTAAAACATGGGATTATGAATCCGCTGGCACCACAGGTTATCTGCTGGGGGTTGCCGGGGGACATGATCGATATGTGGCTGTCGGTGAGGGTGGAATGATTAAAACTCAACCGATGAGCAGCAATGCGAACTTGAGTGGTCTGAAATTGGACGGGGGAACTCCATACGCACCTGCGTTTTCAAGTGCTACTACTTCATATACATGGAGCGTCACGAGTGATGTTGATACGGTGCAAGTTACCCCTTTTCTTCAGGACTCTTTTGCAACTGTGACCATTAACGGGAAACAAGGGTTCGACGGTATGAACAAGTCCGTATCCTTAAACCAAGGTTTGAATCAGATCACAATTGTTGTCACCGCTCAAAATGGAACAAGCACAACCTATACGCTTGATATCACTAGGGGCAGCACAGTTTCAAATAATGCGAACCTAAGCAACTTGACTGTGAGTGCCGGCACGTTAGCACCAAGCTTTACAGCTGATCAAACGGAATACACGGCAAGCGTAGCTAATGGTATAACGAGTGTAGACGTAACGGCAATGGCAGCAGACAGCAGCGCAACAGTTGAAGTTACAGAAGCAGTGAACGGTCACGTGGCGCTGATTGTGGGTGAGAATATGATTCATGTACAAGTCAAAGCCCAAGACAGCACACCGAAGACATACACAATCAAGGTAACGCGTGAGGCATCCTCGAATGCGAACTTGAGTAATCTAACGTTAAGTGAAGGCACGTTAGCACCAAGCTTTACAGCTGATCAAACGGAATACACGGCAAGCGTAGCTAATGGTGTAACGAGTGTAGACGTAACGGCAATGGCAGCAGACAGCAGCGCAACAGTTGAAGTTACAGAAGCAGTGAACGGTCACGTGGCGCTGATTGTGGGTGAGAATATGATTCATGTACAAGTCACAGCCCAAGACAGCACACCGAAGACATACACAGTCAAGGTAACGCGTGCGGAGGCTCCCACAATGAACAGTACAATCAGCACTGCTATGGCCAGCTTTGATAAGAAGATAGCCGCACAGGCAGACATAGCCACAACTATGACGCTGAACGGCAATATACTCAGCAGCATCCAAAACGGGGCGGCAAATCTGGTGCTGAATACGGACTACACGGTTTCGGGAAACGATGTAACCATCAATAAAGCCTATTTAGCAACACAAGCGGTGGGCACTACGGTTCTGACGTTTAACTTCAGTGCAGGCAGCGCACAGACACTGACAATTTCTATCACCGAAACGATAGATCCGGACACCACTTTACCAGAAGCACCAACAATTAACCTAAATCCGAATTCATGGACTAATGGCAGTGTAACGGCAACAATCTATGGTGAACCGGGAGCAACAATAGAGTATCGTCTATCTCCAACTGCTAGCTGGCACGTTTATAACACACCGGTTGTTTTGAATGAAGAGGGCGAATACAGTATCTACGCCAGACAAACGGATGCATCAACTAACATAAGCGGGACAAATAGTGCGATTATAAGAATAGATAAAACTAAGCCTGTTATTCAACTTATTGGCGATGAATCTGTCTCTGTCTACTACCAAGGAGAATTTACGGATCCTGGCGTTCTTGTAACAGATAACTTAACTCAGAATCCGCAAGCTACTGTAACGGGGAATGTAAATACAGGTGTTGTCGGTAGCTATCAAATCTTCTATCAGGTTGTGGATGCAGCCGGCAACGCGGCCGATCAGAAGGTGAGGACAGTACACGTGATTGCGAAACCCAAAGATCTTCGATTTGATCAAGCAACCTATACAGTGAAAGAAAAAGGCAGCATGCCTTTCCATCTTCATATGAATTTTGACGGTGGTGATGATCAAGACGTTACTCTTCTGGGTAACTATTCCTTTGCGCCTATTGGGATAGCCAGTGCCTCGGTGGACGGTACCATTCAAGGCATTAAGGCTGGACAAACTGTACTCACAGCTGTTTATGATAATCGATCGATTAGCGTTCCAATTAACGTACAAGCAGAGACGCTTGATGTCTATGATGCAGCCCAGCAAGTTCAAATTGGTTATGATGCAGGGGATACTTGGGAAAGTGTAACACAAAATGTGGTTCTCCCTACTATAGGGAAAAACGACACTATTGTTACATGGTTATCTAGTGATCCAGACGTAATCTCAAATATAGGTCGTGTTACGCGTCCAACAACTGGTGACAAGACGATTTACATGCTTGCAACGGTCAAGAAGGAGCAGCTAGTAGCCAAGAAAACATTCCTTGTGATTGTAAAAAAGAGCTCCTTAAGCGTAGTTAGCGAGGAATCAACACGCACTGTACCCGTTCGTGTAGGTGAAACGCAGAATGATGTGGAGCAAACGACAATAGTACGGAAAACCTTGTCTGACGGAACGAAGATTGATAAGGTAACGCTGGAAGCAGATAAAGCACAAGCCGCAATATCTGAAGCGATTGCCCAGAACCAAACACTTGTAAGGGTAGTCGTTAACGACATCCCGACAGACCGTGCGAATGAAGTTGCGGTAGAGGTGTCTTCATCAGCTTACAAGAATATGGCCTCTAAGCTAGACTTGGCTATTGAAACGGATGAAGCAACCGTGTTGCTGCCTAAGGATACCTTACAGCTTCTGGAGCAGGCAAATGTGGAACTTTTCTTCCGGTTTGTTCCAATTCGGGACGCTGAGCTTGCTAATCAGGTTAAACAGCAAGCTCAGATGGATGCAAAGGTAGCCGAACAATCTGTGAATAAAACTGTTAGTCAAATCGGTACGCCGATGGAAATTGAAACCAATGTAACGTCGGACAGTCCAAAAGAGACCAAGCTCGTATTCCCGTTGGCGAAATTAAACCCGCCTTCGAATACATTGGAGCGCGAAGCGTATTTTGCTAACTTGTATATTTTTATTGAACACAGTGATGGAACGACTGAATTTAAAAAGGGTACGGTGGAGAGAGATACCGGAGGCAACATTATCGGATTATCTGTCCTCATTAACAAATTCAGTACCTTTACCGTGTTAAAGCTGGATGAAATTAATAACACTTCAAATGGTAACTCCGGTCATGTTACGACGGCTCCTGAAATTACTCAAACGGTTCCTACTACTGAGGATATAGAAAACGTTACCGTGAAGCCTTATATTAATGGCTTCGAAGACAGTCTCTTCCTTCCGGAACGGCAGACAAGTCGAGCAGAGTTTGCTGCGATGTTATGGCGGATCATGCTAAGTGAGGGAAGCGGGCAAGCTATAGCAACGGGGAAAAATAGCTATGAGGATGTTTCGGCAAGCCATTGGGCTTTTGAAGCTATTGAAGGTCTACGCTTAAAAGGAATTATGACCGGTGTTACAAAGAATGAATTCCAGCCTGAGCGTCCTGTCACTCGTGCTGAGCTCGCAACATTAGCCGTTAGATGGAAAGTGCTTAAGGATACCGAAATATCTGGAAATGCCTCCTTCCCTGATATTCAAGGCCATTGGGCTGAAGAATCGATTAAGTTGTTAGAGGCACAGGGAATTGTAAGAGGGTATGACGATGGAGGCTTCCATCCCAATGATGGCGTTACTCGAGCAGAGGCAGTGACGATACTGAATCGCTTGATGAAGCGAGTGTTACCTGAGATCGGTAACCCAAAAGCGACTTGGAGAGATGTGAATAGTTCTCACTGGGCTTTCAAGGATATTGAAGCGGCATCACGAGTTTATACAATAGAAAGCACAAAATAATAACAAATTATAGGGCGTCCTACAGCTATCTAGCGGAGGGCGCCCTTCGTTTTTATCAAAGTCGATCCATCCTCTCCTCTCAGTGGTAGATGGTGGTACTTCCGTCTTACTAGGGTTACGTTTCCTTTTGTTGTGCAAATGTTTTATCTGCGAATGATATCCGGCGAAACAAACATATGGTCATAATCGCGGTGGTACTATAGGTTGGATTTGTAAATTTTTTTTACGTGTCGGTTAAGTAATGGGCAGTTTAGTTCCAATATGTGTTAAAATGAGACAACATCATTCTTGCCATTGGAGGACCAAAAATGCAAAAGCTAAGCCATTCTTTCAGTGGAGCGCTGCGAACATTTTCCTTTTGGTTAGCAAACGGAACTGTGGGACTGCCATTACTTGAAGGTATTGATTATTCTTGTATATTTGAAGAGCCGAGCGCATTAGAGAGAGCATATGCAATCTTTGCAAATGTGATAGAGATGGATGACAATGGAACAGTTCTGAATGCAAAAAATGCAGAAAAGAGGGCTGCGCAGTTTATTCGAAGTTATGTTGACAGTAGTTATCGTGTTGAGCCAGAGTTTGAGGATTGGGAAATTTCACTTTATTAGTAAGGGAAACTATTGCATCAACGAGGAACGATAGTTGAATCAAAAGGCGATGCGGAGGAAATACAATTGACACTTCAAATACAAGTTGTATCCACAGAAACATCCTTTCAACCATCGTATTCAAATGTTCAACCCATATGGCACTTGATTGTACTTACTGTGGTTTCACTTGGGTTCTATCAAATGGTATGGTTCTATAGAACATGGAAACAGCTATGTAACCATAACAACTGGAATATTAGCTATGTCTATAGAACTGTATTCACATTCATTCCCATCATTGGTTTTGTTATTGTAACTAACTTGTTTAAGCGTATCAAAAGGCTTTTAGAACTTAATGAAATTGAGATAAGAGTCTATCCAGTTCTTTTTATGTTATCTTTCTATGTTCTAAACGCCCTCTTTAGATTACCAAGTCAAAATTGGTGGCTATTAGGATTTTTATCAATCATTCCAATTGCATACACACAATATGCTTTAAATATCTATTGGAGGAAAAAGCAAGTGAATTACATTGTACGGAGCAAATTCTCTATAAGACAGTGGATTCTAATAGCTTTAGGTATGTTGTTTTGGATTCTTGCAATAATAGGGATGTTTGGGTGATTTCTAAGCAAGAGTAGGGAGCAGGCTGTCACAGCGCTGCTCCCTGTTTCATTTAAAGTAACGGGAGTTTAGCGCAACTTATTAAAATGGGTATATGACATAAAAAGAAAAAAGTTATTTATAACGAATATCAATTGAATGGAAAAACAAGATTTTTTCATGTTGCAAAACCGTATTTATCAAGTGAAAGGAGTCAATAATGGATGTTCTTGTGGGGTTTTTATTAAATTGACCAAAACGAAAGGATTATTGAATTAATGAAAGAAAAATGCAGTAAACACTCCGCTAACGGAGATCGATAGTGTAAAAAAGCGTGACTGGTGGTATAAGGTAACCCAAGATAAAATTAGGAAACATGGCCCTGCCTTACCGTCAATTAAAAGATATGGGTTCAGTCTTGCTGACCCATCGACATGAAGCGACTTACGTCTCCTGCATACTCGGTTAGAATAGATTTACCGATAATGAAAAGGAGGATTTTGACATTGAATAGTTACGATGTCATTATGATTGGAAGCGGCCACAATGCCTTGATTACAGCCGCTTACTTGACTAGAGCGGGCCGCAGTGTGTTAGTGTTAGAGAAAAACGATCGTCCAGGAGGTTTCCTACGCACGGAGGAACTCACCCTCCCTGGCTTTAAACATGATGTGTATGCAGCGGCCCATCCGCTTTTATTGACTGGCCCCGCCTATGCAGACCTTCGGGAAGCTCTTGAAGAACGCGGACTTCGTTACATAAATACCGAACTTCCAACCGGCGTTTCGATGGAGGATGGGCAGACGGGCGTGTTTTCCCGTTCATTTGAGGACCTAGTAGTAGAAGCTGAGCGGCTGGCACCTGGGGATGGCGACGTTCTGGCTCGTTTGTTTGGAGAATTCAATCCCTATGCCGGCGATGTATTTTCACTATTTAATTTGGACCTCTCCGGTACTCAAGCATCCGAAATACTTACTAAGCTGCTTCACGACAAAGGACGGCCGGGCTACTCGGGGTTCGCTGCATCTTTCTTTTCAACCGCCCGAAATGTGGTAAGTTCTTTGCAATCCGCTGCACTTCGCTCGATGCTGGCGTCGTGGGTTACACATCTAGGGCGGACACCGGACGAAATCGGAAGCGGCATCTGGGTCCCACTCACAGCTATGGCGTTGATGGGCGGCGGCATGCCTATACCTGAAGGTGGCAGCGAGAAGCTTGCACAGGCCTTAGCGCAATTGATACAGGACCAGGGTGGTACCATCCGCGTCCATTCAAACGCTAAACGTATTATCGTGAAGCATGGTCGTGCCGTTAGCGTGCAGACATCAGACGGCGAGGAATTCCAAGTTAATCAGGCAGTCGTTGCCTCGACCGGTCCGGATCAGCTCTACCTTTCGCTGCTGGATAATGTTGAGGTTAGTGCTCCTCTGCGTGAGCAAGCCAAGCATTTCCGTTATGGTCGAGGCTGCGTACAAATCCACCTTGCGCTTAGCGAGCCCCCGCGATGGCCGGATGCGCGTTTCGCCAAGGTCGGTCAGCCGCATTTGACGGATGGGTTAGATGGGTTCACGCAAGCGATTGCGCAAGCGATGTCGGGTTTGCTTCCGGCCAAGCCGACCTTTACGGTGGACTGCTCCACAAATCTTGATCCGTCTCGCGCGCCGGCAGGCAAGGCTGTGATGCGTATTCAAGTTCTTGAAGTGCCTTGTCGTCCACGTGGCGATGCTGCAAATCAAATTGATGTTGGCGACGGGACTTGGACCCCGGATCTCACTGCGCGTTTCGTAGAGCGTGTGTTAAAAATTGTAAGAAAACATATCCCTAATATTCCAGACGCGGTTATCGGTCATGCGGTTGTAACTCCTGATACGATTGCACGCTACAACCCCAATTCAGGCCCAGGCGATCCGTACGGAGGTGCCCATGATTTGGCGCAGAGTTTTCTTTTCCGGCCGCTTCCGGCGCAGCCCAGTCATCAGACGGAAGTGCCGAACCTGTTTATGCTGGGAGCGGCAACCTGGCCGGGTCACGGCATTAATGGAGGATCAGGCTACATCGTCGCCCAAAAGCTACTGTCACAAGATTACTAGCAGTATCGGAAAAATCAGATCCAAGAACATTGAAACACCGCGGCAGCCGGTCATATGACGATCGGCTGCCTTTTCTACGCTAATTAGAGTTTAGTTTCAATATGTGTTAAAAGATTGGGATTCTGGGTGGCCCGGCCAGTCGGCTTAAAAATTATTTTTTCTATCTTGTAAAAGGAAAGGAAAACGTTATGAAAGCAAACTCTTGCAGCAGCAAGACAAGATATGCCAAGAGCTGCATCGGCAGCTGCAGGACATCGCGTCTGATTTCGTTATAAGAAGAAATTGGGGTAAGGAGATTACCATGAGGCAGGAAGAAATGGTATATAACTATAATTACTTGATTAGTGCGGAGAAGGTGCCCAGCTTTTTAAGTGTTTTCGACCAAATTCAAGATTCGCTCAAAGAATCCGGTTGGATGTTAGAGCTGACCGGTCCATGGCCTCCTTATCATTTCGCAAAACAAGGCAGGGAGGAGTGACCTTTGCATCAAAACTATCGAAACAAAGAAATGACATTGTTGGATATTCTGGATGGATTGATTGATAAAGGCGCTGTAGTTAGCGGAGAGCTGATCATTTCCGTAGCCGATATTGATCTGATTTATGTAGATCTTAAATTGTTAATTGCATCTGTACAATCCATCCTCGAACAAAACTCGGGTGATCAGAGAGTTGAATCTCATCAAGGATGGGGGTCTTCGAATGAGCAGCCTTCAAACAAACCGAATTCATTAACATTCATGCAGCTTGAGTCTATCATCTAAGGCAAGTGATTTAGAAACGGAGCAAGGAAAGCTTAAAGAGCGAATTAATCGAATAGAAGGCTATCTGGAAACAAAGCAAGATCCAGTCGTGTAGGGAGAGGGGCAGCGAGCCCCTCTTTTTTTCTAGCATGATATCTCATTGAATATATATACATAATAGCGTATATTAATACATATCTAATTGGTAAGGGGTGGAAAAATGAAATATAAAATATTTGTTGATGGTCAAGAAGGTACAACTGGTTTAAAAATACATGATTACTTATCCAAGATTTCTAACATTGAAGTACTCAAGATTGAGTCGGAACAGCGAAAAGATCACGAAACCCGTAGGGCTTTAATTAACGAAGCAGATGTCGTCTTCCTTTGCCTTCCAGATGCTGCCTCAAAGGATTCCGTATCTATGGTAATTAATGACAAGACCAAAATAATAGATGCAAGTACAGCGTTTAGGACCAACCAGGATTGGACTTATGGATTACCAGAATTACATATAAATCAAAGAACTAAAATCCAAAATTCATCTAGAGTATCTGTCCCTGGATGTCATGCAACGGGGTTTATTTTAGCCATACATCCTTTGGTAGCGGAAGGAATAATTCCAAGGGATTACCCTATGTCTTGTTATGCGCTTACGGGATATAGTGGTGGAGGTAAGAAACTAATATCCGAATATCAGAACTCAAATAAAGAACAGCTTTTTGCCCCAAGACATTATGCACTTAACCTTAATCATAAGCATCTTCCTGAAATGCAACTATATTCCGGATTAAGCGCAGCACCACTTTTTACTCCAATTGTCGGAAACTATTATCAAGGTGATGCAGTAAGTATTCCTCTCTTTCCTAGAATTTTCAATAAAAATGTGACGGCAAGAAATATTCAAGAAATGCTTGCCTCTTATTATAGAGAAGATCGGTTTGTTCGAGTCGCCCCATTCGACTCTGAGGCATATCTTGAAGATGGTTTCTTCAATCTCATGCAATGCAATAATACAAATTATTTGGATATATTTGTTTTTGGTCAAAAAGACCAGATATTACTTGTATCGAGATTTGATAATTTAGGTAAAGGTGCTTCAGGGGCAGCCATTCAAAATATGAATATTATGCTTGGATTTGACGAAAATTCAGGACTAGATTAAAAAAAATAAGTTCTTCGTTGAACTAACGGAAACTAGAATTTAAAGAAACATTGAGCAGCCGAAAAAGGATTATGACACGAGTAACGTTAAAAAACTCCTCTCTAAGTGGAACTTAGAGAGTTTTTTTTCTTTTACCCCCTTGTTATAGTACCACTTCAGCATCACTACACCTACTGATCGACAGCATAAGAACCCGCTTGCGCTCCTTGGCTCAATTTTTATACATGTAACCTTCGTTTTTTCGATTATCACCGCTTTCTCTAGTTGATATAGTTGGATGTATCAGATACGGACAAATCAACTTGTAAGCGCAATCTGAAACAATAAGACACTATATACAGAGGTGATCTCATGAAGGGGTTTAAGCGGGGAAGAGCAGGAAAGGGGCAATTATACTTGATGCTGCTCCCCAATCTAGTGTTGTTTGCAGGATTAACGGTGTATCCGATTTTGTGGTCGCTGCGGTTGTCAGTACCGATGAATACCTAAGAAGGGATGAGAGAAACATGAAAAGAACATTGGTAGTTATAACCGTTGCAGCATCTGTAATGATGCTGACCGCATGCGGGAATTCGGATGGAGGAGCTAAGTCCACGTCGACTGAAAGCGCTGTCTCAAAAACGCAACAGGATCTGTTGGGGCTAAGACCGTTATTAAAGTATGGACGTTAAAACCGTGCCGATCAAGATTATATGAACAGTAAGATTGCGCAGTACAATAAAGATAACAAGGACAATATTCAAATTGAATATCAAATCTATGCGGAGAACTATAACCAGTCCTTGGATATTGCTCTGGCTACGAATGAGGGACCTGACGTCTTCTTCGACGGCGGTACGGCATTCCAAGACCACTTGACCAAGGGGGATCTCGCTCCGCTGGATAAGTACCTCACACCTGAATACAAGAAGAGATTCGGGGAGGGGGCGTTCATTGACGGCATCAATGTCGTAAACGGAAATATTTATTCTATGCCTGCCATCAGCACAACTCCTCGTTTATACTATAACAAAGGGATATTTGACAAAGCTGGAATAGCTGAACCTCCGAAAACGATTGACGAGATGGTGAAGGACGCCAAGCAAATTACAGATAAGTTGAAAGGAGAAGGCATATACGGCTTCGCGGCTAACTTGAAAAATCCGGCACAAGCGTACTCCCGCTCGATCGACTATATGTTAATGAGAAGCGGCGGTGTGGAGGCCGGATACGATTTCATTAACGGTAAATATGATTTTAGCAGCTACAAACCGATTCTGAACGCATACCGTGCGATCTTCACTTCCGGCGCGGCATTCCCGGGATCCGAATCCCTTGATATTGATCCGCTGCGCACACAATTTGCTGCAGGTAAAATTGGTATGTATATTTCATGGTCCCACTCGGAGCCAGGCGTGTACATGAACCAATTCCCTACCAAAGAGGTGTGGGATGTCGCACAGCTTTCAACGATTGACGGACAAGTCAAAGGATCTCAGCATATTAACCTGGCAGGACGCTGGTTCTTGATGAACAAAAATTCCAAAAATCAAGATCAAGCTTGGAAAGTTATGGAGTTCCTGTACAGCGATGACTTGCTCTCCGGCTACTACAACAAAGGCTTAGGCATGGTGATGCTTCCTTCCGTACTGAAAAATGCCGAGAAACCGGATACGGTAAAAAAATGGCCGAACCTGGAATTGACCGATAAAGACAAAATCTGGCAGCCGCTGCCAACAGGCGTGAAACCGGAAGGCAACGATATGTACTTTGTGTTTAACGCAATCATTCTAGGCGCAATTGATATCGACAAAGGTATTCAAGATTTGAATACCCGCTATAATGCCGCACTGGATAAGTCCGTAAATGATGGAAAAACGAAGCGCATTCAATATCCGAATTTTACTCCGGACAACCCGGGCAAAGTATTTGAAAATAAATAAGGCGGAGAAGAAGCGGAAAGCGGCGGAGAAGGAGAAGCCGACGCTTCCTCTCTTTTCTTCATTTGAGGTGAAATGATGGAGCATCGTTGGAAAGCAATTTGGATTACAGATCCAGAATTTGCTGGATATGAACCGCAGCCCATGTTGAACAAGGAATATGATCCGGTAGAGCGTATGGCGCATCCCGAGCATCTTAAGAACCGGCATATGCTTGTGCGGAAGCAGTTTCAATTACAGACTGCTCCCAAAGAAGCTCTGCTCTGCATCACCGCGGACGACTATTATAAGCTGTATGTGAACGGGCATTTTATAGGACAAGGACCGGCACAGGGATATGCATTTCATTATAACTATAATGAGTGGAACTTGAGCGCTTACCTGCATGAAGGAACGAATGTGATTGCCGTACATGTGTATTATCAAGGCTGCGTTAATCGCTATTATAATAGCGCGGATTTACGGCAAGGTATGATCGCTGAATTGCACACGGAGCATGGGCTTGTTCTTGCGACAGACGGCAGCTGGCGGTATAGGGTTGCGTGTGAATTCGGACCTGCCGACACGGTCGGATACGAGACGCAGTATTTGGAGAATATCGATCAACGACTAGCCAATGTAGGATGGATCGAAGTCGAATATGATGATCGTGAATGGCTGTATGCGAGAGAAAATCATCAAGCTGATTACATATTGGTTAAGCAGTCGACGCCGCCCCTTAGCGTGTACCGTCTCAAACCGCAGAGTGTGCGAACTGTGAGGAAAGGCGACTATGTCATTGATTTTGGCCAGGAGGTTACGGGTCAGTTTGAAATGGTCGCTTGCGGAGACCCCGGAGAGCAAATCATTATTCGCTGCGGTGAAGAATTGTACGAGTCTAGTCAAACAGTCAGGTACGACATGCGCTGTAACTGTAAGTATGAGGAAACTTGGACGTTGTCGGGTAACCGAGATACACTCCGGCAATATGAGTATAAAGCGTTCCGGTATGTAGAGGTACTCGGATTGCCTGGTACCATCGACGTTAACAGTTTTGCTGCTATGGTCAGACATTATCCGCTAGATGAACAGGCGATGACATTTGAGTCGAATAATGAGCTATTGAACCAAATCTGGTCCATCTGTAAAAAAGGCGTGCAGTTCAGCGCCCAAGAAAACTTCGTAGATTGTCCGTCCCGCGAGAAGGGGCAGTACCTGGGAGACAACACCGTCATTGGGCATTCACACATGTACATCAGCGGAGATTTGCGGCTATTTAAGAAGGCAATTCGGGATTTTGCATTAACAAGCACGGTATGTCCGGGTCTCCTGGCGGTTGCACCAGGGCACTTTATGCAGGAGATTGCTGATTTCTCCCTGCAATGGCCAATCCAGCTGTTGCTATATTATGAGCACAGCGGAGACAAGGAATTTTTGCAGGAAATGCTGCCTGTCGCCGAAGGGATTCTAGCTTATTTCCAAAAGTACGAGCGCGAAGATGGACTGCTTGAGAATGTGAAAGAAAAGTGGAATCTAGTCGACTGGCCCGATAACTTAAGGGACGGCTACGATTTTGCGCTTACCCGTCCCGTTAGCGACGGATGTCATAACGTCATCAATGCGTTCTACTACGGCTGTGTGAAGACGGTTCAAGCCATTAAGGACTTGTTGAATATCAAATATGAGGACCGGCTTCCTGCTCTTAAAAAAGCCTATCAGACAGCTTTCTTCCGTCCGCAATCCGGATTGTTCGCCGATGCATTAGGCACGGATCATGCCTCGCTTCACTCGAATATGCTTGCTTTGTATTTTGAGATCGTCCCGGAGCACGCAATTTCATCCGTTTGTGCTCTTATCCAAATGAAAAGATTAAGCTGCGGCGTATACATGTCCTATTTCTTGCTGAAGGCACTGGCCAAAGCTGGTGAAACCGAGCTGATCTACGAGCTCATTACTTGTCAGGATGAGCGTTCATGGGCGAACATGGTGAAGGAGGGGGCGACAACTTGCTTTGAAGCGTGGGGGAAAGAACAGAAATGGAATACAAGCTTATGCCATGGTTGGGCCAGCTCGCCGATTCCTATACTTATCGAGGAAATCATTGGGATCAAACCGGCAGCTCCAGGTTGGTCATCGATCCGATTTGATCCTCACTTGCCTGATGGAATGCCAGAATTCTCTCTAACCTTTCTCACTATGGCGGGGAAAGTTCACATTCATTACGCTGGCGGACATCTGGAACTTATAGCCCCAGAGGGGGTAGTTATTCGTCGGTGTTGAAACAGCTGCATAACCAAGCCCTCAGCCCCAGGAAAGCCGGGAGCAAGGAGTTGTTAGCTTGTGAGGTCGGCATGCTCAGCGGAAACAACGATAATGCCATAACCATATCAATGCCAAATAAGTGAAAAGAAACATGAAGACGTTCCCGACTGACTGAAAAATAAAGGATTAGACCGAGAAAAAATTGGAATCGAATGGGATTGCGATAACGGGGGGCTGTTGACTGCCCCCTTTTTTTTGTTTTTACCGCTTGACTTGGTGTTAACACCAAGTTGTAACATAAGCGTTGCAACAATCACAAGCGTAATGATATCCGTCATTCCGCTCAAACAAAGATAAGGATAGGTGAGGAGCAATGTCTGTACAAATGAGTAAGGTAGCCCTGATTACGGGAGGAAACAGAGGACTTGGCTTTGAAACGGCGCGTCAATTGGGAGGATTGGGATATACCGTTCTTTTAGGCGCAAGAGACAAGGAAAAGGGATCCCAAGCAGCAGCAAAGTTACAGGAGCAGGACATAGATGCACGTTATATCGAACTGGATGTCACCGATCAGGCCACGATTGATGCAGCCGCCACGAAAATTAAATCGGAATACGGGAAACTCGATGTACTGATTAATAACGCAGGAATTGGCGATCGGCATAAATTTACGGATCTAAGCGTGGCGGATTTAAAGAAATCGTTTGATACGAATTTTTTTGGTGCATTCACTGTCAGCCAAGCCATGCTGCCCCTTATCGAAAAATCAGATGCCCCTCGGATTGTCAATATCTCCAGCTCCATAGGATCTATAACGCTGCATAGTGATCCGGGAAACGGCGTATACCCTTTAAAAGCATTAGCGTATAGCAGTTCCAAAACGGCGCTGAATCAGCTTACCACTCATCTTGCTTTTACATTGAAACATACCCCTGCTAAAGTCAATTCGGTTTGCCCTGGCTTTGTTGCTACCGGTTTCAATAACGGATACGGAGATCTGACACCAGAACAAGGTTCCCGAATCATTGTCCAATATGCTACACTTGCACAAGATGGACCCACAGGGGGCTTCTTCAATGAGCATGGTATTATTCCTTGGTGACTTTATTTCATGAGGATGGGAAGGTCTTAGGATGAGCAGTGACGCCGCTTTTTCAATCAAGGAAATTTCAATGATGACCGGACTGACAGAGGATGCGCTCCGCTATTACGAGAAGATCGGACTGCTTCCCCGGGCGAAAAGAAAAGGGAACGGCCGACGAATGTATCACAAAGAAGACATGCAGTTAATGGAGCTTATTATTTGTCTGAAGAAAATAGGGGTCCCCCTTAAAGATATTAAAGAGTTTGCATCACTCTCCTATAAGGAAGACATCCAGTCTACACCCGAAGTGTATGATAAAGTTCAAGCGTACAGAAGGAAGCTCCAGGACCAAATCGATCATTTGCAGAAGATTTTGGGTGTACTGGATTACAAAATTGCGAATAAGAAAAGCCTGCTGAAGGATTCACAACTTTAGATTCATATTGTTTGGGAGCTTCGTATGCAATGACAGAACACGGTGAAAGCGACTACCAGTGTTCTGTATTTTTTTGTAGGAACCAGGTTCCCGCACATAAGGCTGCCGCGCCTAATTCAATGCCTAGAACTAAGCAGCTCCTTGAGGAGAGACATACTTTAAGATAGTCTATTAAAAGTAAAATGCAGAGAGGATAGTGGACGAAGATATGAAAACAATAGCTGTATACTGTGGATCAGGCACTGGAAATGACCCTATCTATATGAATGAAGCAAAGAAGTTAGGGAAAGTTTTAGTAGCACATGGATTGGATCTTGTATACGGAGGAGCAACAGTCGGCTGTATGGGTGCTGTTGCCGATGCGGTCATAGAGTCTGGTGGTAAGGTTATTGGAGTGATACCCAGAAAACTGGCAAATGTGGAAATTGCTCACGAACACCTAACGGAACTTCATATCGTTGAAACGATGCATGAAAGAAAAGCTCTAATGGCGGAGCGCGCTGATGGATTTATCGCACTCCCTGGTGGGACAGGCACTTTAGAAGAATGGTTTGAAGTCTTTACATGGGCACAGCTTGGATACCACAATAAACCATGTGCCTTGCTAAATATCAATCAATACTACACGCCGATGTTATCGCTTTTTGATCATATGATTGAACAAGGGTTTGTAAAAGAGCCGTATAAAAATTTAATTGTAATTGACGATGATTCTACAAACTTAATCGAAAAGCTAAAGAAATATAAAGCAGAATATATACATAAATGGTAGCCCATTCGGCTAACGGAGGACGATAGCGCTGCGGTGGAACGGATCCGACGCAATAAGTGTTAAAATGAGTTGAGGCAGGAAGTTCAGTTTTACAGTTTGTACGCACCCCACAAAGGGGTTAACCATGTTACAACAACGTAAGAAGATTATTTCTACCATAACCATACGAGCTTTGAGAAATAAAAAGACTCCTTGGTATGATGTAGATGCATCCCAGTTGCTGGTCAGCGATCGGATCCAAAATACAAATGAGCCCATTAATCAAATCACTTCTTCAAACAAGTGTACAAAATTAAATATGAAAATACATCAAGGACTGTAAGTGGAGCAGAGCCGTACGACAAATACGTACGACTCTCTTCAATCTTAATTATTTTATTTTATTCGTAGCCTCTTTGCCAGTTACCTTATTGATCTTGCCTTGGTTGAGGCATTCCTTGCCATACGCCCTGTTGACCATGCCATTGTCCTTGGTGCATGCCATGATACGGCATAGGGGTTGGATGATGCGGGTGTTGACCTGGATGAATAACCACATGATGGAAGTGGTGGTGATGTATCTGATGATGTTGTTGGTGGTGTTGCTGGTGATGCATCTGATGCATATGATGCATATGATGAGGATGATGCTGCTGGTGATGCATTTGGTGTTGTTGATTTATATTTTGGTTGTAACTCATAGGGTATCTCCTCCAAATTTTGATACAACAACCTATGTTGAATAGTGATAGTCGGAAGCTTGACTTTATCGATTTGGGCGTGTGCCCTTTACCAGATTAAATAAACATTAGGTAATGGATCAAAAGACTGACCGATATGGCCCCTAAGCAGAGGGCAGTAAGTTGTGTATGTGCCGGATGTCCGGTTTTTGGCGGAACGAGAGCAAATTGCCGCGCAATTGAACATGGAGAGGGAGCTCCCCTTTAGCGGCAGTTCGAATATTTAACGGACTATATCAACGGGGTACGTATTGAATACCGCATCCTGCACAAAAGGAGCTGCATTAAGCATGAAGCAGCTCCTTTTTGTGTTCGTAGATAGGACACATCGGTCTGGAGAAACGCTCTAAAACCAGCTTCGTAGCTGCTGATCAGGCGGGTTTCCGTAGATGGGTGTACGCACTGACGAATAAAACCGGATGAACAAGGAGCGTAAAATCAGTCTAAGCAGCAAAATAGGGGACCCGTGGCAGCTCTTAACGGAAGCGGATACAGCACAGCAGGCCAATTTATTAGTACGGCTTGGTAAGGATGCTCTTCCGTTTAGCGAGAGTGTCAGTAACGTCTTAGGGGTAACAGATGCTTAATTAGATGTTTAGCGAACGCGCTGCATTGTCGGTCAGCTTAAGTTGAATCGTACCTTTGTACTGGCCGACTTGAACCGCAACCTCTTTCATGCTAACCGCCGCTTCCGTAATTTCCTGCGCGCCTTGAATGACATCCTCATTAATTTGCATAAAAAGGGAAACCTTGGATAACCTACGTTAAAGATCAACCTTTTTCGAAAAAATTCATCTTCTGGGGGAGCGCCGCTTGATTAAGAGCCTGTTAAGGCTGCTCATCACAAAACAATTAAACGATCATTCGCAGCCGCAACAGCAGCAGCAGGAGCAGCGTGCCGACATCCTTCAGCAGCCTGAACTTTATAAGGACTTGCAGCAAAACGTGGAGCTGCTTCATACGATTTATGCCCATTGCTCGGACGTTGTTTACCGTTCCTTGCTCATCGGAGGACAAAGGAATGCCATTCTGATCTATATCGAAGGCTTGTCCGACTGCGACCGAATCGAGGATTATGTCATCGCCCCCTTGATGCGGGAGGATACCGAACCATTTACCCAGCTAGGACAGCTCGTCGAACGGAAAATCAACGTAGCGCAAGTGTCGCAATTCACTTCATTTGCCGAGTGCGTTAACTATCTTTCAAGCGGCAATCCCGTCCTGCTATGCGACAATGAGACGATCGGACTTGCTTTAGGACTCGCCAAATGGGAGAAACGCTCCATCGAAGAGCCTGCGGCCGAAACCGGAATCAGGGGGCCGCGGGAAGGCTTTACCGAAACGCTGCGGACCAACACCTCCCAAATACGCCGCATCATCAAGAGCCCTCTGCTCAAAATGGAACCGATGAAAATAGGCGATTACACCCAAACAAATGTCGTCATTGCCTATATCGAAGGGCTCGCGGACACGGCGTTAGTGGAGGAAGTCAAAAACCGTCTGCGCCGCATTCGAATTGACGGTATTCTGGAAAGCGGTTATATCGAAGAAATGATCGAGGACCAGCCTTACTCTCCGTTCCCACAGCTGCTTAGCACGGAACGCCCTGATGTGACCTGCAGCAGTTTGTTGGAAGGGCGGGTGGCGATTTTGGTGGAAGGAACGCCGTTTGCGTTGGTCGCCCCCATAACTTTTTTCTCTTTATTGCAGTCTGCGGAAGATTATTACCAACGCTTCTGGGTCAGTTCCGTTATACGCTGGCTGCGTTATGGATTCGCCTTGATTTCCCTTTTGCTTCCATCGTTATACGTAGCGATTTTGACTTTTCATCAAGAGATGGTGCCGGGCTCGCTGCTCATCAGTATGGCCATTTCGCGGGAAGCGGTGCCCTTTCCGGCATTGTTCGAGGTGTTGATTATGGAAGTCACCTTTGAAGCGCTGCGAGAAGCGGGAGTACGGCTGCCCAAGCAGGTCGGCGCCGCCGTCAGCATTGTCGGGGCGCTCGTCATCGGTCAAGCGGCGGTTCAAGCCGGTCTGGTCTCGGCGCCGATGGTCATTGTCGTGGCCATTACCGGCATTGCCTCCTTTATGATTCCGCGCTATGTCGCGGGGATTGCCATTCGGATGCTGCGATTTCCGATGATATTGCTTGCAGGGACATTGGGACTGCTCGGCATCATGCTCGGGATCATCGCCCTTGTCCTCCATATGTGCAGCTTGCGTTCTTTCGGCGTACCTTTTCTGTCTATCGCAGTTCCACAAAAGAGGGAGCTCAAAGACATTTTGTTCAGATCTCCATGGTGGATGATGGATACGCGTCCGCACCTGACAGGAGAATACGACCGTTACCGTCAAGCATCCGGCCAAAAGCCGGGACCTGAACGAGTAGACAAGGCATAATCCAAGGTGGTGAATAGGTTGGACAAAGGACGAATATCGGCCTTGCAAATGGGGCTTATGCTTTATCCTACGGTGTTAGCCACAGGCTTGATTACGCTGCCGAGCATTTCGGCCCAGTATGCAAAAAACGATCTTTGGCTGCCCCCTCTTCTTGCAACCTTAGTCGGCTTATTAACCATCTATTTGGCGACCCGGTTACACGAGCTTTATCCAAAGCAGACCGTCATCCAATACAGTGGACAGATACTCGGAAAAATACCGGGGAAAATCGTCGGTGTCGTTTACTTTTGCTTTCTTGCGCAGATTACGGGGGTCATCACGCGAGAGTATGCGGATTTTGTTTCGGGCAATTTTCTGTTCACGACTCCCATCCTGCTCATCATTTCCACGATCCTCCTGCTTGCGGGCATAGCTGTCCGCGGCGGGGTGGAGATGCTGGCAAGGAACGCCGTCATTTTCACACCGATCTTTATACTGCCTTTCTTCATTCTGCTGCTTCTCATCCCCGATCTGGATGTGAAAAATATATTTCCCGTTCTGGAACATGGGGTTATTCCTTCAATCAAAGGAGCCGCCATGCCGCAGGCATGGTTCAGCGAATGCATGCTGATGTCCTTTTTCCTTCCCAGCTTGGTAGACCCGCAGAAAGGAAGGAAAGCCGCCGTGCTAGCGTTGATCGCGATCGTGGCCAGTATGATATATATCAACCTTTTTTTATTATTTTTGCTTGGTCCGGATACAGGGGTCAAAATGTACCCGGTACTGGTCGCTTTCCGGTACATCAGCGTGGCCAATTTGGAATCGCTGCTTCTGGCGATGTGGGTCGTCGGAAACTATATTAAAATCGGGGTATTTTACTACGCTACGTCGA
Organism: Bacillus sp. 3255; assembly: GCF_031456485.1. NCBI lineage: Bacteria > Bacillati > Bacillota > Bacilli > Caryophanales > Bacillaceae > Bacillus > Bacillus sp. 3255. Next base: position 349,157 of record NZ_JAVDUS010000003.1, read on the forward strand.
TTTCGTTCGGGCAAATGATGAACCTGTCGGACTATCGTCCCGCGGTCTTTCCGATCGGGCTTCTTATTGTCGTGTTCAGCTTATGGGATTTGCCCAATTTTCCCCGTTTAGGATTATTTTTAAGAACGGTAGTTCCGTTCGAAATCCCGACCGTCCTGTTGCTGATTCCGCTTCTTTTGCTTGTCGGCGCCCTAATACGCAAAAGAAAATCCTCAGTCCAAGGAGAGTCGTCCCGATGAAGAGATGGCTCGCGTTATTGATCCTGATCCCCCTCCTCACCTTGTCCGGCGGCTGCTGGGACCGTACGGAGCTTAACGATATGGCTCTTATTACCGCGCTTGCCTTCGACAAAGGGGACAACAATCAAATCAAAACCACCATTCAATTTATCATGCCGCAAAATCTCTCTGCAGGGGGAGCGATGGGAGGTGGAGGGGGTAGCGGCGGAGCGCAAAAACGAACAACCGTACGATCGGAGCAAGGATATGATGTCGCCGACGCATTGTCTAAGCTACAGCGGAAAATGCCCCGCAAACTGTTTTGGGGACAATGCAAAGTGTTCATCTTCAGCGATGCGGTAGCAAAAGAGGGGATCCGGCAGCACTTTGATTTTTTGACGCGCCATCCCCAGCCGAGAGAGAGAGCCAATATGTACGTCAGTAAAGGAAAGGCATCAGAAGCGCTTGAGTTGTTCCCTTTCATCGAACGGTCCTCGGCCGAAGTGCTGCGGGAGCTGTCCGATCTCCAGATTGGAATCAAGGTGACGATGGAGCAGCTGAGCATGATGTTGAAAGCAGATTCTCAAGGGGCTGCGCTTCCGCTCGTTTCTATTCTTCCTACATTGAAATCAGCGGAACCGTTTCAGACGATTCCGTATATTTTCGGTACCGCCGTTTTCAAGAATGACAAGATGGTCGGGGAACTTTCGGAAAAAGCAACGCGCGGCGTCCTGTGGGTCAAAAATGAAATCAAAGAATACACCGTAACCTATAAGACGAAAGAAGCGGAGGGACTCGTTTCCTTAAATCCGGTGAAGGCGAATATTAAGCTTATTCCGCAAATTATAGGCGATCAATGGACGATGGTTATCAAAATCAAGACGGAAGGCGATATGGTTCAGAACGGCACCTCGCTTGATCCTATGAATCCGGACTTTATGACCATTTTGGACAAGGCTTTCGGGGATGACGTGAGAGAACGAATAGAATATTCGATCTACGAGTTGCAGCAGCGGTTAAAGGTGGACATTCTTGATTTTGCCAAGGAATTTCACCGAAAATACCCCAAAGAGTGGAGTAAGGCGAAAGATCGTTGGGATGAGCTGTTCCCCCAGGTTCAAACGAAGATTGAAGTGGAAGCGCATATCATCAGACCCGGACTGATCAACACGCAGGGTGGCATACCTAAAGAGGAGGCGAAGGAAAAGTGAGAATGAGTGTGTTCTGGGTCTTTACGATTGCCACGCTACTGATTGTGTGGGTAGAATGGTCGAAGCTGAAACAAAAGCCGTTATGGGACAGAGCGGTATTCGTAGCGCTGCTCCTAGCCGTCTGGCTGTTATCCATGCTGGATTTGCCCCATACGCCAGGCCCTCCTACACTTCTTCAAGCCATCTTTAAACCGTTTAAGCCGTTGGTAGAGCATTAAAAAAAGAAAAAAGGATTGGCTGGATTAAGTTTACAAGACTGCCGAGTTGGAGAAGTACAAAAGTGAAACATCTGCAATCGTAAATGGGAAGGGGTCTAAGCAGAGAGTAGTTTATTACACGATCGTATTTCTCTTGTTATCGTGGAATAGGAGCAGCCTCATTTCCTGTCATCCCGCGGTAGGATGGGAATGGGGATTGCGGCCGTAAAGCCATCTAAATAATATCCTTGAACTGGCTTAGCGTGCGAAATCCGCGTTTTGTTGGCTGAACCCTTCGCGTCTTATAGAAATGGATGCGGATGCGGATTGAGTTGCCCGGCCGTCAGCGGCACTTTCGCATAATCAAGCTCTGCCGGCACCCGAAGTACTCTCTTCAGCCCTGTCAAGCGTTGCAAGTGATGTCCGAACGTCATCGGAAGCATTCCTGGAATGAGAACTTTTACACAATGCAGCCCGTTTCGCAGCGTTTCCAGCGACGACTGATTCACCGCGATCACATCGAGATTTAAGCGGCGAAACACCTCGATCGTATCATTCAGATCATCGGTCAGATTTGCATGACTTGCCTTACGCTTGAACTCCTCGTCAAACGTTCTGAGCGGACGTTGTCCGTCCAGCAAAAAATGTAGCCGTTCTTCTGCTTCCGGAAAACCGTAAAGCATGGCATGATCCTCCATTTGCAATACGAGAAACGGATCGTCGAGCATTTGCTTAAAATGTTCCTGGCCCGCCTCAAATTTTTCTTGCAAGAAGATCAACCTGCCGGCCAATTCGTGAATAGCGCTTTTCGCAGCCCGTACCGGATCCAAATGAGCTCCCGCCGCACAGATAAGATTCATCTTCCCGGGGCTGACGCTTTTCGCGAGCGCCCAAATGCTCGGAATCCCATTCTCCATCGTCATGTTAAACAAATGTACATCGTATCCGGCAACTGCGCGCAGCCTTTCGATCATGAGCCGCAATTCCTGATCGTTAGCGGAATAGGGGTCCAGACGCGGAATAGGCAACTGCGCGTACCAAGTCATCAGGAACGAGTCACGCTCCGCCACTTCTAAAATCCCGTACAAGATGGCTTCCTCCAAGCTTCCGCCTAACGCACACCCGTTGGAGCCTTCCTGAACAAAGCCGCCACCGAATCCCGAACTGTAATAAGCGAGACTCTCCGGAACAAGGATCGGACACTCCCGTACTAGCGAATAGCCCCAGATCCAATCGATCGGGAGGTCTGGATCAAACGGTTCGTACGGGAAATCAGGCTGCGCGTACTGTTTCTTTGAATATAACCCAACCTTGGAGGGGGCGAGCGCTTGATTCGCAATACGGTTGAAACTGTCATATATTACGGTCCGTTTGCCGCGGGGGCTTATACCGCAGAGTCGCTCCAATCCTTCCAAGATCGCGGTCAATTCGCTTTCCGCATAAGAAAAGCTATGGCCTCCCGTTACCTCATCTCCGATCAGAAACGATGGCAGGTTGACCCCCACCCCGGCAAACGGCGACACGAGGTCAAGCATCTTGGCATTAAAAACCCCGGTCCGTGAATCCATATAGTCTTTGTCCAAATGTTGTTTCATGTCGTCTATAGGACGGCAGCGGTAACTGTCGGCGCTTATCTTCGGTCTCGGCTTGAGCGATATGTTGGACGCCGCCGATGAATCGTCTGGCATACGGGCACACACCTGGCAGAGTGGGTCAGGCAGAATGAAATGGAGCGAGCTATTCAGATTTTTCAGGTTAACGATATACATATGCTCCTCCGTATAGGCTCGGCTGCCCTGCAACACTCGTTGCGTCTCGGCAATCAACATGTGAGTTGCATGCCAAAGTCCTGAAGGCGAAGATCTTACGTGTTGTATGTCTCCAGGCGACGCCGTGAAACGCCGGTTATCCGCACACTGGGAGCATCCCGGCGTTCCCGGACGAACCAGAGGCCCGATTATGGCCTCATCCATTGAAATAAAGCCCCGCAACCACGGGATGCCGGCCTGCTGTAGAGCCTCTTCAACCTCGAAGTATCCGGAGGAAGGCCAATCGTCGTGCAGCATTATAACCAATTTCGCCGCTTTCGGTATGTCTGAAGTGAAATCCGTCTGTCGAACGACCTCATAACGATCCAATAGCTCTCTGCATACGTAGTCGGCTAATAAACCTTCTCCGACAACTGATATGATAGCATTCACGCAGTTCACCTCATCTCGCTGCAATACGCACCGCTCGTTTCTGCAGGTTTCTCTACTAATCTCCTCGAGGCTGAAAAGAAGGAACTGCCGGTCGGCAGCTCTTATTATTGCAATTATGGTTTCTTCCCAATAAGATGATTTCATTATATCTTAGTGATGACGCGTATATGCACGTATAGGACAAGGGCTTAAAATTTTTAAATAATAACCATAAAGTCTACTTAACATATTGATCATCAAAAAGGCGGCTGTACCGATTGATTCATTCGGCGCAGCCCCTTTTTATTGAACTTTTATTTAAGGATGGGGTTCCTCGAGTGGGGTTTTTCCTTATGTATAAGACATGAGGGACAAATAGCTGTACATAAAATTACTTGTGAAGAGTTGGGACAGTTCGGGTGTTACGGAGGGGGAATGAAATGAAAAATTTGAACCATTACAATACACATCAACTGCCAGCAGAGATTCTCAAAGAGTATGCTTCTCAAATTGAATTTTTGGACAATTTTGGTAATTTGGGTGCTTACCGGTTTCAGTCCTATCGTCAGGCCAAAGTATTGACGGTCGGCTCTGGTCCATTTTTGATCTCGGTCATTTCTGCGCTGCTTGTATCCGGAATGCCCAAGATTCACGTGCTAGTTTCTGGCTCAGGTCCGACTGACCGGCAACGGATGCTAGAATTGGCGGCACATGCTCGTAAAAAAGACCCCGAGGTGACAATAGAGGAAGTTAAGCTGCAGAAGGAAGGGGTTAGTAGTTGGCGGGAAGCCGTGAGCTCGTTTGATTCAATTTTGTTTGTATCACAGGAGGGTAATATCAAGGAACTGCGAGTTTTTCACACGATTTGTAGAGAGGAGAGGAAGTTGTTTCTTCCCGCAGTATGTCTGCAACAGGTGGGTCTGGCTGGTCCGCTAGTGCATCCGGACTTTGAGGGTTGCTGGGAGTCAGCTTTTCGCAGCCTTCACGAATCTGCAATTTATAAAGACCCTCAGCTGCACACCTTTTCTTCCACAACGGGAGCGATGTTAGCGAATGTGATCGTGTTTGAATTATTAAAAAACATTACGGGAGTGGGCGATGCGGAACAAAGGAATCGAATCTTCCTACTTAATCTGGAGACGTTGGAAGGAAAATGGCATTCGTTCATGCCCCATCCGCTTGTGACCAGACGTACCGCAGCTGAATGGATTCACGATATTGATTCACAGCTCGAACGGAGATCAAGCAAAAGTGAGAACGGATTGCTTCCTTACTTCGGCCGGTTGACATCAACTGAATCAGGGATTTTCCATATTTGGGAGGAAGGAGACTTAAAGCAGCTACCGCTCTCTCAGTGTCGCGTTCAGGCAGTTGATCCGCTATCGGAAGGGCCGGCTGGGCTTCTGCCGGACATTGTTTGTACAGATTTGACACATGAAGGAGCGAGGCGGGAAGCCGGACTGGTCGGGATTGAAGCGTATGTTTCGCGAATGGCCTGCCTGCTCGTTTCTACGCTTCCATCCGATCATGAATCTGAGGGCAACAAGATAGACCAACAACATGAATTTATCGGCGTTGGTGCGGGAGAAACGGTTGCGGAAGGCATCGGACGAGGATTACAACGGACTTTGGCCGAGGTACTGGGCAAGCGAGTTGCAAGTCAGTTGCCTTCTGTCTTTCGAGTACAGTTGTCTACAATAGAAGATAAACACTGCCAGTTTTATTTGCAGGCTCTGACAACGATGAAGGGAGCACCAATGATTGGTTTAGGAGAGGAAGTATCCGGATTCCCTGTGATGTGGGTTGGTACATGTGATCGTTGGTATGGCGGTGTAGGCTTAAATGTGACACTCGCGTTCCGGGATGCTTTGCAGCAGGCTTTGTTGGATGCACAAAACCAACCGGCTGGCCTCACAACGAGAGTGTTGGAGGTATCGAACGTGCATCTAGCTGAACAGTTGCCGCTAATTTGTAAGATCCCTTCATGTGAAGTGACGTTAGAATCGGATGTTCTGCAGTCAGCCTTACAGGTCTTGGAACGTAACCATAACCGACTCTTGGTCTTGGATCTAGCAGTAGAACCGTTTTTGAAAGAGGAAATGGCAGGAGTGTTTGGCGTGTTGCTGCGGCTTCCTTCAGATATCGGAATGTTATAGATGAAGCACGAGAGAGTCCCGTATCACGCGTTCCACTACACGGATGTTTGTATGACGATGATGGCATTCGGCGCGATTCAGTTTCCACAGCTACTCATCTCATATTTCACCCTTCATTTAACAAAAAAGTCACCCTGAGATTAAGATTAAGGGTGACTTTTTCTCTTTGTTCTTTGAATTGGATTAATGTATTACCATACAAATGCTGATGTGATGATAACCAAAAGAATAAAGAGAACCAAAATAGCTGCTGCGCTTGAACCGTAACCTGCACAACTTGCACCATAACCTACTGCTCCCATGTTTACTCATTCCCCTCCGGTGATTTGTCACTACGGTATAAAATATGTTCGTTACATAGTGATTGATTGGACGTATGACCCAAATTGAGTGTTGGAAAAGCCGGCATTCGTTCTACATTTTTCACCCTTCATTTACCATAAAAAGTCACCCTAAGATTAAGGTTGGCTTTTTTATGATTAGAACAACGAAAAAACGGCCCGTATTTATTTCGCGGCCGTTTTTCTCGTTGATTCTTTACGTTAGATTAACGAATTACCATACAAAAGCTGATGTGATGATAACCAAAAGAATAAAAAGAACCAAAATAGCCGCTGCGCTTGTGCCGTAACCTGCACAACTTGCACCATAACCTACTGCTCCCATGTTTACTCATTCCCCTCTGGGTGATTTGTCACTACGGTATAAAATATGTTAGATAATTACTGATTGATTGGACGTATGAACCAAATTTCATTCGCAAAAAAATTCGGATGATCTCTGCAGCAGCTAATTTCGGTATCCGTAGAGAAAGCGGTCAAAATATTTTCTTCACGAAACTTAGCGAAATGACGAAGCTTTCAATTTGAAGCTGTTCATACACGTATCCCAAGCCTGGTTAAATCCTCTCCAGTCTTCTCCTTTCGGTAGAAGCACCGAGCTAATTCCACGTAGCCCCCAATCCTCGTAAATCACGTCTTTGCTTTCTTCCTGGTGATTATTCACGATCAGAAGATGGAACTTGCTATGCGTCAGCCTTTTTAATGCTGCGTGTAGCTCCTGCGCTTCCTTTTTTTTAGAATTGGTTCTAATAAAAAGAATGGGTTGACCTTGAATAGTTCTCAAAAACCGGTCTACGCGTCGATTGAGCTTTTGTTTAAACGCGGGATAAGCTTCCCGCCACCGCTCCGCAGTGAGATAAAGAGGGAAGTCATGGAAAGATATGACATCATTTGTGTTATCTCTTACAACAAAGCATTCATTGGTAGTGCCAATGAGTTCAAGCTGGCTAAGTTCCATAAATCCGTTGAAACGATGATCTATCAAACGAACCACTCCCCTGATCGAATCGGAAACAAACCAATCTAAGGGACCCGCATATTTTCGTAAGCCCAGTCTTTTAAGCTGATATGCTGTTTGACATGTAGAACCCAGACTAATATAGGCCACAGAATCGCGCCATTTCATAATTTTCACTCCCGTTTCAACAACCGATCTCCTCCGCAATGACGAGTAGAATTAAAGTATGCAAAAGTTAAAATTGCGCCTGGGCAAATATACGGCGTAATCCGAAGGTCTTTGCTGACAGACAACTCATATGCAAGTTTAGCCTCAGCATAAGGGTTGAGTAACCGTGGAGTCGCTCCTCTAATCGTTGAGGCCATTCAACGGCTAGCCACCATTGGCTACGTACATGAAGGCGACCTAGGAACTAAGGGACGAGAGGATTTTATTCCTCCCGCAGGCAAATTGGCATCACCTATATGTCTGCAGACCGTTAGGCATACAACGTTGCGGGGTGAAATGATGTGTAGTGCAACCTGTATTATTTCCCTACCTCAGATCGATAATTGAAAAATGAACCCAAAGATAGGCTTATGTCCAATCAATGACTATGTACCGAGCGTATGATTATTTCGTAATGAAATTTTACTTGAGGGGAATGAGCAGATATGAGTGGTGCGAGTTGTGCAGGTTATGGTGTTAACAACGCAGCAGCTGTTTTGGTTCTCTTTATTCTTTTGGTTATTATCTTAATGACTTTTGCAATTTAAACCAACATCACAAAAAAGACAAGAAAAAACGGTCTTATCGCGAAATAGATGCGAATACAGACCGTTTTTTCCTGTTCTTTAAATGAGGGTGATGGGTGAGTTGGATGCGGGCTGGCAATATCCATATAGGGTCAAGTGGATGGTTACGCACTAGGTTGATACCCCTATCGTGATTAATTACCTTCTAGCCAGTTCCAGAGCGCTTTCTTCGATACTTTGGTAACACTCCATTACCGGTCGGAGTCAACGTTATCGTTACGCTAAAGAAAGAAAACGTCATGGCGTGGTCACCAGTAACGTCGGCGCTGGCTCCATTGAAAGATTTAGAGACTTGAGTTGGTGCCATAATTATTAACGATTCACCGTTGATTATGGTCCCTGAGTTAGTGACTACTCTAGAGGCACCGATTATAGAAGCCATCTGCATCCACCCTTATCCTATTGATCTTCCTATTATATGTGGGTCTGACCTTTTTGCTTGGTTTAATGAACATGTCCAGACCCATTTATATGTGGATTTTAGTACAATACAAAAGCCATAGTAATGATTAGCAAAAGAATAAACTGAACGAGAATTGTTGCACTACTAGTGTGATGTTGGTCATAACCTGCAGCTACCTCAACTATAGTTTGACAAAAGCAAGGAGTAGATCTGCTGCATCTGCTATTTGTTTTATTGTAATACAGGAGGATATCTTAGTCGCTTTGTGAATTCTGGCCTCACCCCTTGGACAGGTTGAATGAAGGAATGTGGGAGCGTAGACTCCGTGAGATGTGGGAGGGTTGAACACCATGGGTAAAAGTGCAACCATACTTTACCATACCATCCGTTTTTTACAGTCTACAACTTCATACCATTTAAATGTTATCTGCTAAAAAGTATTGATGGTCAAAAACTGAGAAAACAAGAGTATTTAAGAGCAAAACGTTTCTATTCACGGCCTAGCACGAGAAGGGGTCGATCCCGTATGTTGCGGGCAGCGCTATACCGGGATTTGCGGTCTGCCGCTGCAGCAATTCGAACGGCTGCTGCCGAACATTGAGGAACGACGCTGCTCGGGTTACTTCAGTTCTTGGAGCAGCAGAAGGAACGGATTGAACTTACATGCGAAAGCTCTACTAGTTGAAACGACTTTGGCCATGTGTTATGATGACACCAAACTTAACGATAGGAGTGATTGAATAATGTAATATTTTCTGTCGGTTTTAGAGGATAAAACAAAGCTATTTTGCGTTGTTTTGTTCTTTATTGCCGTAGGAAAAAGTTACTTATTCTTTCACTCTTTTATATACCTGCTTCAGCCCTGAGTAAGGGTTGTCCTGATGTATGTTTTTGAGCTGCGAGAAAAGTAACTTTCTTGCAGCTCATTTATTTTTCTGCAGCTGACAATAGAGTTCCATATTGAATTTTAAAATTATCGCCACCAAAATCGTTGAACTGTAATATAACACAATGCTTATTTAAACTAGGAGGTTGAAAAAATGTTTGAAGTTGTAAATGTTCAGGTGAACCGTTTATTGTCCGTTGGCACGGTTCACGATCATACTAAACGGATGCCGGAGCATTTTCCATCTATTGATAGGTGCACGTAGCGACTATAGCTACAAAGTTCGTGGATTTATATTTAGTTGGTTAATGTAGATTTTAAGCACCCACCCTTTAAAGGTGCTTAAGCCGATTCTCCGGCTTAAAAGGAGAAGACATGAAATCAACTTCGAAATACGAAATGATTCACCACATATTGTCTGAATTGAAACAACCCGCATATCGGTTCCAACAGATCGCGGATGCGATCTTCAAACAACGAATTGGTGAATATGACCGAATGACCATGCTACCCAAGGGTATAAGAAATGAATTAATAAAGAACCTTGGTGAACACGTTTTAAATCTAACTCCTGTCATGCAACAGACATCCAGACAAGTGAATAAAGTGTTATTTTCCATTGAAGGTGGTAACCACATTGAAGCAGTTCAACTAAGCTATGAGCGCGGCTGGAAATCATACTGCATTTCCAGCCAGTGTGGATGCGGATATGGTTGCAACTTCTGTGCTACTGGTACAATCGGACTGAAACGAAATTTAACTACTGATGAAATTACCGATCAACTGTTATACTTTCATTTAAATGGTCAAGCCTTGAATAGTGTATCGTTTATGGGCATGGGGGAGGCTTTAGCCAATCCTACTATTTTCGACACGCTTAAGATTCTAACAAACCCAGGAATCTTTGGCTTGGGGCATCGGAGAATTACTGTTTCTACCATCGGAATTGTGCCGGGTATCGATCGTCTGACTAAGGAATTTTCACAAGTTAACCTGACCTTTTCACTACACTCTCCGTTCGACGAACAGCGAAGTGAATTAATGCCCATTAACAATCGTTTTCCTTTAAAAGATGTGTTGAACAAGTTGGATCAGCATATTCGTGATACAGGTAGAAAAGTATATATTGCATATATATTACTTCGAGGAGAAAACGATTCAAATGAGCATGCGAAAGCTATTGCTGCGTTGTTAAAGCACAGAGGTTCTTGGGAACATTTATATCACGTTAATTTGATTCCCTACAATTCAACCGACGTAGCGCCTGAAAACTTTCATCAATCAGACAAAGATCGGGTTCAAAAGTTTGCCAGTATCTTAAAGTCAAAGGGAATCAAAGTCACTGTACGAACTCAATTCGGAACAGATATTGATGCCGCATGCGGTCAGCTATACGGCAAAAAGCTGCAAATATAAAAATCACTTAAGAATATCTCTATAGAGGAGCAGGGATTATGTCTCAAAACTTTACAGTAACTCATGTTCAATTCCATGCAAAAACAGATATTTGGTGATATTTGCATGGAATAACAAGATCACCAATCATGCTGGCTTTGCTAGTTGAGATATTACATTTATTCAAGGAGTGAGTCTACATGAGATATGTTAATGCTAATGATATTCTCCCAAAAGAACTCGTTGAAAAATTGCAAGATTTCGTACAAGGTGAATACCTTTACATTCCTGCAATAAAAGATCATCATAAAAATTGGGGAGAACTATCTGGTTTTCGGGAAGAGATTGATAGAAGAAACCGTGAAATAATACAAGCATATAAATCTGGTGATTCGATTCAAGAACTTGCAGAATCTTACTACCTTTCTGTTTATGCTATCAGAAAAATAATTTATAACAATAAAAACGGCTGAACTGTGTTCCTTATTACGCTTTAAAAACACTACACTGTCAAAAGGTGATCCCTGTATTCATATGGGATCATCTTTTATTTATTTTAGGGACGTTTATACCAATTATTACAGAACCATATTGTACATAGCTTTATACGATTTTTATCTGATACCATATAACTAAGGGCTCTTCTAAAAAGGAGAAATAATTTATTTGTAAGTGCTCTTGTTCAAATGAATGCGAATCATCTGCTACCGTGTTTTTATTTCAGTGTGTAGAACCCGTGTATACTTCTAAATTTTTATTTGTAGTCGCGGAATAAAATTCACACATTTCAAGCGCCGGTACAGCGCTTTTTTTGTGCTCTTTTTAGTGAGAATCAAGAGTGCAATATGCTGCATCCAGTTAACCATTTAGAAATAATTGAAAATATCCTTAACGAAAGAGGAATATCTATGTCATTTGACGGTTTACTAATGTATCAGCTTGCCAAAGAAATTAAGGCTAATCTACCAATGACAATTATGAAAAAGACAAGTACAACGAGGAGATCATTAATTTCGTAAATCAAAAATAAGTTTTAGCTCACTTTGAGAACCGCTCATTTGAGAAAACGGCGTTTATTTTGAAGAATGGCGGTGCTAGAGATGTTACACCTGTGCCGCTATTGTGTATTCAAGACGGGGATATGGGGCATATGCGCTCACATTAAGAAGAAGCACTTTCGAAGCTTGGTATTAAGGTGGTAAAAGCCTCCATCACGAATAGCTCGGAAGTCAAACAAGCGGCACAAGCTTTAGTCGGGCGAGCCGATGCCATCAAGACAAGGGAGTAAGGTGTTTGATGAAAATGGCGCACTTCATATTTTTAAGCAAAATAAAAGTATAAGCGTCATTTTTGTAGTCGATTGCCAACCACCTAGCTATGAATACGCGTTATCGCATCCTTATGTACAGTTTCAATGGCTACGGCATTGACCGCAGCATGCAGCAGCCCGGAACCGAGCAAACCAGCAGCAACTGGGGGAAGCAGTCAGCCATCCGCATCCGCATCCGCATCCGCTGCTGCCCCAGTAACAATCTCGCTCACACAGCCCGATGGCGGTCGTGTCTGGAAAGACGATAATGCAGCCACCAAAGAAATTGAAAAGAAAGCTAACGTCAAATTGAACGTAACGATGCTTCCCAATAACGACTTTAACAGCAAGTTCAACGTACTCGCTGCTTCTGGCGACATTCCCGACATGAGCAGACTGGGCTCTTTTGACTACCAGAAGTATGTAGATCAAGGCTTGTTCCTAGATCTTACCAAACTAATTGACCAATATGCTCCCAATTTGAAGAAGAACTTGAAGCCGGAACTGTGGGAGTTGACGAAGCACAAAGGCAAGCAGTTCGTCATTCCGTATGAGAATGGCGCTGGTAAGGAAGTACCTGCGGTTCGGAAAGACTGGCTGGATGCTTTGAATATGAAAATGCCTACCAATCTGGACGAGTTCGAGCAGATGCTGAAAGCATTCACGTTCAACGACCCGGATAAAAACGGCAAGAATGATACGTACGGTATGGGCATTGCCAACAGCTTCGCAGAAACTTTCATGCCGATATTTGGAGCGTACGGCATTGCGCCTGGCATGTTTGCCAGCAGTGTGCCTATGAACAGTTATTTGAAAGACAACAAGATTGTACCCGTTGCTGTATCGCCGGAATACAAGGAAGCGCTGGCCTATATCAAGAAGCTGTGGGATGCTAAGGTGATCGATCCGGAAATTTTCATGATTAAAGCAGATCAGGCGCAGCAGAAAATCGCGCAAGGGAAAATCGGCTATTTCACAGCCTGGTGGTCCATCGTTCCGCAAACGCTTACTCAGCAGCTTAAGATGAAGGAGATTGTGCCGAATGTGAAATGGGAGCCTATCGCTCCGGGAATCAAAGGACCGGCAGGACAAAGCGGCATGCTGTCTTTCGGTAACGTAGGCGCGACAATCGCGATTTCAGCAAAAACGAAAAATCCGGAGGCTGTTTTACGCTTCCTAGATTACATGTCCACGGATGAAGGTTGGGAGCTCAACCATTATGGCATTAAGGGGACGCATTATACGAGCATTACGGAAGCGCGTACACCTGAGGGTCAGAAAGCGTTCGACGAGAAATGGCTGGATCCGCTAAGCCAGATCGTGTCCAGAGTAGATATCCAAAACAAAATCAATGCGGCTACGAAGGATCCGATTCAAATTGAAAACAACCGCTATATTGATGCAGCAGCCAGTTATACCTTGATTTCAGACATCTTCTACGGCATCCCGGCAACGGATGAGCAAAATACACTAGGACCTGATGTGGCCAAATATGAAGTTGAGATGTTCCTGAAGTTCGTTACAGGCGGTGAGCCGTTATCTAACTGGGATTCCTATGTGGAGACATGGAAGAAGAAGGGCGGCAAATCATTGTTTGGTATGCGGTGACGAACAGATATCGCCTCATACCATGGACCGTCTAACTTATTATGGCTTGAGCTTGCCCGAAACAGGCTCTTTCATCGTCTTGCTCGTATCCATGGACGAGTACACCAGATTTACCCAGAAAATGCATGAGTCTGAGCGGAATACATTGCTCCTGCGACTGTCTGAAACTCTTCAGGAGGAAGCCTTTGGCAAGATGGGCTATCAAGGCTATCTCGTGGAAGCAGAACCGAACGAAATGGTACTGGCGCTCCATTTGGCGGAAGCGCAAATCGATTCGGAGTTGCTGCCCGACAGTCTTCGCTCCTGGCTGCGTCAACTTCTGACGCTGCTATGCCAGGAATCGACGATGACCTTCACAATTGGCGTCAGCGCTCTGCATACGAGTATCGAAGAGCTCAGTGATTGCTACCAGGAAGCGGGCACTGCACTAAGACAAAAGCTCGTGTACGGGGGCAATACGGTCATTTATTATGAAGCTGTTCGACCGGAAGCTGGAATTGTCATGTACCCGCTTGGTCTGGAGAAGCAAATATTGACGTATTTCAAAACAGGCAACCGCGATGGCCTTGTTTCTGGTTTGAGAGAATTCGAAGCGCATATGATTGCGCATCACGCGAGGCAAATCGAGGTGGTCAGGCATTACTTCCTCCAGTTATTTTCCTCATCGCTGCGCTGTGTTTACGAAATCGACGCCAATCTCGGCTTTCAGCCGGTCATACAGCAGTTGAGACATACCGATCTGCTAGAGATGGAAACGATGCAGAGCATGGTGAGCTATATGCAGGCGCTGTATGAACTTGTGCTCGATCAGCTGGAGCAGAAGCGATCTCTGAAAAATCAGGAGTTGGCGGATAGCATTACGGCGTACATTGACACACATCTTGCGGATGACTTGACTATCGAACGATTGAGCGAAATTTTTGCTATTAGCACTTCTCATATGCGTAAAATTTATAAGGATGAAACCGGCATGACGATTAAGGACAGAGTGTCGGAGAGAAGGATCGCGGCGGCGAGGATGCTTCTTGGCGATCAACGTCTGAAAATCCAGGAGATTGCGGATCAAGTTGGTTATTTGACAGTTCAATCGTTTATAAAAGCTTTTAAAATGAAACCGGAAGGACGCCGGGGGAGTACCGTGCAGAGTTGTTACGTGTCAATGGGTAATGGCAAATCGCGACATGGCTGCCGCACACGATAGGCGATTCATAGTTGGTTGACGATTTTAGAGATCAGTGGAACTAGATAATTAACAGAATAAATATTATGTAAACAATAATAGGCGCTATAAGGTGCTTCTTTTTTTATTGACAAGAAAAGGAAGAGGAGCCGTGCGGCTAGTTAGCGATGTTTTCTCTATTTTAGAAATATTCGGTTAAGTGCTGATAGTTAATATAATACAACAATGGCTTATGGGCTTGATAGGTATAAATTTAAAGAGGTTTGAGATACTGTTATTATATGAAAATTTAGAATATCTGAACTGGGCATGGTCATAAGGGGTAGGTGAATTACGGTGGGAGTTAAATTCTTATGCGTGAATGAGGATAAGGTATACTTAGTTCCAACTTCACAAATTGATAAGAAGCGGAAAATTATATTGCGGGATCTGGCTGGCCGAAACGCACTAAAAATAACTTTAATGTATGAAAGCAAAGGCAGCGTACCAAGTCAGATTATTCTTATTCAATTCACGAGAATATCCTTCGATGAGAACGGAGTTTATGACTTAAGAAAAGCATTAGAATCAGAAGAATCACGTGTCTCTTTTGCGTATGTCAATCGGGAAGTAAACGAAGCGATAGCTAGATTCCAAGGTACACGACCAGATCCGTTACCAATTCCACGTGGCGTAGCAGATCCAACAGAGAATGAGATTCTTTGTATCGAATCTTACTTAAACAGTAATTTTCCTGAGTTGCTTAAAAATTCTCCGGATGCGATCTATCAAGCAATTATTAGGGAGCAACTGGTTCACGATAGGCAAGTTCGTATGATGAAAAACTCATACAAGTCTTGATAATCCAATTACGTCAATTTAGTAGCTCAGATCGAGGTGGGTAATTATTTGGGTTGCGAGGTAAAAATGTCGGTTGTCATTTTAGACATTGAGATTAATTGTAACCTAGGGAAACTTCTAACTTAACATGTCTTTAGTACGTAGATATCATAAAATACGAATCCCCGATCAAAGTCGATCGGGGATTTTAGTATATTAATAATTAAGTACGGTCCGAATACCCGAAATTATTAAATTGGTAAAGAAAAACCCGCTCAATGTACAGTATCTTCTTGCGATTATCGTCATCTGTCGCCCCCAAAACACATGTCCGAGTACTCTTCGTACACACATGATATAATAGAAACTAATTTATCGAGTAGCAGTATGTTTGAAGAAAGCAGCGGCAGAAACCGATCCTAATAATGTGAAGATATAAAACGGAGGGATACATTTCAATGAAACGGAATAGACTTGGCACTTCGGAGCTCGTGGTAGGCGAAGTGGGATTAGGCTGTATGTCCTTAGGTACAGATCAACATCAGGCAATTTCTATGATTCATACAGCGTTGGACCGCGGGGTGAATTTTATAGATACGGCAGATTTGTACGATGAAGGTCTGAATGAACAAATCGTCGGTGCAGCGATTCGTGGTCGTCATCGCGAGGAACTCATTATAGCAACTAAAGTGGGCAATAGACGAATTCCGGGCAAAGAGGGCTGGGTTTGGGACGCCTCCAAAGCGTACATACTATCCGCGGTAAAAGATAGCTTGAAACGGTTAGGTACCGATTACATTGATTTGTATCAATTGCATGGCGGTACGCAAGAGGACCCGATTGACGATACGATCGAAGCCTTTGAACAATTGAAGCGAGAGGGAGTAATTAGATATTATGGTATCTCGTCCATTCGTCCAAATGTTATTCGTGAATATACAAACCGCTCGTCGATTGTTAGTGTCATGAGTCAATATAGTTTGTTGGATCGTCGGCCGGAGGAAGCTGTGCTGCCTTGGCTTGCTGAGCATTCGATCAGTATGATAGCACGTGGTCCAGTGGCGAAAGGAATTCTGTCAAGCGGTGGGGAGAGGAGGCTGCAGGAAACATACCTTGATTACACAGCAGACTCACTTCGTACCCTTTATTCCCAATTACAGAACTTAGCAGAATCAAGTAACCTCAATTTAAGTCAACTTGCAATTCGATATGCACTATCGCATCCTGCTGTAGCTGTGACCATCCCAGGAGCCAGCTCTCTAAATCAATTGTTGGAAAATATTGACGCCGCCGAGGCACCTCCACTAACCGATCAAGAGGTCATTCTGCTAAGGCAGCTGACCCGATCAAATCTATATGTACAACATCGATGAGTGTAGAGAGATATAAGGTAATGACAGTGATATATTACACTTGCATCTATGAAAGTGGACTTGCGGGCACTTGGATTGAGGGGCAGTGAGCAATCCATCCCCCTTGCTCGTTCCCTTTCTTTTATACGATTTTTAAAATAACCTAATTAGAAATGTTGATGATTATGAAAATTGATTTTGAAAACAATACAATAGAATTTAATGTTCTATACGGAGTAAGAAAGAAGATATCGATTCATATTGATTCTGTAGGTTTCATAACGGTTAAAGCTCCTAATAATACTAGTCAGGAGATCGTTACGAGCGTTGTGAAACAGCATGGGAAAAGGATCTTGGAACAATTGCATAAGATTGCTGAAGCTCGGGAAATCCCTAAGACAAGAGAATATCAAGAAGAAGGAAGGTTCCTTCATCTTGGGAGATATTATTTTCTTCATGAGTTAATCGAAACTAATGATCTGAGTGAAGAAGAATTGAAAATTAAGCTTAAGAAGTTTTATTTCGCTAGCTGCAAGAAAATTATTGGGGAACGAATAAAAATATATCAAGCACAACTGAAAGTAAAGCCCAAAACGATTGAGGTGGAAGAATCTAAAACTAAGTGGGGCAGCTGCAGCTCAGATAAAAAAATAACCTTTAACTATCGTTTAGCCATGGCTCCAATTGAAGTTATTGATTATGTAGTAATCCATGAGCTCTGTCATCTCTCTCATATGAATCATGATCGATCATTTTGGAGACTTGTAGGAAGCATTATGCCGGATTATAAAGAAAAGGAAAAATTTTTGGCGAGACATGGTCATGCTATGACACTTTGAGGATCTCACCTCAACCCGAAAGCGGTCATTCCGATTTTTGGGTTCCAGCTGATTTTGAACCGCAAGGGCGGAAACTACCCATTTACTGCTCAAGGGATATCTTAAGTGAAAGCTTCATCTCATACCGAAAAGGAAAATCATAAAGTAATAGGAAATTGTATTTGAATATATTAATGCTAATGATATTGTTGCATCCCCCGATTGTCGTTATGCTTCAAATCAATGTTTACAATACGCTTGTCAAACAGTTGGAAGAAGCTTCAGAAGCATTGGTACAGCTTGATGCACAAATAAAACTGGTCGAAATAATGAATAATATTGAAGATGAATTTACAAAATTGAGTGCGATTACCGAACATTAAGAAAATAGCTGTATTAAAGCAACGGCCATATCCTTCGATGGAGTAAGGATAATTCGGCAGCAGAGGAGCAGGCTGGGGTAGGAAATTTGGCTTCATTGCTAGAGTGGCGAAAGGATTGTTCTGTAGGAATAAAGGAAAGCTGTCCGTGGATCCTCTCCCTGGTCGTCCATGGCCAGCGGAGCCTTGAAGGATAATCAAGCAATGAAAAGTCTTTTCCTGGGTTAACGCGAATAATCCCGATGCGGCTGCAAATTCAACTGCATCGGGATTATCCGTTTAACGCGTACCGCCGGAATATCTTCCGTAAGCAGCTTTATAGATGGACATGTATTGGTCTAAGCCCATTTTATTGACGTTCGCCACATACTTGTCCCAGTCATCGAAGGACGCTGTGCCGTTAATGAGGTTAGCCTCGGTTTCGGTGATGAACTTCTGGATGTCGGCGCCTTTGGAGCTCATGAAAGCCGTTTCCTCTTCCGTAAAGTTAAAGCTGTACCACATCTCTTTAATCAGGTTCTTGGCTGCTTTCTCACCGGCATCGACGGATTCCGGCAAGCTTTCGGAGCCTTTGAAATATTTCTCCTGCACATACCCCGGGTAGCTGCCTCCAGGCCATGTCGTGAATTTGGCCACCGCTTGATCCAGAGTCAACCCGTTCGGATTATTTTTCACTTCGTCTGTGAACTCCAGCTTACCGTCCGGCTTCTGTGTATACGTGACATCTTTCTGACCCATGAAGTAGAAGGTTGCCCCTTCATCTCCGTAGAAATAATCCATCCACCGGAGCGTTGCTTCCGGATTTTTGTTCTTGTCCGTAATGACGAATGCTCCTGGCCATGCGATCGGATTTTTCACAGACACGAATAGCTGATCCCCGTGAGGACCTTTCAGCGCGCCAAGCCCTACATAGCCCTTCTGATTCATGACAGCTTGAGGATGAGGGACGAATGCCGCTCCGAGCAGACCTTTCTCGCCTTTGGCATAGAGCGCCGTATCCTTCAATGTGAAGATTTCTTTATCAATTAACCCTTCCGAATACAGTTTGTTCATGTACTGCAACACTTCTTTGTACTTCGGATCGGTTCTGTAGAACCTCAGATTGTTGGAAGCAGGGTCTACGTCCACGTAAGGATGGGCGACCGCTCCGCGGTTCCCGAAGCCCCATCCGCCGCCGATGTAACGTTGAATCGTTTGGATGCCGAACATTCCGCTTAGCGGAACCTCGTCCTTCTGGCCGTTGCCGTTCATGTCCGCCGCTTTGACAGCCTTCAAATAGTTATAAAATTCCTCTGTCGTCTCAGGCTCTTTCATATTCAGCTTATCCAACCAATTCTTGTTAATCCAGAGCGGCGTGCCGATCAGCATAGGTAAGAATTCGGGACTATAGACGGAAGGAAGGGAATAAATGCCGCCGTCCGGCATGGTCAATCCTTTTTTCAGATCCGGATACTTGTCCAAAAGCTTCTTGAAGTTAGGGGCGTTCTTCTCGATCAGATCGTTCAGCTTGACGAAGACGCCCTGGCTGCCGTACTTCATAAGGTCCGATACAGGAATCCTAGCCGAATAGAAGGCATCGGGATAGTCGCCGCTTGCGAGCGCCAGATTTCGTTTCTCTGTGAGGCTTTCAAACGGGACAAGCTGGAACTCCGCATCGATGTTCGTCATCTTGGCATATTCTTTCCAAACGGTCGTATCCTCGAATTTATTGCCGTTCTGCGGTGATTTACCCGTAAACAGGGTAAGCTTAAGCTTTTCATTCACAATAGGAAAACCGGTGGCATTCAGGTTCTGTGGGGCTTTGTCCTCTGTTTTGGCGGTATTCCCTTGATTGGCGGCATCGCCGCAGCCGCTCAATAATCCAAGCGTAAGTATCGCGGATAGGGCTAAAGCTGTCGTTTTGGTTGCTTTCATATTAGAAACTACCTCCGTTATAATATTATCCTTTGAGAGCGCCGACCATCACGCCTTTGTTAAAATACTTTTGCAGAAACGGATATAAAATAAGAACGGGCAAATTCGCTATGATGACAATCGCGTATTTAATAGATTCCACATCGAGCACGGAGCCCGACAGAGAACCTTCAGATACGTCAACCATATCCTTGGTCTCACCCTGCACCAGAATCTCCCGTAAAATGAGCTGCAGCGGATATTTATCGCGATCCGACAAGTAGATCAGTGCGTTGAAGTAAGCATTCCAGTGGCCGACACTATAAAATAGTACCATAACGGCTAAGATGGGCGCCGATAAAGGGAGCACAATTCTCCACAAAATGGTTAGATTGGAGCAACCGTCGATGGCAGCAGCCTCCTGCAGCTCGAAGGGCAGCCCGTTTTGGAAAAAAGTGCGCACCAGCATAATGTTCCATACCGATACGGCGCCTGGAAGCACCATAGCCCAGTAGGTATTCAATAACCCGAGCTGCTTGATTAGCAGATAGGTGGGGATCAGACCGCCGCTGAAGAACATGGTAAACACCATGAAGCCTGAGATCCAATGCCTGCCAAGGAAATTCCGGCGCGACAGAGGAAAAGCTGCGGCAACGGTTAGCGCAACATTGAGAGCCGTTCCGCTGAGCGTATACAGAATCGTGTTGCCGTAGCCCTGCATGATCTCTTTGTTATCGAACAGCTTCTCGTAGCCCCTCCAGGACAGATCCTTCGGCCACAGCCAGACGTCTCCGTTCAGCACCAGCTGCGGATTGCTGAAAGAGGCGATCAGCACAAAATACAAGGGATACAGCACGATCAGTATGACTACGAGTAAGATGCTATAAACCAACAGGATAAAAATACGGTCCATCAAGCTTTGCTTCATTGATTGTCTCCTCTACCATAAGCTGGTTTCGCTTGTTTTACGGGCAATGGCGTTAACCACAACCAGCATCACGAAATTGATCAACGAGTTAAAGAGGCCGACTGCCGCAGAGAAGCCATATTCCGCTCCGAGAATCCCGCTCCGGTACACATACGTAGAGATTACGTCGGACGCCTGACTATTCAAAGAGTTTTGCAGCAAATAAATTTTCTCGAATCCGACGCCAAGTACCGTCCCCATATTTAGAATAAGTAAAATAATAATAGTGGGTCTGAGTCCCGGCAAATTAATATGCCAGATACGCCGAAGTCTGCCGGCACCGTCCATTTGCGCGGATTCATGCAGATGGGGATCGATGCTGGCCAGTGCTGCGAGATATAGGATGGAGTTCCAGCCCATTTGCTGCCATACGCCGGAAGTCACGTACATGCTTTTGAACCAGTCCGGATTCGTCAGAAAAGCAATGGGTTCGAAGCCCATCCAAACCAGAACGTGGTTGACCAGTCCGTTTTCCTGCGAAAGGAAGATCATCATTAACCCTACCACGATAACGGTAGATAGAAAATGTGGAGCATACAGAATGGTTTGAATCCATTTCTGGAACTTCTTGCGTCCAATCTCATTGACCATCAGCGCTAGCAGAATAGGTACAGGGAATCCTGCGGCTATCTGATAAACCCCAATGGAGAATGTATTGGACAGAATCCGCCAAAAATAGAAGCTTTCAAAAAAGCGCGCAAAATGATCAAGTCCGATCCACGGGCTCCCCCAAATTCCTTTGGTCACGAAATATTGTTTGAAAGCAATCTGCAATCCGTACATAGGTACATACTCAAATAGGACGAAGAAGACAATCACCGGAGAGATCAGCACATATAAATCCCAGTTCCGCGTGATTTCCTTCCAGCGTTTTCTTTGGCGCTGTCCGAGGGAACTTTTTCGCGAATGTGTCTTGCCTACCGGCTTGATGCGATCCAAGCGTCACACCTCCTTTCTTCGTTTTCATGGTTGATCATAGACCGTGGCTGGCAGAAAAGAAATTGACTCTTTTTTAGGCAATAGACTGATTCTTTGATTTCCAGAGCGGAAGAAAGGGGATAGTTCCTTACAGGACTTGGTTTGAACGGTTTTTTTTCAGCGGATGATAAGGTTTTGTAAAGGTGTTGATTGTTGCTTTTACGACCTGCTAGCATGGTGTTTAAGAGATTAAGAGGATAAGGAGGGGCGTCATGGAACTCTTGAATAAGAAGAGCAAATCGTTTCTCGTCCGCATATTTATCAGTTTTTTGACCATCATTATGCTGTTATCGGTTTTTAATTTCGTCCTGTTTTCTTTTTTTAAAGAGAATATCAAGCAGGAAATCATTCGTTCCAATGAGCATATGCTGAACCAGGCTGCGGAGCGCTACAACAGTCATTTCAACCGTCTGAGAACCGTACTCTTCCAGATGTATCACGATAACTCGATTACCAAATTTAACGCGCAGCTGACTGCGGGCGAGAACGGCAACGCCAATTACTATCTTGTAGTCGATATGGTGCGTCAGCTGAGGGAAACTGCCGGTAACCCGCTATTCTACATGGATAATCTGATGGTGCTGTACCGCTCGAATGGGTTCATGGCGGACAAGGAGGGCAGCAGCACGGAGGTTGCCCTGAATTCCCTGACGAACTTTCATGCGCCTTACGACCTCGCTTATTGGAAAGAGGAATTCGAGCGTCCAAGGAACTATTATATGCACCCGGCCGAGGCGTACCCGCTCGATAATTTCAGCAAAGAGAACAAAACTTACATTCCGTTCTCGTTTAAGCTGCCTAATGCGAATTATGCGCTCATCGCGATGCTGGACGCAGACAAGCTGAACCAGGCGCTGCTGGGCGATGTTCCGTTCCTGATTCAAACCGAGGAGGGCGGGAATCTCTACCGCTCAAAATCTTTTGCATCGATAGAGGAAATTCCGGTGTTCGCTGCAGGCGAATCGTACCAGTTATTCCAGAATCGCTATTTCTTCATCCACGAGGACGCGGAAAATCACCTGCGCTATGTGACGGCTGTTCCCTATGCGAACATCGCCGCGCAGATCTATAAGCTAAGGGTTACGCAGATTGTCGTTCTGGTTATTTCCATTGCCATCGCGATGGTGATGTCTTACTGGTTCAGCCGTCGGCTTCAGTCACCGGTGAAACGGATTATCGCTTCCCTGCAGCACCCCGAAGGACAGCCGCTGCGGATGGAATCTCCCATTCATGAGTTTGAAACGATCAGCAAGCACATTGACAAGCTGACGGAAGAACGGACAAGGATTCATGACAAGTTGAGAAACAGTACCTCGCTGCTGACCAATTACGGCTATATCGCGAAGCTGAAATCGCTTCATGTGGGCATCTCGGAATGGCGCGAATTTGCTCAGGCGGAGGGACCCTTCTCGCTCATTCTGTATCAGCTGAATGCGAGAAATATGGAAGGGCTGGGCGAGGATATTAAACGGTATATCGGGGAATACATTGAAATCGTCCTCTCCGAGCATGAGCTGAATGCCTATACGTTCCAAATCGAGAATGATCAGATCATCTCCGTTGTCTTCCGGCAGAATGAGACGGACCGAATGCCGGAGGCGCTGCAGCAGCTCAAGGAAACATTGGATAAAGACCGTCAAACCTGCCTGATCATGATGGCCGTCAGTTCTGTTTTCGAACAGAGCGCCGAGCTGAATACCGCTTATGAACAGGTGTCGGGTATGCTGAAACAGGCCCGTCCGCAGGATGAGTCACAAATTATTCTCAAGCAGGAGGCCGCTAAATTTCAGTATGTTTTTACGACGGAGCAGGAGCAGGAATTGTACGCGCATCTTCAAGCCGGCAATGGGAGAATGTGCCTCCACGCCGTACATCGCATGCTTGAAGCGATGGCGCGAAGTCAGGCGACGTTGGCTCAGTTTCGCCAATTCAGTGAAGCCTGGGCTTCCCGTATGCTGAAATCATTGGAGCAGCAGGAAGCGGAGAGTACAGTCAGGAACGAAGTCGTAAGACTGAGGAAGGAACTGAATACCAGCTTTACGTTAGCGGAATTTAAAGGGATTTTTGACGCGCTTGTGCCTGTTTATGCCAACTGGGTGCAAATGAAGAAGTCGGATAAAGACGACGTGATCGAGTATGTTCTGACAATGACGGAAACCCAATATTCGGAGGACATCTCGCTGGATTTGATCGCGGAGAAGCTGGACATGTCCAGTGCTTACTTGTCGGTATATATTAAGGAGAAGACAGGGGCGAATTTCAGCGAGCATATGAACCGAGTTCGGATTCAGAAGGCTAAGGAACTGCTCGTCGGTTCCGACCTCAGCATTCAGAACATCGGGGAACAGATCGGCTACCGTAACGGCACCTCGTTCATCAGGATGTTTAAGAAAATGACCGGAGAAACGCCCGGAGAGTTCCGGCGCTGCCATACGGTATAAAGGTTCAGTAATCGTATAAACAGGCTGGCGCAGAATTTTGGAGGCAGCCTGTTTTGCATGCCATGCAGGCAAAAAATCATCAAGTAACACAGTTTTCCTGAAAGTTACTCTTACGTGAGAGAAATGCCGATACGAAGGTTCAAACATTCACTGGGGAAGTAAAAGTGGCGCTGTGACGACAGGCAAATCCAATATAGGGCTTGACAGCGAATTCAGATGTGCTTCACAATGAAGATACAACTTGATGTCTAGAGGAGTTGTTCTTTGTTATGCAAGTGAAACATGAATGGGTCAAACAATCCCTCATGGAGATGATGGATTCCGGCAAGCTTCGAATCGGTGAGCGTTTATCTTCCGAGATTTCGATGGCCAAAGAGTTCGGTGTCAGCCGGGAGACATTCAGGAATGCCGTCAAGATGCTTGAACAGGAAGGAAGACTGCTCGTTAAGCATGGCGTGGGGACGTTCGTGATTCAGCCGCTTCCAACGATTCCAAGCTCGCTGGAGCGCCTATCTAGCATTGGGGCAATGATTCAGACAGCCCAATTGGACCAAGGAGAAAGCCGCATTTCATTCACCAAAGAGGGCTGTACGATCGAGGCCTCCGCAGCACTCGGTCTTCAACCGGGCGATCCTGTCGTTAAGATGGAACGCGTCCATACCGCCAACGGCGAGCCGGTTGCTTTTTCCATCAACATGATCCCGAGCGAAATTGCAGGCGATTCCTTTGATCACGATGAATTTCAAGGTAAGCTGCTGCTATTTTTTGAGAAACGGCTGGGTCGTAAAATCGTGACCGCTGACTCTGAAATTTGTGTCCCTCTGCACATCGACCGCAACAGCCAGCGACTGCTTCAGCATCCGCAGACGACCGTATTGCTGCTGAAGCAAGTGCATTACGACGAGACGAATATGCCGGTCCTATACTCGTTAGATTACTTGCGCAACGATGTGTTTACATTCAATATCCGGCGGACGACATGAGCGCACGGGCCATGGCGGAGAACCCCAATCTTTCACAGATTGGGGTTCTTTTCTTTACAAAACTATTATGTCCAGTTGACGATCATTTAACGATAGCCATGTATGATCAGATGAGTAAGATGTCTATACCTCTTAGGAGGCGAAAGGAGCGCATATGAGTTGGAAGCTTAGAGCTGTCTCTTACAAAGCATGGATGGAGTGGGCGATTCTTCTCCTTTTTATCCTTTTTTTTATGGGACCGCTGATTAACTTATTAGTTCTGGCTTTTTCCGGTAAATGGCAATATCCAGCCGTACTGCCTCAGGAGTGGTCATTTACTTGGTGGGCATACGTGTTCAAGCAGAACGAAGTCATTGAATCGATTTCACTCTCGTTCGGTATTGCGACCGTAGTGACGCTGTTGTCCATTGTGATTTGCTTGCCTGCCGCCTACGCATTTGCCCGAATTCGATTTCGGTTAAGCAAGATGTTCCTCTTCTCATTCTTGTTAACCCATGCCTTCCCCAAAATGGGTCTGTATGTGTCCATCGCTGTGCTTTTTTTTAAGTTGCACCTGATGAATACGTTTATAGGCGTTGTTTTGATCCACATGGTCAATACACTCATGTACATGACATGGATTCCCGCAGCAGCGTTTAAGAACGTGCATCAATCCCAGGAAGAATCCGCCCGTGATGCAGGCGCTGGACCGTTTCGGGTTTTCTGGTACATTACCCTGCCCATGGCGCTTCCAGGCATCGTGGTGGCCTCCATCTTTACCTTTCTTTCTTCCCTGGACGAGGCGCAGGGCACTTTCATGGTAGGGATTCCCGATTTCCGTACCATGCCGCTCATTATGTATACAATTGTTCAAAACTACCCGACTACCGCCGGCGGCGTCTTTTCCATCATTTTGACACTGCCGACGATTCTGCTCCTGCTGGCAGCGCGCCGTTTCATCAATGCGGATGTGATGTCCAGCGGATTCACAATGAAATAGGAGGCGCCGGAACGTATGACAATGGAACAACCACAGCTTTCGATTCGGAATTTCCACAAAATATTTAAAACAGGGGATGGCGTGAAGGGGGTAAGTCTGGATGTGTTCAAAGGTGAGCTCGTTACCCTGCTGGGACCGTCCGGTTGCGGCAAGACCACCGTGCTGCGGGCTGTTGGCGGCTTCCTGGAGCCGGATAGCGGCGACATCCTCATTGAAGGCCAAAGCGTCTTGAAGGTTCCGCCGGAAAAGCGGCCGACCGCCATGGTCTTTCAAAGCTATAACCTTTGGCCGCACATGACGGTCCACGACAATCTTGCATTCGGCTTGAAAATCAGAGGCTGCAAGAAGGAAGAGATTCGGTCGGCCGTCGATAAGGTGCTGCATCTAGTTCGCTTGCCCGGCACGGAGAAAAAAATGCCCAGTCAGCTGTCCGGCGGTCAGCAGCAGCGAGTCGCCGTCGCCCGCGCTTTGCTCCTGGATCCGGCAGTGCTGCTCCTCGACGAGCCCTTCTCCGCACTTGACGCCAAGCTGCGTCTGGAAATGCGCGAGGAGCTGCGCGAGATTCAAGCGAGTACAGGGCTGACTATGGTATTCGTTACGCATGATCAAGAGGAGGCTCTCTCCATCTCCGACCGGATCGTCGTCATGAACAGCGGGCGCATCGAGCAGCTGGACTCGCCACAGCGCATCTACGATCATCCCGAGTCGCTGTTTGTAGCGCAATTTATCGGTCGAATGAATTTCCTGTCCGCTCAAGGCGAAGGCGGAGTCGTGGATATTCAAGGCCGGCGGTTTGCCGTCAAGCGTCCGGTCGAAGGGGCCGTTACAGCCGCCATCCGACCTGAAGACATCTGCTTATTGGACGCCGTTCAAGCGCAGCGGCAGCCTTCGTTTCAAGCTTCAATCCGTCAGGTCATGGTGCTTGGTCATTATGCCGAGGTTTCGGCCGATACCATAGCGGGGACAGTCAAGCTGTTCGTACCGAGAGAACAAGCAGCATCCATGGAGCATGGTCAATCCATTCCAATTGGCTTTATGCGGGTAACCGCATTTTAATTTTAAATTCTAAGGAGGCATTATCGTGAAGAAATGGATGAAGAGGCTGTTAAATGGCAAGAAACTGGTGATTGGCGGACTGGCAGTGGCCGTTGTGCTAAGCGGCTGCGGCAAGGCAGCCGAGCAGACAGCATCGGGGTCGGCAACCGGCCAGGCGCCAAGCGCGGCGCAAGGGGACAAGAAAGACGCGAAGCCGGTTGAACTTAATTTTTATTTCTCAGGTTCAGCCAATGTGAAAGAGATGTGGGAAACGCTAACGCCGCAATTCGAACAAGCCAATCCGGGCATTAAGGTGAAGCTGGTGCATCTGCCGGATGGACAAGCGGAAAGCGCGGCGATCGATAAAGTGCTGGGCGCTAAAAAAGCGGGGCAGAAGAGCATTGATATCGATCTGTTCGAAACGGGTCTAAGCAATTTGACCAAAGGGGAAAAAGACGGGGTATGGATGAAAATGGACACCTCGCTGATCCCTAACTTGAGCAAGGTGGATGCAGCCTATATGAACGATGTGCATCAACTGGCTGTGCCTTACCGGGCATCCTCCGTTGTCCTGGCTTACAACAGCAAGAATGTTCCTATGCCTCCGAAAACGGTGGATGAGCTGTATGACTGGATTCGCAAGCATCCCGGCAAGTTTGCCTACAACGATCCGGCAACCGGCGGTTCCGGCTCCTCCTTCGTCCAAACGGCGATTTATAACTTCCTGCCGGCTGAGGCGGTTCATAATCAAGATCCGTCGATCATGAAGGAATGGGATAAAGGCTTTGCACTGCTCAAAGAACTAAGCCCTTATATGTATCAAAAAGGGGTTTACCCAAAGAAAAACCAAGGTACACTCGACATCCTTGCAAGCGGTGAGGTCGATATGATTCCGGCTTGGTCGGATATGGGACTTGAGCAGATCAGCAAGAAAACACTGCCTGATACTATCAAGCTGACGCAAATCGAGCCTGCTTTTACAGGAGGACCTTCTTACATTGCTATTCCGGCTATGTCGGAGAAAAAAGAGGCGGCTGAAAAGTTCGTCAATTACGCGCTGACTCCGGAAGCACAGACGGTCGTGATTAACAAAATGTACGGATACCCGGGCATCAAATGGTCGGAAATGCCTGCGGATCTGCAGAAGAAATTTGAAAGTGTGGCCAAAGGCTACCGTACGTTCACTATTGGCTCACTTGGCGATGAAATCAATAAGCGCTGGCAGCGGGAAGTGGCTGGAGGCAATTAATACCGGTGATGGCAAATAAACAACGTAACCTGTTGGGGATAGCCATGGTTATCCCCTCTTTTCTCATACTTCTGCTCGTCGTTGTGATTCCGATCCTCCTGGCCGTTCAGGAGAGCTTTAAGGACGATAATACCGGAAGCTTTACGCTAAGTAACTATGTGTTTCTATTCACAGATCCTTTCATGCAGCGCAATATAAGCTTTACGCTCAGCCTGACGATCGTATCCATGATAATTGTAATTGTCGTCAGTTACATGCTGGCTATGTACTTGCGGTTCAACCAGGGTAAAATTATGGATTGGATCAAGAGACTGTATTTTATCCCCATGTTTATTCCATCGGTTATTGGAACCTATGGCATGATCTCGATGTACAGCAATCATGGCTGGCTGGCTAGGTTCGTGTTACTGGCGGGCGGGGAGTATTTTCCGAAAATCATATACAGTTACTCGGGGATATTGCTTGCCAACTTGTGGTTTAATATTCCGTTTGCCACCATGATGCTCAGCTCAGCGCTTTCGGGGATACCGAATTCGATCGTGGAAAGCGCCAAGGATGCCGGTGCCGGAAGGCTGCAGATCCTCCTGCGTTTCATTATTCCGCTGTCTTACAAAACGATGCTTGTCACCATGACGTTCGTCTTTATGGGTATTATCGGCGGCTTCACAGCACCGTTTCTCATGGGACCGAATGCGCCGCAAGTGCTGGGGGTTGCCATGGAACAAATGTTCGGCGTATACAAGGAGATTGGCAGAACGAGTGCAACGGCGGTGTTCATGTTCGTGCTCTGCTCGTTCATGGGGTATTTCTACATTCGCAGTATGATTCAAGAGGAACGCTCATAGATTAGGGAACAATGATTTTCGCTATGCTAAGAAAATCCGGGAAAGGACTGCCTAGAATGGAAAGTACGAGATTCCAAGAAGTGTTCCAGCAATTAACACGCCATACACAATGGAAACAGACCGGGCGATTGCGACTGCCGTTTCAGATCTATCATCCCCAAGGCATGGTTTATAGCGGCGGCTTATTTTATTTGTCATCCGTAGAACTGTCAGAAGCTCCTGTTCCAACCGGCGAAGCCGGGCACGGCTACGATCGTACAGCAGGTAAGGGAACAGGGCACCTTTATGTCATGGATGAGCAAGGTCAGCTGCTGCATGACATTCAATTAGGGGAAGGGGCTATGTACCATCCAGGCGGAATCGATACGGACGGACGCCATATCTGGATTCCGGTAGCCGAGTACCGGCCCCATAGTCAATCAATCATTTATAAATTAGACATGGAGACACTGGTGGTTGAAGAGGCTTTCAGGTTCCCTAATCATATCGGCGGCTTGATCTGTAACCGTCACAACGGCACACTAATCGGCCAAAGTTGGGGATCACGCAGATTTTTTACATGGACTCCTACAGGGGACTTGCTGCAAGAGGCACCGAATTCGAGCCATTTTATCGATTATCAGGACGGACAATATGTGGGCGGAGGCTGTATGCTGCTTAGCGGTATCGCGGAGCTGCCCGCGTCTATAAGCCGTAGTGTGACGAAGTATGAATTGGGCGGATTAGCTTTCGTAGATATGCAGACATTCCAACTCATTCACGAAGTGCCGGTAGCGGAATTTTCGCCACAAGGACATGTTATTACCCGGAATCCGGTCTATGTGAAATTGACAGATCAGGTATTGAGGCTTTATGCCGTACCCGATGATGATTTTGGTGATTTGCTCGTTTATGAAGTAAGAATTAGTTAGGGATTCCCATATCAGTAGAACCCCCTTCGACGTTTTAAGAAAACGGAAGGGGGTTCTTTGATGCTGTTTGCGATTTAGGAGCCAGATCCGCTTTACAATTACAAGCCTCTGGATGAATTAACAAATGACGAGATCAATGACTGGCTAGAAATGACATTCATGAACTGAAGATACTCCCCTTATTCGTAGGAATGTATCATCCGAACTGGAAGTTTGCTCAAGATTTGTGCATCAAACTTTCACAACACAAAGACGCCTCGTTGAGAGCAAATGCCATTACCTAATGTTGTAAATGTAGACGTATTCAATCATAATATTGTTGCGAACTAAACTGAATTTTTGAAACTAATCCATATATCCACGTCAATGAATTCGAGTTATTTAAGTCTCTTTAATGAGCAGTTTTGTATGGATAACTGAGTGAAGATTTTGTAAAGCATATTCGTGAATAAGGTGGTTTTAGTATAATTATCCAATTGGGATAATAACAAAGGTTATATAGAGAAAGGTGTATGTGTATGAAAAAAGTTGTTAAATATGCAGTGGCGATGTCAGTATTGTACGGTACGTTCAGTTTTTTAGGCACCTCAGCGAACGCAACAATCGATTTGATGTCGAATAGACAGCTAGTCGTTCTATCCGAGACGAAACTGTTGGATGATTATAGAAATCCAAATTCTATTGCTGGCTCAATTTCCGGTATGCAGATGGTAGAAGTGGCTTGTACTCTGAATGATTCGAATTGTTTAGCAAACATCCAAGGTAAAGAATATATACGTATAAAAACCTGGATCGGAGAAAAATGGATAGAGGATGATAGCAGAATTACTGCTGGCGGCTATTGGGAGGAAGACAGGGACATTACCCTTGTTGAAGATATGAAGTTATATGACCAACCCGATGTCGGTATTTTTTCCAACTCAGAATCACCTAAAGATATAATTTCGCCACAAAAAGTACATGTTACTGCCATTTATAATTATTTATACAAAGGGGCTCATACGGGAAAGGCAATGTTGGAAGCTCCTATGTGGTACCGAATTTCTACAAAACAACAGGGGGAGAAGTGGATTGTCGATCCTTTTATTCCGGAAAACTTTCAGACCAAGGAGAGATCAACCGACAGAGTCATTAAAATGACTGGGAACGAATTGCTTTATGATCAACCCTATGTAGTTCAGGGTAAAGGTGTGAAAGCAACTCCTGGAATAGTTCAAGCGGTTGCAAGTTCCGTTTTTAACATCAAGACTCAAATTTATAGCTGGTTCAAAATTCAAACACATGATGGAACTTATAAGTGGGTTAAATCGTATCCTTTATTTGAATCTGAGAGTGGTCCGTTAATGCAATCCGATTTAGATAACGAAAAAATTATACTCCGAACAGCCACACGTTATTTTGACATCGACGGTGGGTCAAGCATAAGTTTGCAAAATTGGTTGCAACCAGGAACATATGCAGCAGACAGAATAAATGAAGGCTGGGCACGTATTCAAACCCCATTCGGTTGGAAAGTGGTCAACCTTGATAGAGCACCATTGGAAAGACCTCATGGCATTACATTAACACAAGAGAAAATACAATTAACCTCAGAAACAAAAACCTACTTCTTCCCACTAACAGGAGAGGTTGCCCATGAAGCAGGGGCCTTTAAAGATCAGGAAGCCCTTTCTTTTGAAAAATGGATTTCCCCAGAGGGGACCAATTGGTATCATATTTCAACTTACAGTGGGATCGTTTGGGTACCAGATAAACCGTTGTAGAAATCACAGCAGCAGCCGACCCATATTGTGCTCCCCATACAACAAACAGGTTTTATTTTTTCACCTGTCTACCGTAAGGGGAGCATATCAACGATCGACTGCCGTTTCCACGCTAACGGGCAGATTACTTGAATGACCTGTGGTAAATTGATAATATTTCGTTTCTAATTGTTAATAATTAAAAAATTTGCATATTTTCCGATTTCTGAATTACAATTAACTTGGTTAAAATTGGAATGGGGATTTGAGAATCCAAATGTGGCAGACCGTGAAGCCCACTCAATTTCATAGCTGCACTCATAGCGGATTGACTGGAGCAACAATTCATGATTAACGATCCATCCAACGCAGAAACGCATCGTATCAGAAGGATTTGAGACGTTTCGGAGGATGCTGTTGATTCTATCGTTAAGTTATAATGTCTTGTATTAAGCAAAAAAAGAAAAGGAGCCCACTATGAAAGCACTCGTTACTGGCGCAAATAAAGGAATCGGTTTCGAAATCGCTCGAAGTCTTGGTAAGCGTGGCTATGACATTCTCGTTGGAGCGCGTGATGAAGCCCGTGGGCAGGCAGCAGTCGACAAACTTGCCGCAGAAGACATATCAGCAACGTTCATCAAGATTGATTTGAATAATCTTGACAGCTTGCACGCAGCGGCTAAAATGGTTAACTCGCTCGATATTTTGGTCAATAATGCTGGAATTCCTGATAGTGTCAAGCCTGGGCGCGCGGCACTCGACCTCGCAAAGCGCACATTTGACTATACAACTGAGGATTTACGTACGACGATGGAAACGAATTTTCTCGGCACACATGAGCTCATCAAAAGTCTGCTGTCATCTCTGACAGACAACGCGAAAATCGTCAATATCACCGTTCCGATTTCGCCGACTGACTTTTGGCACCCGCTCGCTTACATTACAAGCAAAGCAGCACTTAACGTGATGACACTGACTTATGCTTACGAATTTGAAAAAATGGGCAGCCATCGCCAGATTTTCGGCATCATGCCTGGCGCTGTCGCAACCGACTTGAACGGCATGGAAGCGGGTGCGCACGGCGGATTTGTCAAGTCTCCCGAAGCCGCTGGGCAGAAAAGTACCGACATTATCCTGTCTAATAAGAATCAAAATGGCCAAATTATTCAGTACGATGGAAAGATTGTTACAGATTATGAGATTCAGCTGAGAGGCTAGAAACAACAAGCTCGGTCAGTGGTACTACTTCGACTGGCACTTTAGTTACAAAGGGCTAGTCACAGCCAATAGGACAAAATTTCGTTTCAATCGTCACGTTCGAGCACTTCAATAGGGAATACAAGTTTATCCCAGGCATCACGGCCTCTAGCGCCACGAAGGGACCAATCCTTTCGTGGCGCGTTTTTATGAATGCCCCCCTGGTAAATTGAACGACTATTTCATTGATAGATAAACCATTTGTCTGGATTTCTTCATACAAGTCTGTCAGCGTTAGCCGAGTCACGGATCATGAATTCGGTCGTTACCTTCGCTAACGGAGAACGATAGTGCAAAAATAGGGGACAGATCGCCGCGCTAGGCAGCTGTCCCTTGTTTCATTAAAGTAACGGGCAGCATTACGTTAATGAATAATGCCGTTAATTCCGAACTATTATATGGTTTACAAAAAGATATCCATATGCAAAACACTTTTTTCTAAGTGTCAAGTGTATGTCTCGTGCTTTCCTATAACATTGAACAGATACCTTTTCCGAAAAATGATTATGGTGTAGGACAGTTTTATAACTTTCATACGTACGATGTTGAGTTGGCACATAACCTGCTGCGGCAGCGAGAAGCCAATGTTGGCGAGATTGAGGAGTTCGACGGAATGCGAGGAATTTCAGTTCAGGATCCTGATGGGAACAGATATGGGGTAGTGACTAAGGCATACAAACAAGCTATATTGACGTTCCGTTGAACTAACGAAGGAACGCTTGTTGAATAAACATAATTAGAGAAGCTGCCATAAGGATTGGCAGTTTCTTGGTCTTGTATCAGTCCCAGCTGACCAGGAACCTCCGTATCAACGAGGATGACTTCCTACGTCCCACAGCAATGCCGCGTTAACGGTGAACAGATTCCCATTCACGTCCATATCCCAAATAAGCGGTTGAATGCCCGTTTGATCTGCCATTTATGCACCTCCGGAATATTTGCCTAACCCTGTAATTCCATTGTATGGGCTGACACTGGCAAGAAATAATTTTTACTTAAATTCCACCTTAAGTATAGATCGGATTTATCCCTAAGGATAATAGGTTATCGCAAAGAAATTCGTTACAGTACGTTTATGGCCCCCGATAAGAATATAAAAGGAAGGAATGTTATCATGATAATTCAACCTACAACGACAGCTGACCGGATTTCATTAATTGACATTTTGCGGGGATGGGCTGTGTTCGGGATTTTTTTCGTTAATATTATTTTTATGAGTACTCCTGATTTGTTTTACCAGAAAAATGGCGTGCTGCCGGAGGAGTCGGCGGTTAATCAAGTAGTAAGACTCTTAATCGATATGTTTTTCTCGGGAAAATGTTTTCCGATTCTTTCTCTGCTATGGGATACCGCGAAACATGCTTGACTTGGCGATCATCTTTCAACTCGGTGAAAGCTATTTGCCCGGAATCCCTAAATATGTACAACAGGGACTGTTTGGATTTCTCTATCTGATCGCCAGACGCTTGGGCATCAAAGAACGTCTCTATCAAATTTATTGTACGGAAGACTGAAGCCGCGTTAGATTCCATATCGAAAAACCCGCCATAGAGCGGGTTTTCACCTTATTAAATCTATTTGGCATTCATCCCCCATGTGTCAAATACATTCGAAGTAACTGGGTTCTATTGCTAATTCGGAGTTTTTCGTATACGGATTTAAGATGCTTCTTAACGGTTACTTCAGCTATAAATAGATTTGCGCCAATTTCAGCATTTGATTGCCCTTGAACGACGAGTTGTACAATTTCTTTTTCCCTCGCTGTTAGTATATCCGTAAAATCCGCTTCTTTCAAAGTCGTGGATTGGGTATCAGGCTGTGACGTTTCTTCGTCTGCTGGTGCCAAGTCCTGCATGCCGCTTTTTTGTAATAGGCCCTCCAACAACAACTCAAGCTTGTTTCCCCTTGTGTCTAGCACATAGGTTGATGTTGGTGTCACACCGTCATAATAACAGTGTTTGACGTTGGGAACTTCCTGAAAGCCCATGTCCAGATGCGGCTGGATGAACAACGGATGTGGAGGTGGGGAGGCAATCAAAAAGCCACCGGAAATCATGAATGAGAACAATAAAGAAATGGCTTCCATCGTGAGTGTCGCATCCTCTGAGTTAGCAATATCGATGATCCGAATAAACCATCCAGCTGGCCGATGGGCAGGTACAAGGAAATGTTCCAATTCTGAAGGAGTAAGGCTTTTAAAAAAAGGTGAAGCCAAGGGATCAGCGAGCAGGTAAGGCATTGTTTCTGAATGGATCGGAAAAATCACCGATAATCCGACGATCTGGCCTTCATTCGTCCGAAGCAGTTTAACAATCTCATGATCTATGTCAAGATAACTTCGCAGATGAATCGAATCTAATTTGGATAAATCGAAATGTATGTCCATTTTCTGTTCGATGATTTGATCGGAAACAGGATCAACTTCGGTTCTAACCACCGGAAGAGCCTCGGCATACCTGCGCCTAATGTACCGCTCCCCTTGGATCACATTATCCTCCGTTATTGGTTCCCAGTAATATTGCCCTTTTGCTGAAGGAGAGAGGATCCAGCGAATGGTGGCATTGCCAATGTACCAAAAGAGTTCCCCTAACTCCCATGAAACGCTTCCGTCTCGAGGAGACTGGTTTATTCGCGACTTATAATAAGCCGCGCAGCGTACAAGTAAGCTCTTGTACCGTGAAGGGGATCGTTCCTTTAACATCTTGCATACGGCATCCCTCATTAGGTCATGAAGCATCCATCCTCTAGCCGCTTTGCGGACAAACGATAATCGGCATAATTGGGTAAACATGTCAGATGAAATCGACTTCCCGCTAATGAAAGACAAAGATTCTTGATCGAATTTGCGCAGAACAGAAGCAGACTCGACCCACTGCCGAATGTCCGGATCTGGCACCTCCCTGAACCAAAGCTCTACAAGCTGATCGAACCAGTCTTCCCCGCCAGAGTCCTCCCAATCATCCGTGTTCCCGGAGAACGCCGAGACTGACAATGATAATGCCAGCGGATGTCCTTTCGTGAGGGACCACATTTTCTTTTGCTGATCCAATGAGGAGATTCCGCATTTGCGTAAATAGGCGAACGACTTCTGACGGTCGAAATAACCGAGGGGAATTCGTTTGACCCGCTCTCTCCATGCCGGTGACAATTGCCAATGTCCCTTTAACGGGGTGCGGCCGGCAATAACAACTAAGACTTGATTCGGAAGCCACTGAATCAGCTGTTCCCGCAGCCATGTATCGAGATCATCCATTTCTTCGTAGGTATCAAATGCGATGGTTACCCGAGCGCTCTGCGAGAGCTCTTGTATTGTGGATATAAAGGACTCGCTTGGATTGGCGCCATCCTTATTTTGAGTTAAAAAAGGGGACGGGCATTGCTGCAGCAGTCGTTTACAAAGTTCGTCATGAGTATGATGAAAATCACGGCTATCTAAATATAAAAAAACACAGTCTGGTCGTACGGACATTCTTCGCATGGTATCCAACAGGGTACTTTTGCCTACGCCTCCTGTACCGAAAAGATTCCAAATGTTTTTATCATCTACCGTTTCACCTTTTAAAAAGCGGAGGTATTGCTCGGTTTCGCTGTCACGGCCGACAAGAAAGTCATTCTCTTTTTGTTGAACACGGCTCAACAGATCCTTCATCTTCATCCCTGCCTCAGATGGTAATACGATCAATATTCAACCTAAGTATATACCGTTTTATCCCTAAGGATAATACCTCGCTGGAAATTATTTCGTTATAGTTGCTTTACTGATGCATAGGAGGATTGGTTAATATGTTTCTAAGAAAAAATCAAAACATTCGCAACACGATTATTGGTTCTGTTATGGCTGGATCGTTGTTATTTTCGGGCATCGCCTTCGCATTCGGTGAAACGTCTCCAAGTGGAGTATCCTTCAAGGAGTTCAGCCTGCTCGATACAGCTACAGACGTTGTCGGCAGCGCGGATTTCACACCAGAAGGCAACAAGGACGGCCATTTCCGCCTTAAGCTCAGTCTGACTGAGAAAAAGACGATCAAATCCATCGTCCTTCGTTCGACCGACGCTTACGGCAAAGATAATTATCAAGGGGTTTGGCGGACGAACCGCGCTACCACCGGATGGCTGCTAGGGATCGTGCAGGACAAAACAGTTACGAAATCGTCGGGCACGACCCATGAAAGTGAAATCATTAATCCGGGTTTTCGGAAAAACGTGAACGAGCCGGTCGGCGAGTTCAATGGTGAACTTACCTTTGATTTATATGCCAGCAATAACGGCACGATCAAGGAAACGCAGTATTATGTGCTGGAAATCGAGACGCCGCAGGGCACGATCGTATCCAAACCAATCAAATACATGAATCCAATGATAACGGATGGAACAGCTGCTCCTTCAACAACAACGGTTCCAAGTCCGACTCCTGTTCCTATCCCTAGTCCAATGCCTTCACCAACTCCGACTCCAGCTCCTGTTCCTGCTTCGGCGGAAAGCTCGAAGGATATTGCAATCCAAATATTTTTTAAAGGAACCGAGCTTCATTTTGAAGATGCACAGCCTATCGTAAAAGAAGGCCGCACCCTAGTTCCGTTCCGCAAACTGTTTGAAACTCTCGGTTTTACTGTGCAATGGGTGGAAAATGATGGCGACCGGAAGGCAATCGGAACGAAGAACGGCCTCTCCATTGAACTTACGATCGACAGCAAGAATGCAATCGTAAACGATAGCCATATTGCTCTTGACGTTCCTGCCCAGATCATTGACGGAAGCACCATGGTGCCTTTGCGCTTTGTATCGGAGAATAGCGGCTACCGAATCGACTTCTCCAGCAGCGGTAATGTATGGAAGATTCGAATCGAGGACGCCGGCGGTACAATGAATCCTGAGCCAAGTCCGATCCCGACTCCAGATCCTACACCTGCACCGACGCCTGCCCCAACGCAGGGGGCGCCTGAGCCATATGTCGTGAAGGGACAAGTGCACGACGCAAAAGGCAATCCGCTGTCAGGAGTCGTTGTGTATGCGGATAACCAACTGCTCTACAACAGCAATTTAGCAGGTGTCACCGATGACAACGGGAACTATCGGATCGAGCTGACTCAAATCGCCACAACCTGGCATTTGACAACGAAAGTCACTCAAGAATATAACGACAAAGAATTCAGCTTTGACTTAAATGCCGACGTTGATAAGCCGTTCGCCGGAAGCACAGGAGCAATTCGTGATTTTACCTGGAAAAATTTCGATGGAAAAATTTATGTATATCCATATTTCACTTCTCCTTACGAAGAATCCATGCCTGAGTTCGAGATGACCGATGTAGAATTTACGCTCACGCCTGTCGGCCCTCTGCTTAACGGAAGCGCAGGCCAAACGATAACGAAGCGTGGTGGCCCCGTGCCGGGAGGTGCCGGTCTAAAAGACATACCGATCGGCAAGTACAGAGCAACAGCTAGATGGGTGCCCGCGGGGCACGCGCCGATGCCTTTGCAGATGAAATGGGAAGACCATGACGATGCTTTCGCCGATTCGATCGTATTCGAATTTGAAGATACTGACGGAATCTCATCCGTCTATCGAACCGAGCTTGAAATCAAGCTTCCATAGATTTTTATTTACTTCCTGCTAAAAGCATAAAGCTGTCGGACGACTGATTCGGCAGCTTTATGAATTCGGTATCACATCGCGTCGATTGGCTTCATTCTCTAACTCGTGAGAGCTGGGTTTGTGATTTAACCACTTGTAGTAGCTTGAGCGTGCAATTCTAGTAATTTCGCAGAGATGCTGAATACTCATTGATTCATCCTTGTGAAGTGCTTGAATGGCAAGGTAAACCGTTTCTTGTCCGCTTGGAGTTTAAGTTCAGCGCTGTAACTTTGGTACTGTGTACGGCTCTTCAGACCTTCATATCCATACAGCTTGTAGCGGCGCTGCCATTTCATCAAAGTTGTTTTGTTGATCTCATATTTCTTAGCAGCAGCTAGAAAGCCAATCTCTCCCCTTGACACTTCTTCAAGTATATTGAGTTTCTCTAGCGCATTATATTTTCCTTTAGCCATGAAAAAGCTCCCCTTACAACAAACAGGTTTTATTTTTTCACCTGTCTACCGTAAGGGGAGCATATCATTCCAGCGGCAGTCGCCCCTTTTAATGTGAGCGTTATGCGCAGCTTCTTCGCGGCTCTTCCTAACGAACTTAAGGAATCGGCGAGAATAGTTGGCTGTGGGGAGTGGAGGATGTTCGCAACAATTATCCTGCCTTTGGCGAAACCGGCGATCGCAACGTTTACCTTGTTTTATCTTGTTGGGAACTGGAATACTTATTTTTCTGCCGTTATCTATTTAAATAACGATTCAAAGTGGCCGCTTCAAGTATTCTTAGGACAAATGTTGATCCATAATGATGAGAAAACCGATTACGGCTCGTCATCTATCCGTTTCTTCAGAAGCATTTCAATAAGGGGATGTTCGTAGGTTCAGTTAAAGGATGACTGTTTACGCAAAAAGAAGAAGGAAATATATTAAAAGGATTTAGAATTTTTTCTAAAGAAGATCCTAGTATAGACCTTCATTTTCTGTATCAGCAGAACATCATCAAAGGACAATTGTTAAGAGTAATATAAATAATGAAAAGTGCACCGTTAATGAGAGAATTTTTAAGCAGAATATTAACAAAGGAAATCATGGCCAGCACATTTCTGTGGATAACTAGGGCTCTCCAGAAAGTATCGGAAATTTCTTCGAGGGTTCACCAGATCATAGGGAAAATCGTAATAATTCAACCCAATCGTCATTTTTCTGTCCTTACCAACTCGTGTCATGTATAGGAAAATAGAACAAACACGAGCAAGGAAGGATGGAGTGAAACGATGACAACCGTATCCAAGGACAGAGAGAAGCTGCAGAGATTGATAGAACGGGCTAATGATTTGCTTCGAGAGAGAGGAATGTATTTCACGAACGGGGCCAAGCTGGCTTTGACGGACATGGTTCGCGAAGCTCAACGCGCTTTAAAGGGCGAGAGTGTTCTCCCGTTTATGCGCAACCGCCAGTTTTATACACCAAGAGAGGAGGAAGCCATTCATTTTGCAACCAAACGGTTTACGATGGTTCCTCCCTTTGAGCAAGAGGGCAGCGTGTACACCTATTATGGCTTGGAGCCGGCTTTGGCATGGTTTGAGAAGCAGGATGTCTTTTACGAAGGGAAAGAAAAGCTTCCGCAGAAGGCAAGCTTTGTCATGCAAAAAGCAAGCGAGCTGCTCCAGCATGCCAGGCTGGGGACGGATATAGGAGCCCACGACGTAGAAGCTTGTGACAAACTCAAGCGTTCGCTGGCTGCGGTGGAAGAAGCGGATCGCCGTTTCGATCCAGAGGCAGAAGGGTGCTGCGAGGAGCTGGCTCTGGCTATTGTGGACTGCTTTGACCGTGTAAGGGATTTCCGCCATTCCCGTGTATGGAGAACCGATGTGGATCGGGAGACGTCGCTCTATTTGACGGGCGCCGCCTTCGAAGAAGTAAAGAGTGTTATCGCAAGCGATCCGTTGATCCGTGAGCAGTACGATCAGATCGCCCGTATTGCCGGTACTTACAGCCTGGATTATATTCAGAAAGCTGTTGAGATGCTTATGAATCGGCAAGCGGATTACAACGACCTGAATGAGCATTTTTATTTATGGAGCTCTACCGATAAAATCGTTAACTTTAAGCCGCCTTTAAGTGCGGTGAAAGCGGCTATATCCTTCATACTGCCAGCCGAAGAAAATGAGCAGGACGGTCTCGGCCACGTATGGATCGATAATTTGGAGATTTTATCGGCAAGCGGGGGAAGCCTGGATATTCAAAACGCCGGCTTCGACGAGGGCGATCAAGCTCCATTTCACTGGGTGCCTGCTGCGCTGCAGGGCAATCCGGTTATGAAGTGGGAGGATACATATCCGTATTGCGGAGGCGGTGAGCGCTACGCTTCGGAGCCTGCTAACCCATCGTCACAAACGGCACATTATCATAAGGAAGGGGATTCCAAGCATTCGCTTTACATCTGCAATCCCACTCCGCAGGACGAGGGGACCTGGACCTATGGGCTGGATTTTGCGGTAGAAGGTGGTGCAGGGTATACGCTGACATTCGCCGCCAAAATCGACGGCAAGCTCAAACGCGGC
This sequence comes from Bacillus sp. 3255, assembly GCF_031456485.1. Classification (NCBI taxonomy): domain Bacteria; kingdom Bacillati; phylum Bacillota; class Bacilli; order Caryophanales; family Bacillaceae; genus Bacillus; species Bacillus sp. 3255. Next base: position 390,788 of record NZ_JAVDUS010000003.1, read on the forward strand.
CTGAAAACGCTCATCACCTACAAGGATGAATCGGGACAGATCGTCGGTGAATACGAGTACTTCTTCAATCGGAAATCTTCGATTCCGGGAGGCAGGTTTCAATTAGCCATGCAGTGCGATGCCATTCAGTATGCAATGACGAAGGATATCGTCTTCGCCCATAAGGTAAAGCATCAAGCTCTGTACATCCTTCACGATTTCTGTCAGGGTGCTGAGCATTGGATGGCCACAAATTTGCGCCCGGAAGGCTGCGACAGCTACGGTGCCGTGCAGGGAGGCAGACTGCTGTGCAGTGCTGCAGTCAGTTACTCTTTCATTAAGGAAGCCGGGGTGTTTTCAGTGGAGGAGAAGGCGCGGTTTTACGGTTTGGTGGAATACATGCTCAGGTACATGCTGGATCTGCGGGACCGGACGGAGATGACGCCGTATGAAGCGCAGAGGGGATGCAGCAATTGGCAGACGGATATGTGTGCCGGCACCGGTTATATGATGATGGTGCTAACTGATTTTCCGAATCGGCATACTTGGCTGTATAACGCGAACATGATCCTCAAAGCTCAGCTGGAGCTTAATGTGAATCCGGATTCCTCATGGCCGGAATCAATCAGATACCACCATGCGGCGCTCGAGCGGTTTGCCGGGTATGCCAAGGTTGCCCAAAATATCATGGGAGACAATTGGTTTGAGACGACACCTCTGGCAAGGATGTTCGGCTACAGTATCGACATGCAGACCCCGGGGTATGCGTATTTCGGGGGAAGAATCGGTACCCCGCCGTTCGGCGACCATATGCTGAGCGGAGGCGCTGAATTCGGAAGCTTCGCTGCATATGTGTCGGATATTGCCGCCATCGACCGCGATCTCGCCGACCGGATGTATCATACGTGGGTGGCGGCGGGCAAACCGTTCAAGAAGCTGTGGGGAGAAGGCATCGTATTGGAAAATATGTTGAGTAAGGGTGAATGTTATACCCCCTTGAAGCCTCTGCAGCTAAGCTCCACCAAGGAGTTCCCGAATGCGGGGATCTCTATTTTCCGCAGGGGATTTGGCAGCTCGAAGACAAGTTACTTTGCCATTATGTCCAGTGAAAAGCCAATCGGGCACGGTCATCTGGACCAAGGCTCGTTTATTTTGTATAAAGATGCGGTTCCTCTGGTCATGGACTCGGGCATCGAAGGGTATTTCGACAGCAGCACCAGCTGGCACATCAGCTCGTATTCTCATGCATGTGTGCAGTTTGCCACGAAACGTACCGGCATTCCGAAGGATTCTAGCGGGAGCATCAATCTTTCCGCAGGAACCTACAGCCTGGAGCGCGGCTGGGTGGATGGGCCAAGATCAAGCAGGGTCTTGGACATCAAGCTGGGAGACACCGTGGACAGCATTACGATTGAGATCAATAACCCTGAGGGTTCAGGCCGTCATATCCGGCATGTAACCTATGTCAAAGAGCCGGATTTGTATGTGATACGCGATACGGTGGAGGATTTCGAGGGACAGGTGCTGTTCAGTTTGCCTATAGCGGCGAAACAATCCGTTGTGGAGGACGGCAGAGTGTATTCGGCAGGAGCCTATGAATTTGACCTGGAAACGGTGTTCTTAAGCCCGACCAGTTCAATCCGGCTGGAGAAGGGACGTTCGACACCGTTCTTTGACAGTGGAGATATCGGCGTTTCGATGATGACTTATATTCGTGCTGTTGCCGATGCGAAGGACGGATTCCTCACGGTGCTGTATCCAAAAGAGAAGGCTGCGCAGAGGATTACAATTACCGTACAGGAACAAGCTGATGGCTTCGTTACATTGTGTACGGAACAACATTGGATTCAGGCGGATCTGCATACGGAGCGTTACAGTGTAGTGATTACTGAAGTTGCTAGGGAAGGAGCAGGGAGACGATGAAAACAAGTATTGATCTGCTGAAGGAGTGGAGTGTGCTGGGTGAACGAAACGGACCGAGTGATCAAAGCGGCCAAAGCGGACAGAGCGATCAAAGCGGACAAAGTGTACAGAGCTACAGCCTTCGGAATGAGCTCCTCATCGAGTTTCCTGCTCCGGAGAACGCTGTAGGCTGGTATCCAATCGGCTTTGAGCAAGGCAACGATCGCGCTCACGATGCAATGGGCTGTTATGGCCTGATCCTCCGATTTCATACATGGGAGGACGTTTCGGACATTCAAATACATGCGGATTGTATTAACCACCGCAGTGTCTCAACAAGTATAAGGCTGGCTGGAGCCGGTTTCCATGAGGTGCGGATCAGGCTGGACGACTTTGATATCGAATCGGCCAAGGCCAACATTTGGCGTTTCCTCAAAGGGTTCAGGCTGCACGGTAATGCGGAGCTGGAAGCTGCACTGCTGAACCGAGGGGAAAAATTATTTGTACAAGCGGACGTAAAAGGAAAGTCCGGTGTTGCGGGTGAAGCTGTCGAATATACGATGACCGTATATAACTGCACGGACGAACGGCAGCATGTGGCGGCGAAGCAGCGATTCAAGGGTTGGGAATCGCTGCTGGCTAAGGTAACGCCGCTGCAGTTCATACTGGAACCATATGGCAGCCAGGAAGTCAAGGTTGATTTGGAGGTACATGACCGAATGGTTCCGGGCGGGCACGAAACGACCGTGTTAAGCTTTACAGCCAACGGGGATGGGGGCAGTGCGGCCCAGGTGGAGCTGAAGACGCTTAGGCGGCTGCCCCATCCCTACATCTATCTGACGAAGAAGCAGTGGGCGGAGCGTAAAGCGCTGATTGACCGGCATGACATTTTCCAGCCCGAATACGAACGCATATTATCGGACGCTGAGGCTTGGACGGTCAAACCGCCTGTTCCCGTGAAGGAAAGGGATTACTGTTATGACACCCAGGAAGAGCATTATATCATGTCCGCCGCTTATGCCTATGCGCTGGCGGGAGAACTCAAGTATGCCGAAAAGGTTGCCCAGTTTCTTCGTTTCTTGATCGACGATGAAACCGGATATCCGAGAAAGAAGAAGGGCTGTAGTCAAAGCTATGTGCAGGAAGGGCACTTTTTTCAGCATTTAGCCATCCCCTATGACATTATCCATGACGCCGGAGTTTTAACTCCTGAAGAGCACCGCGGAGTCGAGAAGACGTTTCGGATTTATATGGACATATTAGATCACCATATTCAGCGGGGACATATTTCCAACTGGCTGGTGTCCGAGATTACCGGTGCTTTTTACTGCGCATTGGCCATAGAAGATATGGAAAGGGCGCTGCGCTTTGTGTTTGGACCGGGAGGCTCCATTGAGCAATTAAAGTACGGTCTGTTCAATGATGGCTGGTGGCACGAGTGTTCCGTCGGCTACAACACGTGGGTCTCGTCGATGTACATCCATACGGCCCACGCCCTAGTGCCTTTTGGTATCCATATTTTGCACGAGCACTTCCCGATTCCGTTCAACGACGAAGTGAACAGCACTTTCGGAGGTCAAGAAGCCGAGGTTCGATTCGGCATGTATAACAAAAAGTGGGGCGGCAACCGAAAAAGCTATGTCTGCATCAAGGATATGTTCGATGCGACGATTCCTTTCCTGGATTATAGAGGGGTCCTCTTCGGTATCAGTGATTCCGATGAGAAAAAGCTGGAGGGAGTCCATTTCGGTTCTACTTTCGATTTGGCTTACACGTATTACAGGGACCCGGAATACATTCCGGTCATTCGGATGAATAACGTCGTTGACCCGATCTTCGGCCACGCTGAGCTTCCCGAGTATGAGTCGGCCTATGTGAGAAGCAACGCCTATTCGGATAATGTCGGAGTGGCCATGTTGCGGAGCCAAACGAAGGGCAGGGAACAGAAGGACCAGATCCAGGCGGTTGTCCGTTACGGCTCTCACGGCTATGCGCACGGCCATTTCGACCGGACCGGGCTGCTGTCGGTAATGCGATACGGCCGGAGCTTCTTTAATCCGGAGCATGTATGGTGGGGCTACCCCCATTTTATGTATAAGTTCTATGTGCAGAATTCGATGACCAAGAACATGGTGACGGTGGATGATAAAATGCAGGTTCCTGCCGACTCCAAGCGAACCTTGTTTTACAGCGGCAGCGCCATTCAAGCGGCAGCTGTGGAGACGATAGCCCCGTGGGCTTATCCTCCGTATGGCGGGATGGTGTACCGGGAGGATGAGACACTCGAAGAGCGCTGCGCCATGAATGCGAGCTCTTTGCCGCCAGCTCCGGAGGGGGCACGGTATGGACAGTTGTCGGATTTTACAGAGCCTGTCCGGCAAAAGCGGGTGATAGGGGTTACGGACGATTATATGGTCTTATTCGATTACATTGAAGGAGGACAAGAACATCAATTCAGCAGCTTGTTCCAGATCAAGGGCTTCAAGGGGCTGGAGGCAGAGCACTTGACCTATGTGAAGCATACGAGCCAGTGGACGGACAATGGGCTGTCGGATGCACAATTTATTACGGATTGTCATTGGTATGAAGCAGAAGGGACGAGCGTGGCCCGCTTTGAGACTGTCTTCGGTGAAGGAGAAGATCTCCGTGGGACCCGCACTCATTACAACACCCCCGGTTTGCTCAAGATGGATGTTCATACCGCTTGGCCGCGGCAAACGGAGCTTGTCATCGGGCGCGCAGCGGAATACCACGGGATTACAATTCCGATGGAATACAGAGTGGAGGCCGACGGAGAAGTGAAGGCGGAGGGAGGCTTCGGAGCCTGGCTTCTAGGCGAAGGCAGGTGCGATATTGATCTTCACGGTGTCCGGACTTTAACGGTCCGGGTGAAGAATAATCCTACGTATACGGAGCAAAAGTATCCGCAGAAGACGAAACAGGGCTTGTTCTGGGGGGAAGCCTATGTGCTTACGGCTGATGGCGCGAGGCATCATCTTAGTGAGTTAAATCCGGTTTATGTGAATGTGGATCCCGGCTTCGGCATTGGCAAGGACTACGAGGACGGAAGAGTTACGATCGTAGGAAACGAGTACCCGCACGCAATTCCGACCAGTCCTTTGGATCATGACCGGGAAGCTGTGATTCGTGTAGACCTTTCCGACATTGAGGCCGTCCGATTCATCGGGCTGATCGGTGCGGATGCCTTCCCGGGTGATGAAGACCAGAGACGTATGACTTATGGGGTCCGAACAAAAGGCCGTACCGGCAGATTTATTACGGTAGTGGAGCCCTATGAGGAGCAAAGGATGATCAGCTGCGTTCACGCCCAGGATGAGAATACCATCCGGGTAGAGCTGCTCGACGGCCGGACTCAAAGGATTACCGTGCAGCAAATTGAATCCGATCAGGCCGCTTTGCTTCTTCAAGAGTACCGGAACGGAACTCTTGTCCGGGAGGAGCGAACCAGCTGAAGCTTATCATCCTGACAGGCAACCCGCATTCAAAAAAGAAGGCATGAAGCATCCACTTCATGCCTTTTGATTTGCAAAGTTCTAAAATAACCGCATAAGAAACATAAAAAACAGCATACCGGACGGGGAGAGGATTTTCCTATAATGAAAGTTATTCATGTATGTTAGGCGGAGGATAAGATGAAATCGGTCCGAATGTTTTTGCTGGAAAAAAATGTATTGATCCGAATCATCCTTTCGTATCTTTTTATCGGCTTGCTGGTGATCGGTGCGTTGACGCTGTTGATTACAGCTAAGGTGTCAGAGAGCTTGAAGGAGGAGCTGACGGCTTCCACGGATCGCGCGTTAGAGCAATCCTACAATACGGCTAGTATTTTGCTAAGCTCGTCGTACCAGCATTTTGCAAACGCATACAGCTCAGCGGATATTCAAGCCGGGTTTTATGCAGGTGAATTCGACACAGGCATCATGGGGCGCATCGGTAGTAATTTGACCGATCTGGTGAACACGAATCCGATGGTTCATTCGGTTTATTTGGTGAATACCCGGCAGCAGCTCGTTTTTTCTTCGCTCACGACGGTTCGGGAGTTCCGGGACTTTTACGATCAACAAATCCTCCAGTTGTTGGAGCATACCGACACGCTGCGCGGCAGCATCTTCATCCCCCGCAACACGTCATTTGTTCATGATACGAAGCGGTTTGAAGGCAATCTTATCTCCATTGCGTACATGAGTACCCGGGACGATAAGGTGATTAACGGTGCGATGGTGGTAAATTTGGACCAACAGTTGCTGCAAAATATGATTATGAACGGGGCGGGCAGCAAGTCGTTTCAATCGATGATTCTGAATCGTCAGGGGACGGTCATTTCCCACACGGACCATCAAATGATCAACACCGATTTGTCTGGAGTCGGGGTCATACAGTCCATTCTTCAGTCTAATACACTTAAAGGAACGATTGAAGCCGAGATGGATGGAACAAGCCATAGGTTCTTTTATATAAAATCCGACAGTCTGGGATGGATATTCGTCGGCGATGTCAATTATGAGAATTTGCTGAGCAAGGTGAATACGAACAAACGTTATATGTTGACGGTGACGGGAGCTATGCTGTTCATCGTCGCGCTAAGCGGGTTCTTTTTTACAAGAATGATTTATGGACCGATACACCGATTGATCAAGAGCTTGGGTGTTGTCGGTGCTCAAGGAGACGGCGGACGTGCTGCTAATGAGTTCGATCTGTTGTCTGAGGCGTTCCGCTATTTGGAGCGGAAGGTTCGGGATTTGCAGACGAGCGTAGCCGGGTATCAATATAATGAACGCAGAGAGGTGCTCCGCCAACTGACAACGGGGGGATGGAGCAGCGAAGCTGAGCTGATGAGAATAATGTCTCAAATGGGGATTGAGCTCCCCTCCTACGGCTTCCAGGTATGTATGCTTCGTCTGGACTCTTATATGGAAATGACCGAGGAGTACAGCCCGAGCGACCTGTCTCTGCTCAAGTACGCGGTTACGAACATTGCCGACGAGGTTGGTACCGCAGTTTATCCGACCTACAGTTTCGATGGCGGAGAGGATCGGGTCGTTATTTTGTTTCTCAAGCCGGAAGGCATGGAGGATCAGCTGCAGCATCTGATCAGAGATATTCAAAAGAAAACGGAGCAATATGTAAGACTCAGTGTCTCGGCTTCAATAGGCCAGCATGCCGCCAACCTGCAGCAGGTACCCAAGTCTTGGCAATCCGCGTATAACCATTCACGCTATCGATTGATAGGCGGGCGGGGCTGCCTGATACCGGCTGATTTTGAGCAGAGTCGCGAACCCATTTCCGACAGCTTGTCTACCACCATGGAGAAGCTAATAACTGATAGTATGAAGCTCGGTGTTGCGGACAAAACCATTGCTGCTCTAAAGGAATATTTCAATATGCTCCGCGGAGCCCATTATGAGGAAGTGCTGCTGCTCTTAAACCAGCTGCTGTTTACGGTTACGAGGACGGCCAAATCGATGGCGTCCGGGGACCTCAGCGGGTTTAGCACGGACATCGGAACACTGGGACAACAGCTATATAAATGGGAAACATTGGAGCAGGTGGAGGAATGGTTCGCAGGGTTAGTTGAAACGGCGATCAGCCTGCGGGACAAACAATCGTCTCTGAAAAATGTTTTGATCGTGGAAAAGCTGAAGCAGCACATTCATGAGCGGTATGCAGACCCTAATTTGACCGTAGAAGCTCTGGCAGAAGTTGCCGGTCTGTCCGTCAATTATTTGAGAAAGATTTATAAGGATATGACCGGCATCTCCATCAACCACTACATCACCGAATTTCGCTTTGAGAAAGCGAAGGAGCTACTGCTGAGCACCGACTTGCCAGCTAATAAAATCGGAGAAATGGTAGGCTGTGACAACGCCAAGTATTTTTATATCTCCTTTAAAAAGTATAGCGGAAAAACACCCGATCATTTCCGAAAAAGCAGCAATGACGAACGGATGCTCCTCGAATAGGTAAGTTTCGATACGATGATTAAATTTTATACCCTGCTATTCCATAAAATGCAGGCTTTTTATGCGGTTTTTGAGCTTTCTGCGTCTGGATTGCATTGAGTATAGTGAGGGTGTTATCGAAACAGCTATCGAGGAGGATCAGAATGAGTGAAAGTGTTGTACACCGTACAGGGCAGTTGAACCGCCCTTTCAGGAAACAAACGAGTTCAGTCGGGGCATTCTTTTATGAACTGGCTAAAAACAAATTTTTGTATTTCCTAGCACTCCCGGGCATGATATGGTTTTTCATTTTTGCTTACTTGCCCATGGGCGGGATCGTCATTGCTTTTCAAGATTTCAAAGCAATGAAAGGGATAACCGGAAGTGAGTTTGTCGGTTTGAAAAATTTCCGGTTTTTCTTCCAGTCCAAAGATTGGGTCCAAATTGTAACGAATACAGTGTTTCTCAATGTGCTGTTTATCGGCTTCAGTACGCTTGCTGCCGTCACCATAGCCATCATGGTAACAGAAATGAGCGGGAAGTGGTTTAAGAAGGTGACTCAGTCGGTCATGATTTTTCCCCACTTCTTGTCATGGACCGTTGTAGCCATGTTTGTTATGGCCTTTGTTGCTACAGACGGAGGCTTTGTCAATCAGATTCTGGCTGTTTTCGGCATTCCGCCCGTTCAGTTACTGTCAGCTCCCGAATATTGGCCTTCCATCCTTGTGCTGCTGAAAATCTGGCACAGCGCGGGCTTCAGCTCAATCGTATACATGGCAACGATCTCCGGCATCACTCCCGATATCTATGAATCGGCCTCGATCGACGGAGCCAGCAGATTCCAAAAGATCAGATACATTACCTTGCCGCTGCTGAAGCCGACCGTAATTCTGCTTTTGATTTTGGCTGTGGGCGGGATCTTCAACGGCGACTTCGGGATGATCTATGCGATTATCGGGCGAAATCCTCTGCTGTATCCGACTACAGATGTCATCGACACGTATGTGTTCCGCGCCATGATGGATCTGGGGGATATGAGTATGTCGGCTGCGATCGGCTTCATGCAATCCTTGATTGGATTTATCCTCGTCGTAACGGTTAACGCCATTGCCAAAAAAACAGCGCCGGAATCGGCCATCTTCTGAAGAGAGAAGGAGACGTATCATGGTAAAAGAAAGTACATCGGATCGGCTGTTGAAGGCAGCCTTTACTTTGGCTATTGGCTTGTTTTCCGTTTATTGTCTGGCGCCCTTCTGGTCCGTCATTGCCAGCTCCTTTGCCAGCGAAGCTTCCATTTTGAAGGATGGCTATACGTTTTGGCCGACGGATTTCAGTCTGGACGCTTATAAGCTGATCTTTAAAGATAACACCATTTACCGAGCCTACGGAGTTACGACGTTCATTACGATTGTTGGTACGGTCATGTCCATGATTCTGACAAGCGCACTGGCCTATGCTCTGTCGGTGAAATCCGTGAAGTATCGGAATCATATCGCGTTCTATGTTTATTTCACCATGCTGTTTCATGGGGGGCTGGTTGCCTCTTATCTCTTGATTTCCAAGTATCTGCATATGAAGGACACGATTTGGGTGCTGATCATTCCCAGCATGCTGAGCGCATGGAATATGTTTCTTCTCCGAAACTTCTTCGCTTCCATCGACGATTCGCTGGCGGAATCGGCCAAGATGGACGGTGCGAACGACGCTTACATCCTGTTTCGCATCATTTTACCGATCTCGCTGCCGGCTATGGCGACAATCGGATTGTTTTACGCGCTCGGCTACTGGAACAAATGGTTTGACGCCGTTCTTTATATTAATGATAAGGACCTGTATCCGCTTCAATATTTAATTCAACGCATTATGAACAATTTGGATTATATTAACCAGATTTCGGCTGACGTCAGTATTCCGAATTTTATTCCGCCGGCCATGACCGTCCGATTAGCGACGACTGTAGTCACGATCGGCCCGATCATATTTTTGTATCCGTTTCTTCAGAAGTATTTTGTTAAAGGTCTTATGGTTGGTGCCGTAAAAGGCTAATTCCGCTTAAAAAGCGGTTTAGTATAGAGATGCCTACAGACAAAGGGAGGACTTATATGAAAATGAAACGTATGGCCACAGCGGTATTATCCGTTGCGCTGGCGGTTTCGACCGCTGCATGTGGCAGCGAGACGAGCACGAACGATAGCGGATCTGCGGGTACGTCAGAAGCGGCGAAGCCGGTCACCTTGAAGGGGATGCTTTTCGGTGATGCACCGAAAGATATGCCGTTCGTCTTGCAGGAATTCGAAAAGCGGACACAAGCTACGCTGAATACGAAGCTGGATATTCAATGGAACCCGATCAGCGACCACAAGCAAAAGGTGAAGCTGATGATGGCCGCAGGCGAAGAGGTCGATTTCGTATTTGACGCCGATTTCCAAAACCTGAGAGAGCTTATTCCGCAAGGCGCCTACGCACAGCTTGACAAGTATTTCAATAACGATGCTTATCCGGGATTGAAGAAAGCGTTTTCCCCTGAGTACATCGAGATGAACAAGCGTTTTGACAACCATCTGTATACCATTCCGTTTACGCAGTATTTCTATGATATTCCGGTCATTTTCATCCGCAAGGATTTGCGGGAGAAGCTGGGCTTCGCCAAGCCGATTTCCAGCTATGACGAACTGCAGCAATTTTACGAGAAAGTGCTTCAATCTGAAAAGGGGATGACCCCTCTAGCCGTAAAAGGCAACGGCGGCTTCCAGGAGGTGCTGGCTCCCGATCGGCCAGAGCTCGGTACCGTGCGTCCTCTGAACCTGGGCGGTATTGTGTATCAAGTCCACCTGAGCGATGACCTGAAAAAGGTGAAGGAAGTTGTGGCCTTCGGTGATCCGGAATCGGAATGGGCGAAACTGCCTGCGCCGTTCAACACAATGAAGAGCGCCTTCGTACAGTATGACAAGTGGGCCGAATGGAGCAAGTATTTGGAAAAGGATGTCTTAAGTCAGAAGGATCAGCAAGCTTACTTCATGTCCGGAAAAGCGGCATCCTACTACGGGACATTGTCTGGATATGCGGCGGCGAAAAAAAAGCTGAAGGATACGATTGCAGGAGCTGACCTGGAGTTCTTCGTCCTTAAGGAGAATATTCGCAATATGAAGCCGAAGGCAATCTCCACCAATTACAAGGCGAATAATTCGCTGGCGATACCGGTATCGTCCCAAAATATCGACAGAACGATGAAGTTCTTTGACTGGCTGTTCCAGAACCGGGAGAATCATGATTTGTTCGAATACGGTATACAGGGTAAGCATTGGGAGCCGGTTGGTGATAACCAGCTGAAGCTGCTCGAAGAATCCAAGAATTATACTTTCCCTGGATATGAATTCACTTGGAATCCGAATATGATCCGTCTGCCTGACGATTTGGACGAAACGGCTAAGAAATACTTTGAGTATTCCGCAAAAGCCGATACGTATTATGCCGCCGTGCTGGCTGCATTCGCTTTTGATACGAGCAATGTGAAAGCGGAATTTGCCAATGTGCAATCCAAGGCGGATCCGTTTATTCAAACGCTCAAGGCCGGCCAAATGAAGGATTGGGAGACTCAAGCCGTGAAGCTGAACAGCGAGCTGAAGGCTCTTGGTCTGGATAAGATCCGTGCGGAAATAGCTAAGCAGGTTCAGGAGTATTTGGATAAGGGCGGCAAATAGTCGATTGGATACGGAAAGGCCGGTCGTTGTAGGAATATATAGCGGCCGGTTTTTTTCATGGATTTAGCAAGGCATATAACCATGAAGCGACTGGAGGAGTATTCATGCTTTCAAGAAAGTTAATCCTTAGCCTACACGGCATGTTCTTAAAAAAGGACACTTTCTTCTAAAGAAACCGCATACCACTCGCAGAGTGAGTGAAATAAAATGTACACATACCACGAATGAAGAGAAAGCGGGGACTTCTGATGCTGCATACCTTACAAGCCCATGATCGAGAATGGGTACAAAAAACGATTGAGAAGATAAAAGTCAAAATGGATTGGGTCAGCGAGAAATCCAAATATAAAATTCCCTATACGGCGGTAAACGGGACACATGATGACCGGGCCAGCCATAATCCAAGCGGATACGACGCCGACGGCATTTGCTGGTGGACCAATGGTTTTTGGGGCGGCATGATGTGGCTGATGCACCACGAAACCGGCGACGAGAAATACAAGGAGATCGCGGGCATCTCGGAAGCGTACCTGGATCGGTGCTTTCAAGAGTTTAACGGACTGCATCACGATGTAGGATTTATGTGGCTTCCCACAAGTGTGGCGAATTACAGGGTCACTCAAAACCCGGAGTCGCGCAAAAGATCCCTGCACGCTGCCAACCTGCTCGCGGGACGCTTTAATCTGGCGGGCGGATTTATCCGCGCGTGGAATGATCTCGAGGAAGGCGATACGAGAGGCTGGGCGATCATTGACTGTATGTTCAACATCCCGCTTTTGTATTGGGCTTCGGAAGAAACGGGGGACCCGCGCTTTAAGCAAATCGCCATGCGGCATGCGGATACGTCGATGACGGCCTTCGTCAGACCGGACGGCTCTGTGAATCACATTGTGGAATTCGATCCATTCCAGGGCGGCGTAGTCCGTACCTACGGCGGGCAAGGCTTTGCGGAAGGCTCGTCCTGGACAAGAGGGCAAAGCTGGGCACTGTACGGTTTTATGATGAGCTACATTCATACGGGCAAGGAAGAGTACCTGCAAACCGCCATGCGGATCGCTCATTATTTTATCGCGAATATTCCGGCGGACGGAATTATTCCGGTGGATTTCAGACAGCCTCAGGAGCCTAAGCTTCAGGATGATACGGCGGCGGTCATTGCTGCATGCGGCCTGATAGAAATCGCCAAGGCGATAGGCGAGTACGAGCGGGATCTCTATTTGAACACAGCGCTGAAGCTGTTGAAAACAGTGGAAGAATCCCGCTGTGATTGGACAGATGCCAGTGACAGCATTTTGCAATACGGCTCGGAGGCTTACTTCCGAAACTCCCATCACCATCCGATTATTTATGGGGACTATTATTTCATGGAAGCCATTTTTAAGCTTAAGGGCAATGATTTGTATTTGTGGTAAAGTGATCGACGATTGCTGCACTTCATGAGGAGAATACTAAGGGATGATAAAAGGGTGCAGGTCAATAAGCGCCCCTCATATCTATGTACGGTGATTACATTAACGGGCAAAGCCGAGTGAAGTCAGGACGCTTTGCCGGACTATCCTTAGGGGAGCTGTGGAAGGAGCAGCCGGAATTGGAGGATACCAGTGATGCGGGATGTATTTGATGTGAAAGACTACGGGGCAAAAGGTGATGGCGATACTGTTGACACGATAGCCATTCAAAAAGCGATTGACGATTGTTTCGCAGCAGGCGGTGGATATGTTGTATTGGCGGGCGGCACGTATGTCTGTGGAACGATATTTTTGAAATCCAATGTTTACTTGCAGGTGAATCCGTCGGCAACGCTGTTAGCAAATCCAGATATCAATGATTATCCGGACGGGACGCACTATAACCGTTATGTCAATGAGAAAGACATGGATAAATGCTTTATTTATGCCGAAGATGCAACGAACATTGGCGTAATCGGAGATGGTGAAATTAACGGCAACGCCGAAAGCTTTCCGAATGAAGGCAGCATTTATCGCCCGATGATGATGAGGTTTTTACGCTGTAAGCATATTCGAGTCAAAGGCTTGCGTCTCTACAACTCGACCGCTTGGACGACGGCTTTTCTAGACAGCGAGAATATTTGGTGCGAGGACCTGGACATTCGCAATGACAGAAGGTACAACGGGGACGGGCTGGATTTTGACGGCTGCAAGAACGTCTTTGTCTCCAATTGCAAAATTCTCGGAACTGATGATAACCTTTGTTTGCAAGCAAGCAGCAAGGAATATCCAATGAAAAATGTGCACATTACGGGTTGCCACTTTACCTCCATTTGTGCAGGAATTCGTATCGGGCTTAAATCCGTAAGCGATATCTCGAATGTTACGATCCACAATTGTACGTTCGAGAACGTATGGCGTGAAGGAATTAAGATTGAATGTACAGAAGGCGGTAGCATTACCGATATCGTGGCCCAGGGCCTTGTCATGCGCAATGTTACACGGCCGATTTTTATCATTTTGAATAATCGGCTTGATGTTATCGGTTCTTCGATTGGTCTGGAAGTCATGCCCGAGATCGGTAAGATGGAGCGGATTACCCTGTCGGATGTGATTGCGACGGATGATGATGAGATGTTGAACACCCATTACCGTTTCACCGACGATATCATGGGCTGCCCTTCCTTTAACGGAATCAGGGTCGATGCCTGCGAAAGCTATCCGATTCGCGATTTAACCTTGAAGAATATAATCTATACCTTTGTTGGCGGTGTGAAAAAAGAAGACATTCCAGCAGAATATCCGAAGGTTTGGGATATGCGCTATGATCATCCGGAGAAAGTATCCGAAAATTATTACCCGACCTGGAGCCGGACGACTTTTATGGATGTCCGAAACGTGGAGCGGCTTACACTAGACGGGTTGAAGTTTCATGCCATGAAAGAAGATACGAGAGATCCGTATATCATTGAGAATTGTAAGATTGTTAAAGAAGATATTACGGTGTTTTAATAGAAGGATCAAAGAGGGACGCGATTCATGCAGCATCCCTCTTTTGGTATTTCGTAGGTTAACAGCCGGCCGACATCACGATACCCTCATGGGTCCGGGGACAGAATAGCTTTAACATGCAAAAAGTTTAGCCGCCTAATTGGGCTAAGGTTTGATCTTGCTTAGCGAACTCCTGTAATACGATAGCGTTGACTATCATAGGAACCAGTGCGATCTATAGCTACATGACCGTCACCGTTTACGGTTATGTTGATCCAATTGAATCGCCGGTATTCGTAAGTGATACCGTCATCCTTTGTTCCTTGTGTTGATTGTCTTTCATGGAAGAAAAACGTTCGAAATCTAAGAAAACAAGAGTATTTAAGAGCTAACTGATTCTCCATAGAGGGAGTTTAGTACAATCATAAGGTTCCAACAATTCTTAACTTGATGATAACGTCACGTTGGCAAGGAGATAAGATAAAAAGAGGAGGTTATTATAAAATGGATGAACAAAAGGAAACAGTCAGGTCAGTAGATCCCAAGACGGGAAAATCGACAGAAGTCAATGTTATCCTAGATCATGTTCGGAGCGGCGGAATGGCCTACACTGCAGAAGAAGTAGAAAGCAAGCATAGTGATAGCCAGAAGGACAAAAAGTGACTTATAAATAAAATGCGCATGCAATTATATTGCATGCGTTTTTTAGTGGCATCGATTGAAATCACCTACAACTAAAAAGTTATTGGTGATGCCTGATCTTATTAGCTTGGACACCGATGGAGCGACTTTTTACTGCATCGAAAAATTTCATGGACGAGGTTTTAGACCGGCATGAGTTGATAAGATTGTTATCTGTTTTGATCCCGAACTAGAGAATATATGATGGAAATCGACAAAACCATACAAATTAGACTCCTTCACGATGCATGTAAAAGCTTATATAATAATAGGAAATGAACGTTTTTGGCGAAACGAACCATTGAAAATGAAAGTTACAAGCAATGGAGGTGAACGTTCTGTATAAAATCGTAATCGTGGATGACGAAATTGAAGTTAGGGAAGGCATAAAAGAAATCATTGAATGGGAGAAGCACGGATTTGAGTGCATTGGTTGTTATCGGAATGGCAGTGAAGCCTTGGAAGGCATAGCGGAACAAAGGCCAGATCTTGTGTTGTCTGATATTTGCATGCCATTCGTAGATGGTATCGAGCTGACTAGACAGATTCATTTCAAATATCCTTATATAAAGGTCATTATCCTTACTGGTCATGATGATTTTGACTATGCGCAGAAAGCGCTTCGTCTGAAAGTACATGATTTCATTGTAAAACCGATTACGGCGAACGAGCTTCGCAGTCTGCTTGATAAAGTGAAAGAGGAGTTGGATCAGGAAGCGGAGAATCGAGAAAATCTTTCTCAGCTCAAGATGCAGCTCCATCAAAGCTTACCCTTACTAAGAGAACGCTTTCTTGAACAGTTAATCAACGGTACATTAAGAGACGTTCCCATTCACGCCAGGTTTGAATATTTCGGTATACCACTAATGCCTCCTCCTTATCTAGTGGCAGCCATTGAAATTGACGAGCTAGACGAGCTGAAAAAAGCGAAATGGCAGAACGACCCCGAGCTGTTCCGGTCCGCTGCCTATAATATTGTTCAAGAGGTGATGGAGGGAAAAGACGCGATTGTCTTTCGTACGAGAGAAGATCGGATCATCGTTGTCTTTGCTTGCGGAGCGGAAGGAGAGACCTATGAAACAGCGCTTAACTTCTCAGAGGTGATCCGCTTCTGTGTGGACAAATATTTGAAATCAACAGTTACTGTTGGTGTGGGGACGCTATGTCGAACATTCAATGAACTCCCGCATTCTTATAAATGTGCACTCTCCGCATTGGATTATCGCTTTTTGCTTGGTAAGAATAGAGTCATAAGCATTCTGGATATGGAAGGCGCAAAGAAGCCATTGCAGCTCATTGATGTCGAATGGAACCGCAAGTTCGTTACCCTGGTCAAAACGGGGACGACCACAGAGGCTCAAACACTCATTGAGCAATTAATCAGAGGCTTGAAGGCATCCTTAATGCCAATCGGCGGCTGTTATTTACAAATCCAATCCATTATTATTGCTATTGTTAATACGATTCACGAATTAGCGGGGGCTGACTTCGTTCATTTCAAAGGGCATGATATCGTTCTCCAAGATATGAACCGCTTCAAAACATTGGATGATATTGAAGCTTGGCTCAACACGATTTGTAATGAAGCCATCTCCTATATTGCAGAGCAAAGAAAAGATCAATCCAAAATGCAGGTGCTGAAAGTAGTCGAATACATTGAGAACCATTATGCGAATGAGAATCTGACGGTCGATGAGATTTGCCGCTATGTGCATTTAAGCAAAAGTTATTTCAGTACAGTATTTAAGCAGCATAAGGAATATTCCATTATGGAATTTGTCACAAGGGTTCGAATTGAAAGCGCCAAGAATTTGCTTCAACAAACCTCTCTAAAATCTTATGAAGTGGCATTAAAAGTAGGTTACAGCGATCCTCAATACTTCAGCGTGCTATTTAAAAAGCATACAGGAGCAACACCTACTGAGTTCCGGGATAAACTGCCGAGGGAGAGGGCCAAATGAGGAAGGAACGGGATGTGGGATTGTTTCTTTTTAAATTCAAAAGCATCCAATCCAGTATTTCTGTCGTCTTTTCTTGCTTAATTTTATTTTTAATTGTCATCACGAGTTTTATTTCCTATCGACTGTCTGCTGACGCGGTAGAAATGAATTCCCAGCACTACATATCGGAGATTATTCAACAAGTCAATATTAATATTCAATCCTACATAACCAATATGGAAGATATCTCTGTACTTGCCTCGACGAATAAAGATGTGAAATATTACATTACGGAGACGAGCTTTATTAGCGATGAAGAACGCAGGCCTTATGAGAAAAGAATATCTGATTTATTTCAATCAATATTAATTACCCGCAAAGATATCGCATCGATCATGGTTTTTGGTTATAACGACCGCTTTGTATCCGATCGAAGAATTACAAGCTTGAATGTAAACGCTAACATCGAGGAACAGTCTTGGTATCGACGTGCAAAGACGGAGGGCGGTAAATCGGTGATTTCGGCTCCGCATGTCCAAAATATTATTCAAAATGAGTACCGCTGGGTTGTTTCCTTAAGCCGGGAACTGAAGAGTGCGGACGGCATTACAGGCGAAGGTATTTTGTTGGTTGATCTAAATTTGAATGTGATCAATGAAATTTGTAATCATATCAATTTGGGCAAAAGAGGATATGTGTTCATTGTCGATCATGATGGTAATATCGTGTATCATCCGCAGCAGAAGCTGATTAACAGCAATCTCAAGGAGGAAATGGTTGACGAAGTCAGGCAATCCGGCAGCGGCAGCTTCATGACGGGTGAAGGGAATAAAAAACGGATCTATACGATACAGGAAACGCACTTTGGCTGGAAAATAGTCGGTGTTGCTTACGCAAGTGAGTTGATCGCCAACCAGCACAAAATCAATTTATCCTACTTCTTATGGACAATTCTAGCTTTAGTTATCGCGCTGTACCTCTCTTTCTTCCTCTCCCGCTATCTTTCACGCCCCATCAAGATGCTCCAAAGCAACATGAAGCAAGTTGAAAAAGGAGATTTTAGCATCCAATCCGAATTTCGAAGCGACAATGAGATTGGGCAATTAGGCCAAACGTTCAATGTCATGGTTAGTCGAATCAAAGAGTTGATGCATCAAATCATTCAGAACGAAGAAAGTAAACGAAAGAGTGAAATGAAGCTGCTTGAAGCGCAGATTAATCCCCATTTCTTGTATAATACATTGGATTCAATTATTTGGATGGCAGAACGTAAAAAGTACGATGAGGTGGTTCTCATGACTTCTTCGTTAGCCAAGCTGTTTCGCTCGATCATTAATAAAAATAATGAAACGGTTCCTGTCCGAGTAGAAATTGAACATATTACAAATTATTTATTGATTCAAAGATTGAGATATAAGGATAAGCTGGATTTCCAAATCGATGTTGATCCTCGAATCCTTGACGTTCATATTCCTAAGATCATTTTGCAGCCTATTGTAGAAAATGCCATTTACCATGGTATAAAAAACAAATTGGAAACAGGTCTGGTAAAGATCTCAGGTAAAGAAGATGGAGACACGATTGTCTTTGTTGTGGCGGATGATGGTGTAGGCATGGAACCGGATAAACTGAATCAGATTTTAAAGGCGAAGGATGGGATTAAGAGAGGGATTGGAGTAAGTAATGTAAATGAGCGGATCCAACTGCTGGGCAATGCGTTTGGCCTTCGTTTTCAAAGTGAGAAATGGGAAGGCACTGAAGTTACGATTGTATTGCCAAAATATGTTCAGAAAGGAGTTATAGATGGCTCTTAAAAAGCCAGTGTTTTTAGCCGTTTTTCTGGTTATTTTTTGTGGATTTTTCGTGGTATTCAGTGTAGAGATGCTGCATATTACAAATCAAAGGAAGTTTGAAATTGCTGTCGTTCTGAAAACGAACAATAGTCGCTCCGATTATTGGCAAATGGTTAGTGCAGGCGTGAAGGCGGCTGCAAAGGAATATGCCGTCAACGTGGACGTCTCAGGCCCGATTTCGGAAACGGATACAGCTGGACAAATCCGGTATTTGGAGGAAGCTCTGATGAACAAGCCTGATGCTATCGTCATTGCTGCAACCGATTACAACAAAATCGCGGGGGTTGCCCGGAAAATAAAGGAGTCTGGCGTCAAGCTTATCTTGATGGACTCACCTATTCACGGCACAGATGCGTTAAGTCTAATCGCCACCAATAATATCGAAGCGGGGAGAAAAGCCGGATTATTACTTGCTGGAGGGCAGAACGGCAATTTAATGAAAGTTATGTCGCTGAGCGGTAACGGATCTTTAGCCGAACAGGAACGCAATGAAGGATTTAAAGATGCAATTGCTAAATTTCCCGGAGTTGAATATGCAGGAAATTACGAGTTCGACGGGACCGAGGATGGCGCCTATGATCGGGTGAAAAATCTGCTAGAAGCATACCCGGATATCCAGGGCATTGCAGGGCTAAATGAAACGGCGGCTCTAGGGGCTGCTAGACTGGTGAAAGAAAAAAAGTGGCGAGATAAAATTAAAATAGTGGGGTTCGATAGTTCCATTTACGAAATTAAACTATTAGAAGAAGGATTACTACACGCGACGATTGTACAAAAGCCTTTTAACTTAGGGTATCTGGCTATTGAAACGACCGTACAGGCTCTGAACGGAATTAAAGTGAAGCCCAAGGTTGATATTGACGCCGTTGTTATTACCAAAGAAAACATGTATACCCAAGAAAATCAAGAATTGCTTTTTCCATTGGTAGAGAAGTAGCGCTTGGGCGAAAGGGGGTCTCCAATGAGAAAATTACATAAACTTAAAATGATAGCTTCAGTTACAGTCCTTCATCTCATACTTCTTGCTGGATGCACGTGGAAGGACGCGCCTCAGCCGGCTTCGGGTGTCGATGACGCGAACGCGCTAATTACCTTTGTTGCTCCTGAATATAGCTCGTCTACAAGACCCTTTTTTGAAAATCTGGTCAAAGAATTTGAGAACAAATACCCGCACATTAAGGTCGAGTTGCAAGTTATCAACTGGGATATTTTGGATAGCGCTTACAATACGATGATTAGCCGCAATCAGCCCCCGGATTTGCTTCTTACGAATATTTATGCACATTTTGCAAAAGATGGTTTGTTGAACAGTATGCAAGACATTCTTTCGCCCGAATTGCAGAAGAAGTTTTACCCTTTTCTCATAGATAGCACTAAAATGCAAGGGATTCAATATACGGCTCCTTATGCCACAACGATCAGAGAACTGTATTATAACAAAGATATTTTCAATGAAGCAGGCCTTACAGAACCGCCTAAAACATGGCGTGAACTGGAGCAAGTTGCCCGTATCATCAAGGAAACTAAACAAGTTGACGGTTTTGGGGTCGATTTGACAGATAATGAGATATGGGCATATCTCTCTTACTTTTTCTATGGCGCTGGGGGAGGGTGGATGAAGAATGGGGATTGGGCTATTAATTCTCCCGAAAATGTAGAAGGCATCACGTTTCTAAAGGAGCTCTATGAGAAAGGTTTGACGGACCCGGAGCCAGCAATTACCACACGTGATGAAAAGCAACGCATTCTCGGTAATGGCAAATTAGGTATGCTTATTTCAGGCAACTATTTTGAAGCTGTCGTCCCGCATGAATACCCTGGATTAAAATGGGCGAAAGGACCCATCCCGGTAAAAGAGGGACAGACGCCACTTATACTAGGTGTACAGGATGTATGGATATCATTTAAGACCGATCATACCAACAAGGCGGCATTGTCTAAATTCCTTGATTTTATCTATGAGGATGCTCGTTATGGAGAGTTTGTCATGAAGGAAGGGTTCCTTCCGACCATTCGCACGGTAGGCGATAAATTAGCGGCAACCGATATCTCCATGCAACAAAATCTGGAGTCGATCAAAGGTGCAAGGTTTTATCCGATCAACCATCCTGCCTGGTCAGCGGTTCTTAACGCAACCAGGAATATGGGGCAGACTGTGTTGCTTGGCCAAATGACTCCGAAGCAGGCGCTTGATCGGCTGCAGCAGATCGCCATTGATAAAAGTCACTAATCACTAATCATAGCTAGGGCAAAGGCCAGGAAATGTTTCCTGGTCTTTGTTTTGCGATGACCGAAGCGCGATAAAGACAGTATTTTTTTAACTGTTTTCAGTACTAAATTCAATGGTTGTATAGTGTGAAATTCAATAAGATAAAGGAGTGCAAACGATTAGCAATATGATCTGGCGGCAGCTTCTACACGAGTATGCTCCGCACTATTTCAGGGAGGTCATGATCATGAGGAAATCTAGAAAAGCAATGGCCATGGGTATGATGTTATCAACAGTGTTTCTCACACTAACGGGATGCGGCAGCAATACGGCAAGCAGGACGAACGGAACAGCAGCGCCGGCAGAAAGCATCAAACCAGTGGAAAGCGCTAAACCAGCTGCCAGTACAAAACCGGAGGGGACAACGCTAAAAGGTGACTTTGAAATTCAGTACTTTGTCGGCGGCTATGGCGATGCGTGGTGGAAACAAGCCATTGGCGATTTCCAAAAGCTAAACCCGGACTTGAAGATCAAAGAATCGGCCGGTCCTAAAATTAATGATCAAATGAAGCCTCGCTGGATTCAAGGTAACCCGCCTGATTTTGTTTATATTGACGGGGCCGGCTCTAATACAAGGCAAATGGTTACGGACGATCAACTGATGGATATCACAGACTGGTTGAAGGAGGCTAAGAATGCAGATGGGAAGAGGATACTGGATCTCCTGATTGCGCAACCGGAAGAGTACAAACCAGGCAAAGCTTACGCGGTTCCGCTCGTTTTCGGATCTTGGGGAACATTCTATGATAAAGCCCTATTCAAAAGTAAAGGGTGGGAAGCACCTGCTGATTTCGAAAGCTTCATGGCTTTAGGCGAAAAAATTAAGGCTGACGGAAAAATGAGCGATTATATCCATACGGGTGTTTATCCGTATTATATCAACGGTGGTTTGTTAGACCCGACAATTATTGCTATGAATAACTATGACACCTCCATCTTCAAGAAAATTAACGCCTTGGAAAAAGGGGTTTGGAAAAGTGAGCCCGTTATGAAATCGCTTGCAAAGATTGTGGAAATGAGAGATAAGGGGCTCATCGATAAAGGGTCACCTGCACTTAATCACACGGACTCTCAATCTCAATGGCTGCAGCACAAAGCCGCATTCATTCCGACGGGGATCTGGGTTGAAAGCGAGATGGCGAAGGATATTCCAGCAGGCTTTGAATTTGGTTTTTTACCTTCCATCGGCCAAGACAAAGGCGGAAAGTTCGTTGCAAACCCATACACATCTACTGTAGCCATCGCTAAGAAAGCTAAGAATCCTGAAGCGGCCAAAGCATTCATGCAATTTATTTTCACAGAAAAACAGAGCAAGGCATGGGCGGAGCTTTCCAAGGCTCCTTCGAACATCAAAGCAGATCTGGAAGGGACGAATGCACCGGCTCTGACGAAGGAAGCAGCTAAGTTCTATAACTCACCGAATACAGTCGTTGCTCCTGAAGTCGTTATCCCTGAGGAGCTGGTCACAGCAAGAAATAATGCGACGCTAGCGCTTACTAAAGGTGAAATTACACCACAGCAGTGGGCTGACCGCATGGAAGAAGCAACGGAGAAGATTCGTTCCAAAGAAAAGAAATAAGCAGCGATAAGGATTTGAATGATAATAAGGGAACTCGGCAGCCTCCCTTATTATCATTCAGAAATTTAGATTGGAGGAAAGTATGAAAGTGAGTAAGAACGTCGCAACTGGCATGAGCGATCAGAGACTAAGTGTTAAAACCGGTACTGCGAAGATCAAGCGTAATATCTTCATTCTCACCTTCACTCTCCCAACTTTGCTTCTTTATCTCGTGTTTACCGTATACCCGTTGTTCAAGGGAATCTATTTGAGTTTATTTGATTGGTCTGGCGGTTCCGAGACCTATAACTTTATTGGGTTTGGAAACTTCAAGGACATGATGCAGGACAATGTCATCTTGAAGACAGTTCGAAATGACTACATTTTACTTATCGGTAAGGTAATTGGATTCATGATTATGTCCATGTTTTTTGCCGTTGCGCTAACTCGCTTTAAAATCAGGGGTTCAGGTTTTTACCGCATTATCTTCTTTATCCCTAATGTGCTCTCGGTTGTAGTCGTCGGAGTTCTGTGGCGATATGTGTATAATCCGAACCTCGGATTCTTAAATTCCTTTATCTCTTTATTTACGGATAAACCGTATAGTTTCGCTTGGTTAGGTGATAAATGGTCGATATTTGCACTTTTGCCGCCATCCATTTGGGCAGGTATCGGTTTTACGATCATCTTGCTAATCGCCGGCATTCTGAGTATTCCATCATCGTTATTTGAATCGGCAGAGATTGACGGCGCGTCGCAGTGGCATCAATTTTGGTTGATTACCCTGCCCCTGTCATGGGAGCAAATCAAGACATCTGTGCTCTGGATTGTCATGACGACACTCAATGGATCTTTCGTTATCGTCACGATTATGACTTTCGAAGGCGGTGTGGATAATGCCACACAGGTTATGGGTTCCTATCTGTATTTGAACGCATTCAAGTTCGGCAAATTCAGTTATGCGTCAGCGATTGGCGTCCTCATTCTGGTGCTCTCTTTAATTACTACAGCAGGTCTTCAAAGGCTAATGAAGAGGGAGACCATTGAATTAACGTAGAGGAGTTTTCTTATGAATCAACGTGTAGTGAGTCCTGTCTTTCGGTGGTTTTTCAAGCTAAGTCTAATCGCTTGGTCCTTATGTGTCCTGTATCCATTGCTATGGACGATTTTCAGCTCCTTGAAGGATAATCAGCAGTTCTTCTTAGGCAAACCGTGGAGCCTGCCCAAACTTCCGCTGCTTTGGTCCAATTTCTCATTTGTTTGGGACAAATATAACTTTGGCCACAACTTCGTGAACTCACTTGTTGTAACGCTGACAAGCACGATATTTGGTGTCCTCTTATCCGCTACGACAGCCTATGTGATAGCCAGATTTACATTCCGTGGAAATGGACTGCTTTATTATTCTTATCTCTCCTATATGATGATTCCAACTTTCCTTGGCATTATTCCGTTATTCTTCTTGCTGAATGATCTTCATCTAACGAACAATTTATTTGGTCTCATGCTAGTTTATATGGTAACGGCTGTGCCTTTTGCCGTATTTGTTTTAGTAAGCTTTTTCAAATCACTGCCAAGTGAACTCGAAGAATCCGCTGCGATCGACGGCGCTTCCCATTATGGCGTTTTTTTCCGTATCATGCTTCCGCTGGCTAAGCCAGGCTTGATGTCCGTAGCTATTATTACCGTGCTTAATATTTGGAATGAATATGTTTTTGCGTTAGTGCTTATTAATGATCCAAGCAAATATACGATACCGGTTGCCATTGCAGTCATGCAAGGGGAAATGCAGTACCGAACAGAATGGGGACCTCTCTTCGCGGCTCTTCTCATTTCGATGGGTCCGACGGTTGTGTTTTATAGTGTTTTTCAAAGACAGATTACAGGAGGGATGACGGCTGGGGCATTAAAAGGGTAGAAGGTCCTCAATAGATGGATCATACGATGTAAAAAAATGAAAGAGGAGCGTGTAGAAAGTGAGAACGCTTAAAAATGCCATTGCTTTTGTTGGCGGCCTCATGGTTATGATAGCGATGCTATTCATTGCCGGCACAACGACTTATGCAGCATCGGTTGGCGACATCACGAATTTTGAGAAAACGGATGATAACACGTTTACGATCACATCCGGATCGGATCAAGTAAAAGTGATTTTTAACCGGAATGATATGGTTCGTATTTGGCTTGGGGTAGGCGGGAACTTCCAAACGCTCGCCGGCAAGAGCACAGCGACACCGAAAGAACCGATCGTGATTAAGGATGACTTCGGTCCGGTCACGACAGATTGGTCGGACGAGGGCGACTACTACAAAATCGCTACCGGCAAGTTTGTTCTGCGCGCCTATAAAAGCCCGCTCAAATTCGCGATGTATAAGAGCGATAATGCTACGGTCGTATGGCAAGAAGAGTCTCCGTTAAGCTACAGCTCATCCTCGACAACGCAGAAGCTTACAAGAGGAGTGGATGAGTATTATTACGGCGGAGGGATGCAGAACGGATTCTTCTCTCACCGCGATAAGACGATTAAGATCGCCAAAAACTTCGGCGACTGGGGAAGCGGCACGGTGTCTAATCCATCTCCGTTTTACCTCAGCACGGCTGGCTATGGTGTACTTCGCAATACATTCCAAGACGGAACCTATGATTTCGGCAGCCCTGCACAGCTGACACATAATGAAAATCGCTTTGATGCGTACTATTTCTATGGAGAGACAATGAAAGATATTTTGAACGGTTATACGGATTTAACCGGCAAACCTACGCTGATTCCAAGATGGGGAATGAGTATGGGGGATGCGGATTGTTACAACACTAGCAACACTGGCGCTAATAAACCTAATAAGCTGACGACACCGGATGTGTTGAAAGTGGCGCAAGGCTTCCGTGACAATGACATGCCGGGTGGTTGGCTGCTGCCGAACGACGGATATGGCTGCGGATATGTACAGCTTCCGGGCACGGTGGCACAGCTTCATGATTTAGGGTTTTACACCGGATTGTGGACACAAAACGGTCTCGCTAATATCGCGACAGAAGTAGGCGTAGCCGGTACTCGTTTGAATAAACTGGACGTTGCTTGGGTTGGACCTGGGTATGACTTTGCGCTAGATGCAACGAAGCAGGCACACCAAGGTGTTGAGAACAACTCGAACTCCCGCGGATTTGTTTGGTCAGTTGGCGGCTGGGCGGGAACACAGCGGTACTCGACCGTTTGGTCGGGCGATCAATCAGGGAACTGGGAATATATTCGTTTCCATATCCCATCCATGATTGGTGCCGGACTATCAGGTATGCCCTATGCAACGGGCGATGTAGACGGGATTTTTGGCGGGAGCGCAAAGACATACGTACGCGATTTGCAATGGAAAGCCTTTACGCCGATCTTAATGAGTATGTCCGGCTGGGCTTCCGTTGATAAACAGCCTTGGCGGTATGGAGAACCGTACACAAGCTATAATCGTGATATTCTGAAACTCAGACAGCGCTTAACTCCTTACTTCTACACCTATTTGAACGAGGCATATGAGTCGGGAGCACCATTCACGAGAGGGATGGTTTACGAATTTCCGAATGATCCCAATACGAAGAGCACATTGACACAGTATCAATTCATGTCAGGGGAATCGTTCTTGGTTGCGCCGGTTTACAAGGATGCCTCAGTCAGAAATGGGATCTACCTTCCGAAAGGTAAATGGATCGATTATTGGACAGGTACAGAACATTATGGGTCCAAGATGCTTGATGAGTACAATGCGCCATTGAACGTACTGCCGCTTCTCGTCAAAGCGGGTGCCATTATCCCTATGTACCCGGAATCGTTATATGACGGTCAACTGCCGCCTAATCCGATTACATACGACATCTATCCATACAAAACTTCCAGTTTCACGATGTACGAAGATGACGGTGTGACGAGAGAACATCGTTCTGGCAAGTTCGCCAAAACCATCATTACCTCAATTGCGCCTGAAACAGGAACAGGGGATCTGAAGGTGCAAGTAGATGCGAGCGTTGGGGATTACAACGGGAAATTGGCAGCACGTACAAATCAATTCCAAATTCATATGCATGCGAAACCAGCAGGTGTGACTATTGGTGGTACCGCTTACACGGAAGTAGCGACTAAAACGGAGTGGGCATCCTCGGCCAGCGGTTGGTATTTCGATGCTGCTGATAAAGGCGGCATCCTCTACATCAAAACTCCGGATATGCCAACCGATCAAGGATTCGAGTTAATCGTAACTGGTTATGAGGCAGATACGACGCCTCTTTCAGATGCGACGGTTATTACTTTGCCAGAACCGGATAATGATCCGACCAAAATCGTGCAAGCTGACATCGTGGCAACGGCTTCTAGTGCTG
The DNA here is from genome assembly GCF_031456485.1 of Bacillus sp. 3255. Taxonomy (NCBI): domain Bacteria; kingdom Bacillati; phylum Bacillota; class Bacilli; order Caryophanales; family Bacillaceae; genus Bacillus; species Bacillus sp. 3255. Next base: position 417,932 of record NZ_JAVDUS010000003.1, read on the forward strand.
ATACAACTGCGCCTGTTGCGAATGCACTGGATGGCAGTTTGGAGACGATCTGGAGCACCAAGCTGGATGGCAGTGCGCCACTGCCACAATCGATTACACTGAATCTCGGCACGAAGTATGCTGTGAATAAATTGAAGTATTTACCAAGGCAATACTTGGGTACGGACGGCATTATTACAGCTTATAACGTCTACACGAGCACTGATGGAACCAATTTCACGAAGGTAGCCACGGGCACATGGAGTGCGGATAAGCTGGAAAAAACAGTGACGTTCGCTACCGTGGAAGCGCAGTATGTAAAATTGGAAGCAACAGCCGGCGTGAACGGTCTGGCAGCTGCCGCTGAACTAAACGTATACCGTGACGGCTCGGTGCTTGTACCGCTGGCGATACCAAAAAATCAGATGAAAGCATCGGCATTAAGCTTCCAGTCAGGCAGTGAAGCTTCAAAAGCCATTGATGGCGATCCCAACTCTGTTTGGCATACCAAATGGGACGGTTCTGATAAGCTGCCGCAATCGATCATTATTGATCTAGGCAAAGTAAGAAACATTAGCCAATTCCGATACGCACCGCGTACGGATGCTGGCAATGGCACCATTACAGCATTTAATTTGTATGTAAGTACCGACGGAACGAATTATACGAAAATCAGTGACGGGACTTGGGTACGAAACAATGTGAAGAAATATGTGCAAATTGCGGCTGTCGACGCACGGTACGTGAAGCTGGAGGCAACAGCGGCAGTAGGAGGCTTTGTTTCCGCTTCTGAAATCGATGTATATGAAACTCCTCAAGCTCCGCCGACTTTAGGCGATATTCTTAAAGGCAAGCCTGCGGCGGCAGACAGCGTTGAGGCGGCATCCGCAGCAAGCAATGCCAACGACGGCAATATGGATACGATCTGGACGGCCAATGATACCAACACAGGTCACGTTTGGTCTGCTGATTTGGGTAAAATGTACGCGGTTCAGGGACTCGAAATTTCATTCGGACAAAGCGACCAAGTGTACAAATACAAGCTGGAAGTCCGTGAAGCGGGAAGCACCAACTGGGTTCAAGTATTGAACCGCATGAACAATACCGAAGCCGGCCAAGTGTTGAAAGATACATTCGGCAGCCAAGGGCGTTATGTGAGAATTACAATAACCGGCTTGCCTGACGCCGCTGCAAAGGCTAGCATCCGGGAAGTGAAGTTGATCGGATTGCCGATCATCGGGACAGCTCCCGTGACTGGCGTAACGCTGGATCGTTCAACGATTGCGCTGAATGTGTTCGATGCGCCGATTGCGCTGGAAGCGACGGTAATGCCGTTGAACGCGGCGAACACTTCGGTGACATGGAGTACGAGCAACCCGGCGATCGCCATGGTGGATGACAATGGCCTCGTAATACCAAAAGCAGCGGGAACGGCTACCATTACAGCGACTACAGCAGAGGGCGGATTCAAGGCAACTGTGGACGTTACGGTAACCGGACAGAGTGGGTTAGTACAGATACCGCAATCACAAATGACGGCGTCAGCTGCAAGTATCCAAGCCGGGAATGAGGCGGATAATGTGCTAGACGGAGATCTGGACACATGGTGGCACATCAAATGGTTCAACGTTGATCCCCTGCCGCAATCGATTATCTTGAATTTGGGCGGAACTTATAACATCAGCAAGCTGGATTACACGCCTCGCCAAGATGCCGGTAACGGAACAATTACAGCTTACAATGTATACGTAAGTGAAGATGGAGTCCAGTACACGAAAGTGGCGAACGGAGTATGGCAGCAAAATAAAGCGGTAAAAGAAGTGAACTTTGTTCCTGTCAATGCGGCTTTCATCAAGCTTGAAGCTACAGCAGGGGTAGGCAATTTTGCTTCTGCGTCCGAACTGAACGTGTATAAAACGGTTGAAGCTCCTTTCTTGCAAACCGTTTCGTTTGACGCAGCAAGCTATGTAGTGAATCAAGGGCAATTCACACCAGTGAAGGTGACGGCTCAATATTCAGACGGAACCGTTCAGGATGTGACCACGGCATCTTTACTGGAGTCAGGGAATACACACCTTGCTACGGTAGCTAATGGAATATTGACAGGAGTAACCCAAGGCGAGACAGTCTTAACGGCAACGTATGGCGGGAAGCAAGCAACTGCTGCCGTTGTCGTGAATGCTGTTTCTCCACAAGGCTCGTATACCACGTTAACAGGAGTCAATAGCGTACAGGGCGGACAGCCGCTGGAGATTACTTTTGGTTTGAACAGTATAACCCAGCAGGTGTACGCGGAGGACATTTCGCTGACCTACGATCCAAACAGGTTGGAATTCATTTCAGCAGAAGCGCTGATGCCGAACCTCAGCATCGTGAAAACGGTTAAAGATGTCCCAGGAGCACTTCGCTTGATTGCCGCTAGTTATGGGGCGGGTCACGCGATAACGGGCGATGCTCAGTTGATTAAGCTTATGTTTCATTCCAAGCTGACCGGTGCAGTGACTACGACGACAATCGCAGTAACGGATACAATGCTTGGGGATAATCAAGGTAATGAGTTCAAAGCATTAAATTCATCCATTAGCGTAATAGTAACACCGGTTCCTGTCGGAACTCCTGGCGATTTGAACCATGACGGGAAAGTATCGATTGGAGATCTGGGCATGATGGCTGCAAATTACGGTAAAAATACTGCAAGTTCAGATTGGGCGAGCATTAAACACTTCGATACCAACAATGACGGACAAATTGACATCATAGATCTGGCCTTTATTGCTTCGAAAATGATGGAGTAGGCAGAGAAAAAGAGACCCTTAAACGATTCGTTCAAGGGTCTCCTCTTAGGTTTTACCAAAACGATAGGGCGATATAACAAAGGAGCCGTGAACCATGCAATTTCTTAAAACGTTTAAACGCACTGTGTCTTTCGGTGTTGTTTCCCTTTTGGCTGCAAATGTGGTTAATTTCCCTTTCGGAAGCAGCAGTCATACAGCCCATGCGGCAGTCATCCCATCGCCATCGGCCATACCCTCGGTAATAAGTACCTATGTGGCAGCTGATAAATCGCAGATCTCGACCCTTGGCGAGCAAGTGCAGCTGAAGGTAATGGCGCATATGAGCAATGGAACGGAGGTAGAGCTGAAGAGGACTACCGCCTCCAATTCGACAGATCCCGAGCTCAGCAGCGTTCATTTTACTTCAACTGTTGAAGGTGTAACGATCGATGACGCAACAGGCATTTTGACGTACGATGGCTCTGCGGGTAATGTGCCTGTCGATGTAAAAGCCGATATCAAGTATTTGGATGTGAAATATTTTGAAGGCTTTGAGAACGGGAATATCGGCAGCTTTACCCACGACCCGAGTGCCACAACAACGACATCGACATCGGTAGTGGCCAAAACTGGGGCTGGCGTTCCAGCACATAGCGGCACGTATAGCGCTAATCGATCTGGACCAACGACGAATACCGTAAGAATTGATATGGGCACGGCCCTGAACGGTGTTGTTACAGCTTGGTTCTATAATGGGTCAGCCGGGGCTGCATCTCCATCAGACCAGTCTAGAAACAATATCTATGTAGGAACCAAAACCACATCTGGAGCCGTAAATGTATCGGCTGGCCTGCTACTGGGGGAACATTGGGATGGCAGCACGGGATCGGGGACGAATTTCATAACGAGACTGATGACTTCTACGTTTTCGGCTTCACCCGTCAAACGGGGTACAACGCCAGCCTGGCATGAGTTCAAATGGGATCTGACTTCGGGCACAGATGCCAAAATGTACATCGACGGAACATTGGTTGGCACGACAACGGCGGAAACGAAATACCAATACGTCGCTCTGCTCGGCAACTGGTTACCCAATAATGCGGTTACTTATTACGACGATATTAAAACTACACAGCTAAGAACGAGTCTCTCGACAACACTATCAATTCCCGTTACGACGGTTGATTTGCAAGGATTAACTGTATCTGGTGAAAGCGGATCAGCAGCCATTACAGCCGATGCAGGTACACTGCAAATGACAGCGGCCGTAAATCCTGCCGGCGCACCTCCTATGGTGGCGTGGAAAGTGGAAAATGCAGACGGTTCGCCAACGGACAACGCGGACATTTCGGCAACAGGATTATTATCTGCAAAGGGGAATGGTACTGTCAAAGTAACTGCTACTTCCACGGTTAAGCCGGAAATATCCAATAGCGCTTTAATCACGATTACTGGACAAACGATTAAAGCAACAGGCATCACGATTCAAGCGCCAGCGGGCGCTACAAGTTTTACGACCCTTGATCCTGTACCGCTTAGCGCTTCGGTCATACCGGTTGACACGGCAGATCCATCCGTTACGTGGGATGTTGTGCAAGGGGCGGATGTAGCGACGATTTCGAGCACAGGCGTTCTTACGCCAGTTAAAGCGGGCACAGTGCAAATTCAAGCCACATCGAATGATCCAAACGGCGTGAAGAGTAATACGTTGCAGCTGACATTCGATGTCAAGATGACCTCTCTAACTGTGACTGGTGCGGGCGGATCAGCAGCGATAACTTCGCGTTCGGGTCAGCTTCAAATGGGAGCGACCGCTGAGCCCGGCGGAGCGCCAACCACCAATGTAGCCTGGACGGTAGAAAATGGGACAGGAAGTGCTTCAATTAGCAGCACGGGTCTGCTGATAGCCCTTGAAAACGGTTCTGTGACCGTAAAAGCAACGGCGCAAGACGGCAGCGGTGTCGTCGGTCAAACGACTATCCACATTTCTGGTCAAGGAAGCCATACCTTCTATGTCAGCTCCTCTTCAGGCGATGACGCGAATGATGGATTAAGCGCAGCTGCACCATGGAAAACATTGAATAAAGTCAGCAGCACGACGTTTATTCCCGGCGATAAGATTTTGCTTCATGCAGGCGATTCATGGGACGGTCAATTATGGCCGAAAGGTTCAGGAGCAGAAGGCAACCCGATTATCATTGACCAATACGGCATAGGCAGCAGGCCGCTAATCAACGGGCAGGGGAATAATTTCGATCAGACGATTTACAATTCTACAACGACTTACAATACAGGGGCTGTTTTTCTGAAAAATCAGGAATACTGGGAGCTCAACAATCTGGAAGTCACGAATGATGACAATTTATTAGTCGAGAATAACGATTCTGCTGCGCTTAGAGCGGGCATCTTCTTTACCATCGATGCCAATGAAAGCGATCGGGTATACAATCACATTTATATCCGAAACTGTTATGTACACGACATTGACGGTAATAACAACGCGGGACCCAAAGAAAACGGCGGCATTATCGGTGTTGTGAAAGGAACGGCTCCAACGAGCCAGGCGACATTAGCCAGATTCAATGATGTAAAAATTGAAAATAATTCGATTCGCAAAGTCGATCGAGTGGCTATTCGCGTCGCAGCCCATACGAACTATGTAGGCGATGATTCATTCTCTACAACGGCTACATTTAAATATGGCAATTGGAACACAGGATTTTACCTTGCTCACAACACGATGGAAGATGTGGGTGGAGACGGCATTATTTTGCGTGATACCGATGGGGCTGTACTTGAATATAACTATTTAAATAAATTCGGCACGCGAGTGGCGGGCAGCAACGCCATCGCAGGAATTTGGCTGGCAGTCGCCAAGAACACGCTCATTCAGTATAACGAGGTTACGGGAGGTCCAGCTTACAACCAGGACGGGTGCGCCTTTGACTTCGACATGTACCTAATCAATACGGTGTACCAATACAACTACAGTCATGACAATCCAATGGGCTTTATGCTCCTCATGGGTACGAATGAGAACGATGTATTGCGATATAACATCAGCCAGAATGACGGCATTATTTTCAGGCATTTTTCATCTGATGAGAAGACAACAGGTTCCATTTATAACAACGTATTTTATTATGATGGCAGTAAAAGCCAAATTATGGGTTCAGGCAACACAGTGAAGCGCGGTTATAGCTTTTATAACAATATTTTCTATAACACAAGCACGGCAACACCTACAAATTGGCTAAACAACAGTTGGAGCAATGCTTTATTCAGCAATAATGTGTTCTTTGAGGCGGGAGGCGTCCATTCTGCAAATGAGCCTAGCGATGCCAATAAAGTGACAGCTGAACCAAAGTTTGTGAATCCAGGCGGCGCAGCATCAGGGTGGACAACAGCAAACGCTTACGAACTTCAACCGGATTCGCCGGCCATTAACGCAGGGTTATCGGTGAACAATAACGGCGGCAAAGATTATGCAGGTAATCCCTTGTATCAAGGATTCGCGGACATTGGAGCGTTTGAATACCAGGGAGATACAACGGGAGTTAATCATCGTCCATTGATCTCGAATGCGAAATACAGTGTAAAAATGGACCGCCCAGTAACAGGTAAACTCATTGCAAGCGACCCTGATGGGGATCAGATTCAATTCTCACTTGTGAGTAACGGATTGTTAGGCACAGTTCAACTATTAGATCGTGCTACAGGCGACTTCGTGTACACACCTAATCCGGGCGCGAAAGGGAACGATAGCTTTACTTTCCAAGCATCCGATGGTTTGCTCAGTTCTAATGTCGGAACAATAACTATAGCCATTGCGCAGTCGAACCTGCTTCAAAACGGCGGATTCGAAGAAGGCACATCCGCGCCTCCTCCTGGCTGGACTTCTTTCTATGGAACGGGAGCCACAATCGTTAGCGATCCGGCCAACGTGCATTCCGGCAGCAATGCAGTGAGGTTTATTAGTAACAATTCAGGCGCTGAACAAGTGGTAAGCGGTCTGACACCGAATACCTACTATGTGGCCAGAGGTTGGATTAAAGTAATGGATGCCGGAAATACACAAAGCATTGGCGTCAAAAATTATGGCGGCAGTCAGATTTCAAAATCCATAGACACACTGGACTACTCAGAAGGTAAAATTATTTTCAAAACTGGCGCTGCCAATACATCTGCCAACATTTATTCGTGGAAAAATACGAATGCGAGCAACGATGGAAAAGCGGCTTATCTCGACGATTTCTCTCTCTCGTTATATGAGAATCCTACAGCAGTAAGCGCAGCTGTAAACACAGTGAAAGATGCCGTGTATACAGGTAATTTATCGGTTAGCCGTTATGATGGGGATACGCTCGCGTATTCAATTGCCGTCAATGGCACAAAAGGAAGCGCAGTAATTACGAATCCGGAAACTGGAGCGTTCAGGTATACTCCGAACCCAGGCGCATCAGGAACAGATACGTTTACTTTCAAGGCAAATGACGGCATAGCTGATTCCAACACGGCAACCGTAACCATTAACATTGCGGCTTCCCCGAGGGTGCTCTCGACAGAGCTTACAGGGGGCAGTACCGTAGCGTCCGGCGAGTCTTTCAAAGTCACATTCGGGTTGAGAAACTTAGAGCAGGCGGCATTGGCGCAAGATGTCACCATAGATTATGATGGCAATGCGATGGAGTTTGTAGCTGCCAGGTCCGTGATTGAAGGCGTCTCCATCCTGGAGCCGATTACGCAATCAGCGGGCAAGCTGAGAATGATCATAGTGAGCCAAGGCACAGCCCATGCGGTTAGCGATAACGCGCAAGTTGTGGAGCTGACTTTCAAGTCCAAAGCTCTCACACAAAATACGACGGGAACCCTCTATGTGTCGAAGGCCGTACTGGGCGATGCACAAGGAGGAGAGGCGCAAGCGGCAGCTTCTGCTTACAGCGTAGCGATTATAGCTCCGATTCCTGGCATTCCTGGCGACCTCACGAACGATAGGAAAGTGACGATCGGGGATTTGGCCATCGTAGCAGCCCATTACGGCAAAGATGTTAGCAGCCCGGATTGGGAGCAGGCGAAGAAAGCAGACGTGACAGGCGATGGCATAATCGATATTAGCGACCTTGCGTTTGTTGCGGCAAAAATGACCCAATGAATAGGGAGGATAGCTTATTATGAGACATAAAATCATATTTACTGCATTAGTCAGCAATCTTTGTTGTTCCTTAGTATTGCTCAGTCCGGCTAACGCAGAGGTAGCTTCCCAATTTTCAATGAAGACCTCGGATAGCGAATCAACAGGCGAATTTACCGTTACCTTGCTAGGGGAAAATATTCAGGATTTGTATGCTTATGAAGCGAAACTTTCCTTTGATGCCAGCAAGCTCGAAGTTGTCAAAGCAAGTACCACGATAGAAGGTTTCTCCGTCTCTCCCATTGTGAAGAACAACGAAGTGACATTCGCGCATACAAAAGTGGGAAAAGCGGATGGCGAGAAGGGGAATGTCGACATCGGCTGTATTACCTTTAAAGCCAAAAAGGTGGGGTCTTCCCAAATTACATGGACCTCAATGAAAATCGTGGATCACAATTTGAAAAATCAATCCATTGCACTAAGTAAATCCACTCAATTCACTAAAATTTTCAGCGATCTTGCCGGCCACTGGGCCAAATCGGATATTATGCTGATGGTCAACAAACAGATTGTAGAAGGTATGGATGACGATCACTTCGCACCGGATACGAATGTTACAAGAGCGCAGTTTGCAACTTTAATTTCCAAAGCATTGAATCTTGAGGGAAGTGCGGGGCTCCATCCTTTTACTGATGTCGCAGCGGGTTCCTGGTATGAGGATACCGTGAAGAAGGCTTTGGCAGCAGGGTTAATCAACGGCGTTTCTGATGATGCTTTTGCCCCGGAGAAGAACATCACACGGGAAGAGATGACGGCCATGCTCTTAAGAGCAAAGGCTCATGCAACGGGCACGAAAGTGGAGGATATGACGGTAAATAACACGATCCCGTTCAGTGATGAGAGCTCAGTCAGTGAATGGGCAAAACACGTTGTTGAGCTAGCTGTCAGCACAGGCTTAATGAATGGTCGAACAGAGCAAGAATTCGCTCCGCAGGAACACGCCACTCGAGCAGAAGCAGTCGTTGTGCTTAAGCGGCTTCTAGCTGACATAAGCGTGAAATAGTCCTGTTTCTCAAAGAGATTGCGATCTACCCACCGTTCAGGTGGGGTGATTGGCAATCTTTTTTTCAATCACGACATGACGGCAGCTGACACTGATATGCTCCCCTTACGGTAGACAGGTGAAAAAATAAAACCTGTTTATTGTAAGGGGAGCTTTTTCATGGCTAAAGGAAAATATAATGCGCTAGAGAATAATCAGTGAAGTTGTAAGGAAAATAATATCCCTTATCATCCATATAAGCAGTTAGTTAAATGAAACCGATGTTACAAAAATGTAACAGCAATCTAAATAATGTTATTTGATTCGATGGTAGAGCATCTAATTTTCTTTTATTATGTTTTAAAAAGAGATTGGATGGTGCTGAGTTGGACATTTCAGAAATTAATTTATCATTGTTTAGGTTGGTTAATGACATAGGAAAAGAATATCCCTTTTTGAATCCCACATTTATTTTTATCGCTGAATATATGGTTTTTTTATTTGCAATAAGTGTTCTTATTATTTGGTTTACAAGAGACGAGGACAATAGAATTATGATTCTTTCTGCATCAATCGCTTTCATTTGTGCCTTTGCGGTAGGAAAGGTTTCAGGGGTATTTCACTCGAATTATCAACCTTTCGTTGAATTGAATGACGTTAATAAACTGATATATAAAGAAAAAGACAATTCTTTTCCAAGTGACCATACAATTTTATTCTTCTCATATTGTTTTACATTCTGGCTCTCTAAGAAAGGTTGGTCAATTTTATGGGTATTATTAGCTGTTCTAGTGGGAGTCTCCCGTATATGGGTTGGGGTTCATTATCCTTTAGATGTTTTAACAGGAATATTAATTAGCCTAACTGCTGCAACTTCTATATATTTAATATTCCCTAAACTTAATGCTACTCAGGCCACTATAAAAATTTATGAAAAATATGAAAACAAACTTCTTCTTCTGCTCAAAAGAACAATGAGAAAAAAGTCAAAAAACTTTTAGAACTCGGAGCTTGGACACAATTATGACAAGACGGCAGCTGGCATACGATCAGATACAGTTGTCCGTTGAAATAACGAGCAGAAGAATTTAATGTTAAAGTCTCGTGTTGTTGGTGATAATATCCATAACTTTAACGATCGAGGTTATGCCGATTTATGACAATGGAGAGGATCATTTTAATCGGTATATGGATATTAACGATTTTTCTGTTAATATTCACGACAAGCGAAACAAAATTAGGGAAGCATTTGTCATCTTTTCGTTTAAGCAAATGCTTACTTGGTTCTTGGGGTTTCTTGTTGTAGAGTACAAATTACTTGAATACCCTGTTCGCGAGTTTCCGTATGCGGCACGAAACAGTTTTACGTTTGAGTATTTTATCTATCCCGCAATTTGCTGTGTATTTAACTTGAAATTTCCAGAAGGTAAAGGCATGATCCGTAAACACTCTGGTATTTGTTTTTCCCAAGCTGGATGACGGCTTTGGAGGTATTGTTAGAAAAATACACTGAGCTCATTCGCTACATCACTTGGCATTGGTACTGGACTTGGGTTACGCTTTTGGTTACTTTTTTCGTGTCTCGGATGTTTTATCTAAGGTTTATCAAAAAAACAAACTAAAGAGACAAGGATCCCAATGCCCAATGCTAACGGAGTACGGTAGCAACATGAAGAACAATCAACCGCTAAATGTTCCGGCTTGCCCTTTGTTCGTTGAAGTAAGGGGATAGCTCAATTAACTGTACAGAATGCCGCGGGGATTGAGTAAATTTAAAAATCACAAATCGGACGACGAATACCAATAGAGAAGGGTAGACGTGAGAAAGAGATCCACAGAGTACGTGGCGATGACAATCAGAAGCAAAACAAACGAAGGAGCGATTGTTCAAGTGTGTTTGTGACGAAGCCCAAATAAGTGCGGAGAGTGTCTGTCATTATTCTATTGTTGGATTCTTGACACGGGGAACATTTTATTCTCTAAAGTCTTCTTCTAAAATCAAAAAAAGCGCCTGAACCATGGTGGTTTTGCGCGTTTTTTTGAGACGAATACTGTATCAGGACGGAATGTTCATAGCGGTCTGAATATTCTTTAGATCGAGTTGAATTTGCTCCGAAATATGGTAGGGATGGTATTGGCTCCGCTGCATCATGTAGTTTGTTATCTTTTCATGGGAGTCTATAGCTTCGTCGAGCTGTTTCATCAAAATTTGCTTTATTTCGGGAGTGACACATTCGGTTACGGCCATGGCATAGTTTCTGACTCCGCTCTTTGCGTTTATCAAAAAATCCATTGCAATCACGTCGTCGGTCACCGTATGAAGCCCAGTCATGTGTTCTAATAGGGTGTTCATGTTTCTATCTCCTTTAGGTTAGGTTCACTTTAGACAGCACTCCACCGAGCTCCTGAAGCTGCTGTTGTGATAATTGCACGTCTTGCTGCAAAATTTGCTTGAGCTCCGGGTCGGTTACCAGAGCTTGCATGGTTTTGGATTTGGTCATGCAAACGGTCTTAAACGCAGCCATTTCATGAACCTCCAGCAGCTCATGCAAAGCGTAATTGGAATTCATTCGGATTGTCCTCCCTGTGTTCACCCATATTCAGGGCTTTAAGATGACTTTGATGCAATTGTCCGTTTTCGTATCGAACACTTCATAGCCATGCTTGGCTTCGCTAAGCGGAATGACGTGCGTAACAATATCTCCAGGGTCTACCTGCCCCGACGTAACCAGCTCGTACATATACGGCATGTAGTGAATGACCGGGGCTTGTCCGGAACGGATATTCACGTTGCGTTGCATGATGTCGCCGAGCGGGAATCCGTTATAACGTCCGCCGTAAACCCCAGTGACTTGGATGGTCCCGCCTTTGCGAACAGCCTGAGACGCAATGATAAATGCGCTCATGGTGCCGCCTTGCAGTTTCAAACCGCTGGCTAGAAATTCGAGATCGCTCATCTTGCCGTCCATTCCTACTGCATCAATCACGACATCGGCGCCGCCTTTTGTCATTTCCTTGAGATTGTTGCCGATATTCATATCCTGTTCGAAGTTTACGATTTCAACATGGTTCGTTCGCTTCGCATGCTGTAAGCGGTAATCTACATAGTCAACGGCGATGACCCGCTTTGCTCCCTTCAGCCAGCAGAACTTCTGGGCCAGAAGTCCGACCGGACCGCAGCCGAGTACAATGACCGTATCTCCAATCTTGACACCGGCATTATCTACGCTCCAGAACGCCGTCGTCATGGCATCGGCGATCAAGCTTAGCTTTTCATCCGGTTGCTCGCAGTTTTCAGGAATCTTGAAGTGGGTGAAATTAGCAAACGGAACTCGTAAATACTCGGCTTGCCCGCCAGGATAACCACCGGTCGTTCCGGAGTAGCCGAAATATGCGCCCATATCCCCGTGTTCGTTTGAGTTGTCGCATTGGCTTTCCAACTGATTCTTACAATAAAAGCATTCTCCGCATGCAATGTTGAAAGGGATGATCACACGGTCGCCTTTCTTTACCTTTGTCACGCCAGGGCCTACTTCTTCTACGATCCCCATCGGTTCATGCCCAATGACATAGTTCTCCTGAAGGTTAGGGATCATCCCGTGAATCAGGTGAAGGTCCGAGCCGCAAATGGCGGAACTGGTGACCCTTACGATCATATCGTCCGGTTTCTCAATCTTCGGATCCGGCACCTCTTTGACCACGACATTTTTAATCCCTTGATAAGTTACCGCCTTCATGCTTTATTTCCTCCAATATGTTCATCTGGGGTCCGATCAAACATCCCTTTACGCGACGTATCATCCGGGAACAAATTCATCTGCCCGATCATCACCGTATTTTTCGCTGAAAGCTGGTCGAGTTGGTACTGTTCGTTAAGCTCGTAAGGATGGAACCATTTTTTACGAATCATGAGCTCCGTGATTTCTTGATGAAGTTCAATCCCCTGCATAAGATGATTGCGCAGCAGCGCTCTTACATCGGTAGAAGCCGTTTCGGTCAGTGCGATGGACAAATTTCGTACACCCTCTTTGGCACGAATAAGGAAGTCCATTGCAAATGTCATATCTGCCATTTCGGGCATATTTAACGAATTAATCGGGTCTAAATAATCGGTGTTCATTGGTGCTCCCCTTTAATGTGTGATAGGCGTCGGGCTATTCGGAACAGGCGCTTGGAAAGGAGCTCTTGCGTAGATTGCTTGCAGCTCAGCGATCTGTTGTGCGGATTGAATTACGTCTTTCTGCATTAACGCTTTTAGCTCTTGGTCAAAGACCAAGCCTTGCATAAGTTTTGACTTGGTGAGGCAGAGCGTTTTGAAGTTTAACGCTTCATGCAGTTCCATCGATTCGTGCGGTGCTAACGTTGGCTTATTCATTGAGAAATTATCCCCTCCTTTTTTCATCAAAGTTAGATTTTCCTACGCATCGGATCTTATACTAAAATAGATTGCCGGAAATGTGGGGTCTGGATATTCCCATGCAGTCGTAAGAATATAAACAAAAACTCAACCGCATACTTATTTCTGTAAAAGTTATTGATTTTTGATCAAGGAAGGAGGACTCACCTTGCCCAATGAAAACAAAATTGATCTAGCCACCGAGTATGCAAAAAAACCGGCAGAAGGTTCACTTAACTCGAGCGGCAATACGCTGGAGCAGCATGCATCTAACGCTGTTTCTGAGGCGCAAACGGCTTTAAATCAGGCGCTAAGATCGATAAGTGAATCTAATGCGGCAACAAATTCACAAGCTTTGGAGACGGCCCGGCAGCAATTGACCCAAGCAGAGGAATTTTTAGATCAAGCGCAAACTTCGGCAAACGCATTACGTCTGCCGGATCAACAATAAAACGGTAGCTTTGGAGTAGAAGAGAGTCTCCTTCTTTTTCGAATACACTTGGAATCAAGCTCACAATGCCATAGACACGGAGAGTCACCGATGAACGCGCTTGAGTTGCCGGATCAGAGCAGCGAATCATGATAAGCGAGAGGGAGGCCCTTAAGGGACCTCCCTCTTTCTTCTGCTTCCTAGCGGGCATAGCCCCACATTTAAGAACGTGTCGTACTAGCTGCGTTCTTTTGTTTTGCCTTTTCCACTCGTGTCATGTTTCGGAAGTAGATCACGCAGAACGCTCGAGTCATCAGGAATGTGAGGAAAATCGAAGCCCACGACCAAAACCAGTTCCAACGAACATACCGAATCAGATCGGTATATTGTACGAGCAGCACCTCACCTATCGTCAGTACAGTAGTGAATATCACGTAATAGCCGAATTGAATCCAGCCACTCCGATGGCTCGGATAATACGCGTTGAACACCGCGCATGTCATCGGATAGGCCATATATTCGTAGGTGAAGCTCGTCCGGCTAACGTCGGCAAGCTCCCTTACGGGATAGGCGAGAAGTTGGAGTTCGACCACGGCATGACCGAAAATACACGTAATATACTGTTTGAACAAAAAAGCGACCAACGCCAATCGACGCTTCTGCCGCGGGATAATGAGAATCAATAACAATGAAAGGATCCACACCGAAACGATAATGCCGTATTGCAGTAGCAAACTCATCGCTCGCTCGCCTCCTTCCTGAAAACTTTGCGGTTACTAAAGAACCAACTCGCTAGGCCGTGGATGGATAGGAAGATAATCGATAACACGATCGCCATCAAACTCCAGTGAAATTGTACATAATCCACCAAGTCGGTATATGCGGCTAGCAACCCGTCAATTAAGGTGAGCAGTGAAATCCAGACGGCAAAGTAAAAACACTTCATCAACTTATTCGAACGAGGTCTGTAGATATAATAAAGACCGCTCGCAACAGGCGTCCACACCAGTTTGAACGTGATATTCAAATCGGAAGCTTTGGGAAATTCACGCAACGGGTAGGCCACCAAATCAAAGTGAACAAGCAGCATTTCTACCGTCCATACCACAGCCTGACACGCAAGAAAGCACAACACAAATTCATGAGCTTTTGCTCTTGGAACAAGAAAATAGATGGTGATTATACACACAAACCAGACTAGCAGCAATAAATTTCGTTCGATGTCCATGGCCATAGCTTGTACATGGAAGGAGGCTCCTATGTAAGTGTATTTCTTTTAATTTATACTTTCGTGCGCGGTGATACTTAGGCAAAAAATACAACACCGTTTACTCTTTGTCCGTCCGTCATAGATACGAACTTGCGGGTTCCCGTAAAATTATTTTATTATCCAGTCAATTGAACCACATTCAGTCATATAAATAGGTGATAGCAGTTCGAACCTGTTGCTGTTGAGGAGGATTTTATACAAGTGATGTTACCGGGTGAAACGTATTTTGGTAAGCTTGAGTCGGTTTTTTTATTTTACGGAGCCATGCCTACAGGCGTGGCTGTTTCTGAAACCGGGCGTATCTTCATTTGTTTTCCGAAATGGGGAGACGACGTTAAATTTACGGTGGCTGAAATCGTTCACGACACATTACAGCCTTATCCTAGATTGGAAGCTAATGTGGTAAGCCCATCGAATATTACAACGTCCTTCATTAGTGTCCAAAGTGTCGTTGCTGATGGAAAGGGTACGCTTTGGGTACTGGATACGGGGGCTCCTAATTTCTCGGAACCCATCAAAGGGGGGGCGAAGTTAGTCGCTGTAGATTTAAATTCAAATACCATAAGAAGTGTATATACATTTACGGATGATGTTGTCCTGTCTAGCACATATCTGAATGATGTCCGATTTGATTTTCGTGTTGGTAAAGCAGGGTATGCTTATATAACGGATTCGTCTTCCCGAGGACCAGGTGCCATTATTGTCGTTGATTTAGAAACGGGCTATGCTTGGAGACGGTTAAACGGAGCAAACTCAACTTCGCCCGATCTCTTTTTCTTACCGAAAGTTGAAGGTAAAATCCTAATGAATCGAAACAAAAACGGATCTACTTCACCCTTTAGATTGGCATCCGATGGTATAGCGATTTCCCCGGACGGCAAGATGTTGTATTTTTGTCCTCTCTCCAGCCGTCATCTATACTCGATTTCAACGGAAGTCCTAAGAGATCGAACGATACCGGATATGAATTTACAATATCACGTTATGTATTGGGGAGAAAAAGGTGCATCAGATGGAATGATCACCGATGCAAAAGGAAACGTTTACGCCGGAGACTATGAAAATAATAGTATTCGAAAGATATTGCCGAATGGAATATTGGAAACCATCGCACATGATCCGAGAATTTTATGGCCGGATACTTTTTCTATTGGTCCAGATCAATACTTATATTTCATCGTGAACCAATTACATCGGCAGTCAAGATTTCATTATGGTAATGATCTGCGGGAGAAGCCTTACAGTTTACTCCGTATGAAAATAGAAGAACTATCTGCTCCTACCTTTTAATAAATATTTCACTTTCAAAGTTGACTCTATTTGCATTGAAAATGTAACTAATGACCAGGGGGGCTCAGGATTAACTTCACAATTAACTCATCCACTCCATCAATGATTTGGCATACCTATTCATATTCTTCGATCAGGAGACTCAGTTCCCATTTGACTAAGGGCAATAGAGTCCCCGACTTTATGTCTGGCGAGTGATTGAAGATGTTCAGCCTTATTCCTATCTCCGAAACCACTGAGTCTTGCATGTGCTCCTCCAGATTCGCACCATTCGATTAAACTAAACAATCCTGTAGAGCTTAAGAAATGAGCTTTGTAAAAAAGGGAGCGCCTCGATATGGACAACACATCATACCGAAGCGCTCTTACTATGAAGTTTAAGCAACTAGATACACAAAATCAACGGGTCGAACAAATTACCACCTCGCATCTTGTTGTAGGAATCGGCATGGCGAAAGAAACACATGTCGCGCAAACTACAAACTTCCGTGGAATAAAACGTCATCTCTCATTTTCCAATAGTATTGAAGGGTTTGAAAAACTGAAGCGTTGGATGAGTAGACTCACCAACCAGTTGGCAATGTTGAACCAGTAGTGCTCAGTGCTCTCCATTCCCACAACGACGTCTACAGGAATGTTAACGGGCAGGTTAGCGCCATGTAGTGCAGTAATTTATGTATAAAACTACATAAAATGTAGAGCATAATCTTATGAAATCACAAAAACGTTCTCGACGCATCCGCTTCAACATGGACGGAACTTGTGCGAACTTTGTTCATTACTCTAACCCCCTAGTACCCCTAGCATGGTCATTTTTCTTTCCAGGCTTTGGTTTCTTTTTAATGGGTCAATTTGTTCAGGGGTGGCTTTTGTTTTTTTGGGAAGTTGCTGTTAATGTTAAGGGTCACTTTAATACTGCCATTGTGTACACACTGACTGGACGTACAGAAGAGGCAACAAGGATTCTCGAACAGGATGGAAAATGGGTCGTCATTCTTTACACAACAACGTTTGTTTTTTCTCTGTGGGCGAGCTATGTGTCGGCTGTTGACACAAACCAGCTGACCTATTTAGCTCATGGGGAAAACGCTCCAATTAGAGTATTTACCATGAATGCCTTGCAGTATAACTATTTAACGAAGCGGGACCCATGGATGGCAGTCATTTGGTCGCTCTTCATGCCTGGTCTTGGAGATGTGTACAACAAACGGGTTGTCAGTGGGACGACGTACCTAATCTGGTGGATTATTATCTGTTACAAATCGCATGTAGTAGGGAGCATATACTATACTGCTATAGGTGATTTTGAAAGTGCAACTTCGATTCTTGATTCTGAATGGTTTCCGTTCCTCGCTTCGATGTGGGTCTTCGCTGCATACAATGCGTACATCCACACTGTTGAAACGAATAAGGTATTCGACAAAGAACAGGCAAATTTCCTGAGATTAAACCATCAACAAGGTGTTGACGATTTATATTGTACAGAGAAGGACTCGGTGGACATGCGTGTGATTGCTACCTTTGATCATTCCCCATATGTCGAGATGGCTCTTGTCGGATTAGAGCGGATTGGTATTAAGAAGAACCAGATTTATGCTACGTCACTTGATAAACGAAATGAAAGGCTTTCGTTCATCGACAACATTCATCGGTCCGATGGACGGGGTTTTTTGGATGTAGCAGCACTTTTGGCGGGCTTTTTAACAGCAGCTGGCGCAATTTATGGCTTCGTTCTTAAAGGTGGTCCAGTTTTATGGGGGTTAATTGGTTTTGTGGTTGGCTCTGTCGTTGGAGTTGCGTTCCAATTGCTCAAACGAAAAAAAGGATCCAAAGAAAGAACCACCCCCAAAACTGAAGTTGTTGTCATTGTAGATTGCAACAACGCACAGGGCGATGCGGTACAGAATATCTTTTGGCACAATCACGCATTTGGAATCTCAGCCTCTTCTCATCAAGATGTAGATTAATTCAAACGGTTGTCGGTTGAAGTCGGCATACTTAGGGTTCAAGAAGGCGGTTGGACACTTGTTGTATTGATACCGATCCCCCTGCTGCTCGCGGTGTTTTTAAATTCAAGCTTCATAATAGCTAAAAACTTTTTCCGCTCAACCTTGTTTATTCCGGCATTGACTTCCGCTGTAGTGGCCGGCACGATTCCTGCAGGCACTACAAAGTTGGAATAATTTCTTATGGCCCTTAATCGTATTACGATCTGAAGATAAGCTTACATTACCGATCGGTCTGGCAACATTAATAACTCCATACGGAAATAATTAAGATGCAAAACCCGAGTTCGGCAGAGCAGACCATAAATCAGATTTTGTTGGAATGGATTGACAAAGTTTAATGTTGGGTTACATCAATTGTTATAAATTCAAGTAAATAGATATAGATATTTAGTGTTTAAATTGTTGACTGGGTAACCAGAGACACAGCATAAACTCCTTAACGCAATATACTAACGCAAATAATGACCAATGCGGTCGGGGAGAGAGACGGAGAGTTGGAGGAGCATTTGTCCCCAGTTTTGAACTCGTCCTGTCCACTTGCGGGGAACGTCCATTGTGGCTAAGTGTAGCATTATAAGCAGTACTTCATCGGAAGGGAAAAAGTTTTAACGCGGTCTCCTGCCTGCCTTATAACATACATGCAGTTGCTCCGGAGTGCCTAACTTTTTCATCAATTTGTCTATAGCTTCAAGTGTATGCGGAATGTTGCCGAGGAAACGTGGCTCGCCACGTCTTGTGTCTGCAACAGAAACAGAAATTGAATCTTTTGAAACGTCTAAACCGATAAATTTTGTGTAACCTTCATAGTAGCGGCTCCTTTCGAATGTAGCTCTGCATTTGGCTTTTAGTAGAATCTACTACACATTTTTACCAAATGTAACCTACGATAAGCGAAATGGGGCCGCCTCGTTCATTATGACTAACAGGCTGCCTAGTTAAGGAACATTCGCCGTGAACCGTATCATAAGTAAGGGCAAAGATTCTCGAAAAGTCTCATAGTGAGCATGGGCTGCAGGACGGACAAGCAATCAAAGATCGTCAATTACGTGCACGATTGTCAATAATTACAGCTTTCTCAATTCTTGCAGAATATTCTCAGGATCCAACCGCTGCATAAAGTCCGGATTCACGTAAGCGGAACGGATAATGGCGGATTCGTCGATCATAAAGGTGGAAGGAATCGGCAGGATCCAGCGATTTGTCGCGTTGTATTCCGCTAGGTCCATGCCCATTTGTTTCATAATGCCCTGAATGTAATCCGGAACGTCGTAAAGGATGTTATAGAAAGCGGCCACGAGACCGTGTGTATCGCTAAGTACTTGGAAGGTCAGTTCTTCTTTTTCCTGCTGGGAAAGCGTGTTGTCCGGGCTTTGTGGGCTGACCGCAATCAACTGGCCCCCAAGCGTATCGATGTCCGGCAGAAGCTTTTGGTAGGCCTTAAGCTGACTGTTGCAGAACGGGCACCAACCGCCCCGGTAGAAAGTCAGGACAACAGGCCCTTTGGACAGTTCATCATATAGGTTAACCGTTTCTCCCAAAGCATTCTTAAGTGTAAAATCCTTTGCCTTCTGCCCCTCCTGCCGGCCGTAAACAATACCGGATTCCTGCTGCTCCCGGATCTGACGGAACATCTCTGTTTGAATCTCCAAAGGAGTATGCGCGATTAATTTCTGTTTGGCTTCTGCCAGAGTTTGAGTTAATGACATGTTTTTCTTCTCCTTTTAATTAAACTTTCTCTATGAACTGCTATAAATTAGATAGACTTGCTGGTTAATTGTCGGGTTAAAGTTCAGTTAATGATGCTTCATCGGCAGACATCTTGGCTGGCGTGATGAATGTCGCGAGCCTGTCTTGCCTACGCAAATGGATGATTTGTGCTGTCAAGCCAACGATGAGAATAACGAAGAGACTGGCTTGAGAACCGTGAAGAATTGGCGATTTCAAATCGGTGACTAAGGGGTGGCCGTTTGGAACACGGGTCAGGGTTTCGGTAACGGTCGGCAACATCAGCAGAAACGCCGTTAGGCTGAGGATGATTGTTTCGAGGTACTTGCCCGCACGCTCAAAGTCCGAAAAACGCCCGATGCCGTATCCGGCGAGGAGCAGCAGGATCGTTGCCGCCCCAATGACATAGCTGACCGACTGATGTGCGATGGGGAATACTGTGATAGCGCCGATCAGCATCGAAACGAAGTAGACGACACCGGGCTTTGACCGAGGCACAATCCGTCCGTAACGAGCAAACATATATATAGCCAGCGGAATGGCGGGCAAGCTGCTGAGCGTATGCACCCAGCCGAGTGATGTAATTCCAAACATAATTAATTGTCTCCTTCCAGTCCTTAAGGACAAGGGTGTTTTGTTTTGTTCTGTTGATAGATTGGCTCGAGCCGATACTAGCGGCTGACAGCATTTCTGATCGGGTAGGTCATGACTTAAGTTGGTAGGCCCTTAGACTGACGATGTTTAGTCGGCAAGCCCTGTAACGGCCCTTGGTGGATATGATGCGATTTGTTCGTAGATAGCGAGTTCCTCAATAGTACGTAGCCTGCTCTCAAGATGGGTTAATCTAAGATGGGCATTTTGAGTTCTTTTCATATCAAACATGACTGCAATCGCATTGCGGCTTTCATCACAAGGGAAGTACTTGCTTAACCACCTTTAGGATTTTTGCATTGAACACCTCCTTCTTTTCAATTCTGTTAAAATTCCTCCAACCAAAAGGAAGATTGCTTTGATTATAAAGGTCGGGTTGTTAAATCCTTGTTAAGTGAGCCCAGAAAGACTACATTATTTTCCTCTTATCACGGAAATGTGTGATATTCTATTGTCATAGAAGGAAGGAGTGGTGATATGCGAATTCTCATCGTTGAAGATGAGGAGGACCTTTCACTTGCATTAGCCAAGGGTTTAAAGCGTGAAGGTTATGCAGTGGACATTGCTGTTGATGGGCTAATCGGGTGGGAGTTGGCGGATACCAATGATTATGATGTGATTCTCCTCGACATCAATCTTCCGGAGCTGGACGGCGTTTCACTTTGTCAACGGATTCGCCAGTCTTCACACCATAACGATGTTTTTATCCTTATGTTGACAGCGCGCAGCCATCCAGACGAGGTGGAAGAAGGGCTCGATTCAGGTGCAGATGACTACCTCCGTAAACCCTTTGTGTTCAATGAATTGCTAGCCCGTATCCGGGCGCTACTTCGCCGGAGTTCGTCCGTGAAAAGCTCCGTCCTGCAGTTCGACCAGCTTACCCTTGATTCGAAAACGAAGGAAGTCTGGTTCGAGGATGTACTTATTCCATTGACGAGAAAAGAATTCGGTTTGCTCGAATATCTGATGCTGCATCCCTCCGAGGTAATTTCGTCTGAAAGGCTTCTGGAGCATGTTTGGGATATCCATGCGGATCCTCTTACCTCAACAGTCCGAGTTCACATCAATTCCTTGCGCAGAAAGCTCTCGCACCGTGATCCAGAGGCAGGAGAAAGGTATATTCAGACCGTTCAAGGTCATGGGTATAAATGGGCTCTGCACACAGCTGGAAGGAAAGAGGAAAACACATGAGACCATGGAATCGTATTTCACTGCGATCAAGATTGACGCTGTTTGCTATTCTTTTTTTGGCTGTAATGATTATTCTATATGCGGCTATAGAGTCTTTTTTCTCAGTTTACAGGATTGTATCAGAGATACAGGGGCGAATCATAAGCTTGCTTGTCGCTTTAGCAGGCATGGTTCTCAGTGCGCAATGGCTAGCAGTGATTATCCTGAAGCCTGTGAAACGGATGAGTGAAACAGCTGCTGGAATAACGGCAACCACCCTCCACAAACGACTAGAGATTAACCAACTTCATGATGAATTGAAGAAGCTCGGGATCGCATTCAATACGATGCTGGATGGGCTGGAAAACTCTTTTCAACAGCAGGCCCGTTTTGTTTCCGCGGCCGCGCATGAATTAAGAACACCTCTTTCCATTCTGCGCACGAATCTTGAAGTGGCCGGAGACAGCTATGGTATAGATCCAAGTGAATGGAACGATTACAGGTCGATAACGGAGCGGACGCTTTCGCGACTAGAGTCATTAACTGAGGATTTGCTGCTACTAGCTGACGGAACGTACGATCGAACGCAAAGTGAGCACAGTGTATTAGAGCTTGCCAACATTCTCACAGATGCAACTTCATTTATGGAACCGTTGGCAGTCAAATATGGGGTGACGCTTCGTCTAATGGAGCCCTGCAATGCTTTGGTTAAGGGGGAAGAAAGCTTCTTATTCCTGGTCTTTCGGAACCTTTTGGACAACGCCATCCGGTATAATCGGCCAAATGGGAACGTTACGCTGCAGGTTTTGCATGAAGATGGACGGGTTGCGGTTCGGGTTGCGGACACGGGGAAGGGAATATCCCCTTCGTCCAGAGATAAGGTTTTTGAGCGGTTTTATCGAATGGACTCGTCACGGGCACGTAGGAATGGCGGGGCTGGTCTAGGTTTGTCGATTGTCCGCCATTTGCTTGCATTTTTCCAGGGAACAGTTGAACTGGAGACGAGTTCCGAATTAGGAAGTGTATTTAAGGTCACGTTGATCCGGGGTTAAGAAGCTCGACCGATATTGATTCAACAGGATGATAGAGAAGAGTTTGTCAGTAACTGTGACTTATCTTTGTTATCATGCACTGTGACAAGATGATACTTGTTGAAGGGCGAGCTAGTAACCCCTCGTCTCGAGATGGTCACATCAGGACGTAGTTGGATCGATCAAACTGGGCCTTTCGAAGCTGTATTACGTATTGGCATATAAAGATATGGACGAACGTCAGCAGCTTCATAACCATTCATTCGAGGAAAAAAAGGTATGAACTCTTATGTGAAGTTTTTGATCGATATCCGGATATAAACTTCGCTTTGGCGTGTGTGATCAGAACCTGCTTAGGTTTCCTTGGCATAGCGTGGACCTAACGCTGCTATTGCTGCTCCTCGACGATTTGGTAGTTCCATATCTTTAAGAATAAATCAAGTGAAGAGAGGAAATGCACCCGTAAAATAACATTTAATAGGATGGGTAGGATATTAAAGTATGCTATAATATGGAAAAAAAGGAGCGATTAAATGAAGCAGAGTACAGGGATCATATGAGAGATTGATGAATTAGGGAGGATCGTCCTTCCTAAAGAATTACAGGAAATGTTTTATATCAAGGAAGGGATGCTGTTGAATATTTTCTTGACGACCAAAGGGAAACAATTATGGTAAGAAAATATAGAGCAGAGGCATGTTTATTCTGTGAAAGCACTAAGGACTTTGGCGCAGACGATCAAGAAAAAAGTCTGGAGTAGGTAAGTTCCCATGTTTGAAATAGACCATTAAAGACGAGCCATTAAGAAACTGATCAATCATTAATGATAGAGAGATTCGCATGCATCGTCCTCAACTTAGGGATAACATTGTCGGGTGACAAGAACATGGTTACATAAAAAGTCGCATGTGATGCGGCTTTTTCTTTTTATGTCCTCAAGTTCTTGTCAAGTTTAATGAGAAGAACTTGAGGACATTCCCGATTTTGACAAGAACATTATGACATTGGTGGAGGGAAAACTACAACTACAACGCAATTAATAAGTAAGTTAGGAGCAGATTATAATAAATGGAACTTGCTCCCATTAATTAAAGATGTTCAGGAACTCCTCAATAATCAATCACTAAACTATATTGTTCTTGATTATCCTTTTATATTTAAACGATAAAATGCGTAATTATATTGATATGGCTATTTATATTGATACCCCCTTGGATATTGCAATGGCTAGAAGGCTCTTAGGAAATTACAAAGAGAACACAATTGAAGATGTCCGTAATGATTTAACAAACTATTTGGAAGAAATAACAGTTAGGTTATCTGATTAAACTATCGGCGAACGATAGCTGAATAGATATACCGCGGCAGCCGGCCATGACGATCGGCTGCCTTTTCCACGCTAACGGGCAGAATAGTTCCAATATATGGTATTATAAAGTTGGTCCTTTGGACCGACAGTTTTTCGGGTTCAAGATTACGAAAACCATTAAATCTCTTTATTATCGGGTTAGGAGGAGTCCAACTGTTGATGAGATTATTGTTAGTATCAGCTTTTAGCTTCTTATTAAGTGGAACATTACTCTTTGGAATGGTGTATCTGGCAATTGCAAATTATGTTCCCCATATGACGGGATGGAGTGACCCGCCTGGTAAATTTTCCTTAGCTTTGGATGCAACCATGTTAAGGGCACCTTATGTAATTAGTATCCTGTTTATGATTATTGGTACGTTGCTTTTTGCTATTGCATTATACCAAGCATTGCTGAGAAGAAATCGAGATGAGGAGCCAATAAAGAAGGAAATCGTAATCTGATTAAGTGATTGTGTATTGAACTACCATGAAAATTAAAGTGCAGGCAGTCGAAGAAAAAGACATCACTAAATAAGACGCAGCTCGGTCTAACGGGGAACTATAGTTTAATCATATTATGAAGGCAGTTCACATGATCGAATGCCTTTATTTGTTAAAGAAACAGGCTGGAGGGGTTTGATGGGAGCTGGTCTAATAGTACGTGAATATGATCCTAGTTGGGCTCGATTATTTCAGCAGTTACGCGGTTTTGTATTGCCTGTATTACGCGATTTTGTAGTCACAATAGAGCATGTTGGCAGTACATCCGTTCCAGGTTTGGCATCGAAGCCAATTGTTGATATCGACGTGGTTGTGCCTGCGCAATCGGATGTCCTTAGGGCAATTCAACGGCTAGCTACCCTTGGTTACGTTCATGAAGGGGACTTAGGAACTACTGGACGAGAGGCTTTTATTCCACCCGCCAATGTAACTTGGCATCACCTATACGTCTGCACCATGGAAAACGCCGAGTACAAGCGGCACATCCTGTTTCGAGACTATTTAAGAAGCCATCCAGAAGATGCCAAACAATATGGTGACTTAAAGTTGGAACTAGCACAACGATTTCAGAATGACCGTATGGCTTACACGAATGCCAAAGGTGACTTTGTAAGAGAGGTACTACAACGTGCTGGTTGGAAATGATAGTTAGTTCTGCCCTGTGTTATTACGCTAAAGGACAACATAAAGTGAGCAGACCGTCGCGGCGCTGCTCATTTTTCGTTGAACTAAAGGGTAGATTTGCTTAATAGTTACCTTTTCGATATGGTACAATTTAGGGAAAGGGGGGCTTGAATTGACAGTAATCATTAATAAAAATGGCTACGAGTTTTTAGAGTGCATCTCATTGAATGAAAACTTTCCCTATACCCTTGGTAAGGCAGCATGTTACCATATTACTGCTATCCGAAAATTTATTAGTACCGGGGGTATCTTAATATATGAGCATCAACTTGCAAGATTGGATTCAGGAAGCCGATTTGGTGAGCATGCAAAAGGCAATGACTACGGGTGAATGCACTTCCGAATCCCTCGTTCTTGCATATATCGAACGCATTCATAGGTATAATCCTTTGATCAATGCCGTATTAGAGATCAATCCAGATGCGCTTGAAATCGCAAGGAATCTTGACCTTGAGCGAAATACAACAGGTAGTAGGGGGCCGCTGCACGGAATACCAATCCTGCTCAAGGATAACATCGATACGCACGACCGGATGCATACGAGCGCTGGTTCAATCGCATTAGCTGAGTCGTATGCTCCTGAAGATTCGTTCATAGCCGCAATGCTCCGCGCTGCCGGCGCTGTTCTTCTAGGTAAGGCAAATATGACCGAGTGGTCGAATTTTATGTCCAACCGTATGCCAGCTGGATACAGTTCCAGAGGCGGATATGTGTTGAATCCATATGGCCCTGGCAAGCTCTTCGTCAGCGGATCAAGTTCAGGATCGGCTGCAGCCGTAGCGGCGAACCTGGCAGCAGCAGCGATCGGAACAGAAACCGCAGGTTCGATTATTGGGCCGGCCAGCCAACATTTTCTCGTCGGAATAAAGCCTACTGTAGGGCTTGCGAGCCGCAGCGGCATTATCCCGATCTCCATAAGTCAGGATACACCAGGACCAATTTCCAGGACAATCACTGATGCAGCGATTCTACTCGGGGCAATTGTCGGGATTGACGAAAACGATAAGGCAACATGGACTAGCCCGCATCGTACTTTTCATGACTACACAACTTATCTCGACCGAGACTTTCTGCGTAAAGCTCGTATTGGGATTCCCAGACATTACTATCGGTCGTTGGATGAAGAAAGACTTTCCATCATGGAATCCGCCATTGATGTTCTGCGTGAGCAAGGTGCTACAGTTATCGATCCTGTGGACCTCCATTTGGAACAGCATCCATGGAACAATGATGTTATCTGCTACGAATTCAAAACAGGCCTGAATCGCTATTTATCGAAGTTGAACTCGGATATGCCCGTGCATTCTCTTCAAGAACTGATTGCTTATAATCAGAAACACGCTGCTTCCGCATTGAAGTTTGACCAAGACAATCTGATTCGCTCGGAACAAAATGCGCTAAACGAGACAACCTATCAACTTAAACGTCAAGAATATAACCATCCGTCTGTAACGCAAGGGATTGACTATGCACTCGATCAACACGGCTTAGATGCATTAATGTTACCCGGTGACATTGATGGCATGTACATTGCTGCCCGGTTAGGGTATCCCCTTATTACGGTGCCCGCCGGTTATTCAGCCAAAGGAACAGGTGATGCGGATGGCGATTCGACGCAGGGTCCATTTGGTGTTGTCTTTTCCGGGAGGGCTTTTAGTGAGCCCACGCTAATCAGCATCGCCTATAGTTTTGAGCAGGCAACACTTTTCCGTCGTCCGCCAGATATGGGCTAATTGATGTAATTATGTTTCCCTATGACACATTAGACTTAACAACTACGTACTGACCATGTCAGTGCATTGGACTTAACCATCGTGATTACGCTAACGGGAAACGATAGTTGAATAAAGAAACCGCGGCAGCCGGCCATTACGATCGGCTGCTGTTTCCGTGCTAACGGGCAGAATACTTACAATATGTGGTAGTATAGAATAGAGACGTTTCATATGAGGGAGGAGAGGAATTTTATGGTGAAACAACTGATTGTCGGAGATGCCACGCATGAACTGGCCACTACGCGCCGCATCTTGGAACGCTTGCCCGAGGAGCATATGACGTGGAAGCCGCACGTGAAATCTATGACGTTGGGCGGGTTGGCCACGCACCTGATCAACCTACTGAACTGGCAAGTCGCGATTTTTCAATACCCGGAGTTCGATCTCTCGACCGTGCCGCTTCGGCGGGAACCTTTGGAAAGACGCGAAGACGTGCTGGAGGAATTCGACGCGAACGTCGTCAAGCTTGAAAAGCTGTTAGGCGAATGCGACGAGAAAACGCTCGGCGAGGAATGGACCTTGCGAAACGGCGACCATATCATCCTTCGCCAACCGCGGGCTATCGCGCTTCGCACCTTCGGACTAAGCCACATGGTACACCACCGTGCGCAGCTCGGGGTTTATTTGCGGCTTCTTGATATTCCGGTGCCCGGCCTCTACGGACCCTCGGCTGACGAAGTCAAATGAATTAAGACGTGCCGAATCAGTAGATTCAGGGCGGCCCTTAAATAGTATTTAAGAAAATTATTAGGACGTTCAACTAGCGCGAAACTATAGTTCAATCACGACATGAAGGCAGCCGGCACTGATCGGTTGCCTTTATCTGTTGAAGTAACGGGCAGAATTGTACAATTTTTACATTTAAAAGGATATTCAAGATAGATAGCGAAAAGGGTACATATTAGAGCTTTCTAAATGATATGAGGTGAAAAATGTCAAATATTAAATACTCGAAAATTTGCATATTAATTTTGCTCATATTCTTATTTTTGCCAGCCTGTCTTAATAAGAATAACATTACTGCAAATGAGCAAGAGGAAGTTAAAGAAACTATTACAAAATATTTAGAAGCCGTTATCAACAAAAATTTTGAGACGGTGTATGACTTAACAGAAAGTAATCTAAAAAAGTATGATACATTAGATAATTTGAAGGAAAAACAAATGGGTATAAAGAGCCTGGAAATTAGCAATTTCAAACCGTATCACGGGCTTGATTTAAACGATAATACCCCGACCAGATTGTTCAAAGTTGAATTAAACATCACTCCAAATGATTATGGTTCTTGGAATGATGGAATAAATCCACGGTTTATTTGGGGGGTAAAAGAAGGTGGTGTATGGAAGGTATCTGGTTTTGCCGAATCCCCGTCAGGGGAAATAAAGGATTATCAAAAAGAACTTTAAGAACCTGCGTTCACTTTTCGTTAACGAACGTTGTGCTAACGGATAACTTTAGTTCACCACAACATAAACGAGGCCACCGGGTTAAATACTCGCTATGAGGTGAAATTTATTGCTTAAAACATTTAGGATATTAGGAATCATGTTTAGTTTATTTGTGGTTACCATTGCTATTTATTCCTCTGTAGCTGAGTTAGATTTAGCGAATAAATCGATTGTTTCAACATGGATGATGGTTGGTCTATGTTTTTCACTAATATTTAATGGGATATCCTCTTACCTGCCTCAGAGAAATAGAGCAGGATTATTTATGAGTGGATTTGGCGTCATAATATTAATAGTAGTCCTAGTGAAATTTCCATTTTAATTGTGAGACAAGACTCTTCCTCCGGAATTAACCATATTTTCATTGATGTATCTGTGTACGTCGCTCAACTAACGGAGAACGATAACGTAATAACCAGGGAGCAGTTCGCTAAGCGAAAGCTGCTTCCTGGTCTCGCTGCGTAATTACACTCGTAGGTATAACACCATGAAGGATCACTTCATGATATTAGGAATATGAGCGAAGGCATCCAGTCGTTAAAGGCTTACAGGCTTACCTCTAAAAGGGGAGGGCGATATGATACACTTTTTCAAAACAAAGTAAGAGTTCATTTATGTATTGGGAAATCGGTTGAAAATGCAAGCTCTTTTTGTGCTTCTAATATTGCAAGCCGCTCGGTAAGTGCTTTATGAATATTCACGTAGGCGTCACTACCTAAAACGATTCTTTTAGGCGCCGGATTCTGATCCACACTGTTGATCATAATAGTAACCATTTTGGCAGGGTCACCTAACGATGGTACTTTGGCTTCTTCAATAATACGACGAGCATAGGCGGCCGGTGAGGCTTCATAAGCCTCCATTTTGGGAGCCAGTTGAGAACTTCCATATCTGAAATTCGTGCTTGCGCTGCCTGGTTCCACAATAGTAATGCCAATATTAAAAGGTGCAAGCTCAGTCATTAGGGATTCGGCAAAGCCTTCGATGCCCCATTTGCTCGCATGATACAAAGAACTGCCTGGGAAAGCGACTTGACCGCCAACGGTAGACAACTGTATGATTCGCCCGAACCCCTGTGTCCTAAAGTAAGGAAGAGCCGCACGCACTACTTGAATTGAACCTATCAAATTTGTGTCAAGTTGATGGCGTATTTGCTCATCCGTTAATTCCTCAGCCGCACCAAATAGTCCATAACCCGCGTTGTTGACCACGACATCAATGTTGCCAAGATCATGGAATGCGCTGTGCACGACCTGGTGAATAGCTGGCGTATCCGTAACATCGAGTTTGGCAACCCATAGTGAGTCACCATATTTAGTTTTGAGATCGTTCACAACATCGACATTGCGGACGGTTCCAGCAACACGATTGCCTTGTTCGAGAAGTTGCTCCGTCAAGTGACGACCAAAACCGCTGCTTATTCCTGTAATTAGCCAAGTGCGTTGAGTCATCTAAAAACCTGCCTTCTAACAAAATTCCAGTGCTTTTCTGACTAACTGGTTAGTTATAAATTATCACTATCTAACCGGTTAGTCAACTGCTATATTTAATGATGTTGGTTCTAGTTTCAGAAAGGATGATTAAATGAGGAACACTGAAGCCACGCGTGAACGCCATCCATCTGGCATATATGTGTCGTACATGGCTGCAGAATCCGCTTTGTGTATCATGCGTAGTTTAGGAGATAAGTCAGAAACAATTGACAGTAAAGACAATACCTTTTCTCGACTGAGTCAGATTGACAGTAAAAGAACTATTATTATTCCGCTCTTATCTTGAGTGGTTTTATTATTTTGAGAGTATCGCATCCGTTAATCCAAGAACGCTGTATATCTACTATCTGGCACGCCTGCTGTTTTATTTGCGTTACCTCGCATGACGCACATTGCAGCTTCTAACATAGAGGTGTCAAGCTTTGCCTAACATCATATTCATCTGTCAGAACACTTGATTAAGCTAACGAGGAACGATAGCTGAATAGATATATACCGGGCAGCCGGCCAAGACTGTATTGTTCCAGTTTTGGACTGCTTTTTGTGATGCTCCCACAAGAATACAATTTGCAGAGCCTTATATTTCAAGGTTTTTTCACGTGCTCGTTTAGTTAATTAACGAATGTTGGCGAGACCCTATATAAAGTATGTACTATAGAACCTGCTGAACAATACCGCAGATCGTGCTTTCTATTTGTTAATTTCTTATCTAAAATATGAATATATTGCTATTCGAAGGAGGCTACAAGAGATGAATGCAGGAAGGATATTGTTTCAAGGTGATTCGATTACAGATGGGGCAAGAGGCCGCAATGATGATCTCAATCATATATTGGGGCATGGTTATCCATATCTTATCGCAAGCAAGCTTGGATATGAACTGGCGGAGAAACAGCCGCTTTTTATTAACCGGGGTATCAGCGGGAACCGGGTCCAGGATTTGTATGCACGTTGGAATGAGGATGCATTCAGTCTTAGACCCGATGTGATCAGTATACTGATTGGGGTCAATGATGCAGGAAGGATCGTAAATGGCGACCCCGGCGGTGCGACTGACCGATTTGAACGTTGTTACCGTCACCTGCTGGGGGAAACAAAAGATGTTCTTCCAGCCGCCCGCCTCATATTGTGTGAGCCATTCATACTCAAAACCGGCAGAACCGTGGAAAAATGGGAAGCGTGGCAGGAACGGATCACCCATTATCAGGACACTGTCCGGACACTCGCCAACGAGTTTCAAGCAGTCTTTGTTCCGCTGCAAGCTGTACTATACGATGCCTGCAAGAGAGCTGATGCATCGTACTGGCTCTGGGATGGAGTGCACCCGACGGCGGCGGGACACGATCTGATCGCACGGCAGTGGTTATCCGTCGTGCAGAGCAGGATTTAATTGCTGCATTAGGGTTGGATGGGGGCCTGATTTTTTTATCGCATGTGATACGGGATCGTTGTCCCAACCAGCCTAACCATGGTTGAACAAGTAGGGGGATGAACTGAATAGCTCTCGGGATTCTAAGTCCCACGGGCAGTTACGTTCGATCCCCGGCTACCGCTATTTTACGACACAGAAAAATGAGGTCGACCATAAAGATCTGGTGACCTCATAATACGAACAGGCAGTTTAGCATGGAGACTTCAACAACAGATGATTGAGAGAAGGCATATTAATTCATTTGATTTTGGATTCTTATTTCAGCTTTAGGTACTGTTCGCATCTCAATTCTTCACCTTTATGAAACAAGGTTGATGAGAGCAGTGTATTCAAAGAACTGCCCATACGTATTAGGATTGTTCGATAACAAACATACATTTTATGGAAAGTAACGCGGTTTTTTGGGTCATGCTGTACTCGGTTATTTTCGATGTGTAAGGGATTGTTGAGACTGTTCTGATTACAATAACGTCCTAAGCTCACGTTGATATTTATTCATATGCGCTAATGTCGGAATAACCCGGTTGGCCAAACGAATGCCGCCGATCCTAATGTTTCGGACTACATGGTAAGGGGCAGATAAAAGCGCATGCAGGAGGTTTATATCAGAAGGGCTTAATTGTCGGTATCTCTGATAGTAATCGATCCAACGAAGCATCTCCGTACCGTTCCAAACAAAATTTCGATGAAGAATATGGGACAAATCCTTCATTCTTGTGTGGAGAGAACTGTTATCAAAATCGATCAAGTGTAATTTTCGTCGCTTGTCTTTAATTAGATTGGGATAATTGTAATCGCCATGTACAAATGCGGAAGCCTTTTGTTCTGCATCGATGGCCTCTAAGACTTTTGGCTGATGCAAATAGCCAAGCACTTCCTCACAAAGCGCTGCTAAATGCCCTAAATTTTTGTACTGACTGAGCAGTTGTTTATATTCCGAAACTTCGTGGTTCAGTCCCGAATATCGGATTCTTGCGACCGGAGCTTCGGCTGTAGGGAATCCTTCAGCAATGGAATGGAATTTGGCCAAAGTTCGAATCCCATTCTTTAAGTCTATCTTCCTTGTAAAGACCGGTCTCTGTCCGTCTACCCAATTCGTTAACGTGTACGTAATGCCATCATGAGTCATGTAGGCGGATTGCTCCAATGTAGGATAAACCTTTTGACCACGGGTAAATCCATGCTCATCCATGCAGGATAGGATGCGGGTAATAAAACGGACCTCCTCTTCCGGGAAGGCGTAACTTTTTAAACAGTAGCTCGCGTCAGCGGTTCGAATCCTGTAAACATCTTGGATTTGAAAAGTTTCTCTGATTTTTATTCCGTACATTTGTTCTACCCTTGACCCAATGGATACCCTCATACTCACTTCCCCTTATTGTTTTGTCCATTCCTCTAATAAATCCATTGCTTTCAATCGGAGAAGCCATGTTTGTTCCATAATGTCTAGCATTTCACGGCTTCTAGGGCGATTAGGGAACCGAGTGGCCTGCCAAGCTTCCCGAGGCAATCCATACAAGGAAGAAATCAATTTACGCTCGCTCCTGTCTAAAGGATAGAGCTCTTCGTACCCTTTTAAAAACGATTGTATGAAATCGGGATTAAATTGAGTCGTGTTCATGAGGGTCTTGGCTACATCAACGTAGATGGAGCCAACCTTAACATGGTCCCAATCGATGATGAAGAGCTGGTTGTCATCAGAAATAATGACATTAGGTGAAGTAATATCATTGTGTATCAATGCGGGACGGTCCAATTCCTTCTCCAAGAGGTCTACAATCTCCGGGTTCCTTAAGTCGGTCCAGGCCCGATCCGAAATTACTTTATAGTGTTTGCCATATTTTTTGTACCATCCGCGGTTCTGTCCATTCGTTTGGATTGCCTTTGCCATTCGTCTACGAAAGAGGCGGTCTTGAATTTGCCATATTCGGATTTGTTTTGGAGTGAAAGGCCCCTTAGTGTAAAGGAAACGACTGGATGTTGTATGTAGGGTGGCAAGGGCCCGGCCAAGCTCTTCAAAATCGTTTTGGTTTTCCAAATTTCTTCCTTTTATCCAAGCAGTTATATAGAAGGGTCTTCCTTCGTTTAAAGTCCATAACTTTCCGGAATTGCTCGTGAGCCATTTGGGCATGTAACTGAAACCGCTATCCATCAAGAGTTGTATATAGTTTGCAGTTGTTTTCATTTGATGAATTGTACTCGAGCGGAGGAATAAACTCCGAAAAAAGGGCTTTATCGCGTAGGTTCCACTTTCAGTTTGTATCTGGACGATGGCGTTTTTTCGATACAAGGACGCGATTGAGTTTGAACTCAACGGGATCAGGCCGAAGTGGCGGGTGATTTTGCGAATTCTAGTTTTTGTATAGGAATTTTTCATGAAATAACCTCGCTTCATTCAAGATGGCAGAAAGAAGAAGATCAAGAGGAGAGAAGAGCTTTTAACTAGGTTATTCATGGAGGGGGAAGTATGTATGGTCTAACGTCACGAGAGCAATTGAAAACCTGCCGTTTCAGACAGCGCAGTGAACCGGATCATAAGTAACGGCAAGTTTTAATGGGGAGTAGGGATTGGGATTTAGAGGTGATAGGTGCCTCGAAATATGCGCTTGCCTTTGGTCAAATAAACAGGATTTTGAATAACTGAAGAATAGAGGATATCAGAATATGGAAGCTGTAGCAAGATCCTTTGTAAATGATGGATTAACTCCACCGCAAGCAGTTTTTGCAACTAATCTAGCAGGGGTTACTCCGATTTCCCCTGGTCAGATAAGAAGAAATCTTGAAGGCGGCGGGAGGACCTATTGGTCTGGGATTGGGTGCACTTGCTTGCGCTATTGCCATAGCCGCAGCTAACACCCTAGCTGATAATTGTAAAGATGGTTGTTGAGGAAAATCTAACCCCTAAAGGGGTAAACTATGGTTGATTGTAAGGAGATGCGGAGCTGCTTATGCGCCAGCCTCTCTATACTTATAAAATCAAGAAATATTTGTACCGGATTTTAGCAGAGGAAGGTGGTCCGCTTTGAAGAAAGTGGTCTCACGGGAGCGGCCGGAGTTCTGGGATCCCATCAAGCGAAGGAAGTCATTAAAAATATGGATTTGCGTATGAGGGCTTGTGACTGCATTAACGATCCAGAAGGGAGTATCCAATGGGAAGAATTAAGCCTGTTTCCTATGTAAAACCTATGAGCGGGGGGAGTTCCTCTCCCCATCTGATTCTTGCCGTGCCATCAATCAATCCGGGCAGTAATGTTGCATCCAGATCTGTACCATTCGCTACGGAGATAGCTGCAATAGGTCAGAAGGGGTTGGAAATCGGCGCAAAGTGGCGGTATGCGTTAGGTATTCAACGTAGGAAAGAGTCATAAGCTGATTGTCACCGTTGCGAGGACTCAAATGTTGCTTTGTGGATAAAATTCGTGGAATAACTACAACTGTATTTGGGCTTGTCGAATCGATCATGTAGACCAAGTATTTGTAACGGGAGCCACCTCAGCCTTGGCATCTTCTTGTCAGCGGATATATGTTTAAATTATGGGCTGGGAAGGAAATTGCTTCTGTTAAAGTCTTATAGTGTGCAACAGGAGGTTAAGCTTAATAGATCCAATAGTTGAAGTATGCCCATTAGAGCATTTGATTAAGGGACTCAGTAAAACAAATCAGATTAAGATAGCCGTTGCATTGGACGTAGCCAAGAATGATTTGAAAAGAAGAGGTTCAGCTATCGGGAGACGATAGTGCAAAAACAAGGGACAGATCGCCGCGATTGTAAATCGATTAATATAATTCCGAAAAGAGTGGTAAGCATGAAGACATATATCAATTGGAGATATACGATCATCATCTTTGTGATGAAAGGAGCGTGATAAATTAATAAGAAAAAGGAGCAGAACGAAATGATACAAAACAGAAAAGCAACCGATAATGACAGCAGAAGTAATTTCTGTCCAGGCTGTCGAGAAATCCATCGAAGTCTAACGACATGAAAGTACCTACAATGAAACCTTGTTAAATCAAGGTTTTTTGTACTTGTAGGGATTTTCTTGTCGTTTTTTTTTACGACATGAAAATCCCTACAAACCGTGCTAGCGACAAGAAAGTCCCTACAATAAGAGCAGTTTGCAATAAAACTTAAGCCAGAAACCCCACTAACCACGAAAATCTCAAGCGAACAGCGGAGGGGGTATTGTTGAATTGAAAATAAACGATTAGAGACTGAAGAACAAAATAATAAATTGAGCGTTAGCATTAGCGTTAAGCTAACGGGCAGGATAATTCTGGTAAACACCGAATTTACCTAACTAAACATGAGTTTATAGGGGGGAGTCCATGCAAGAAAGCGAATTGTATGTTTATCACATTGTCACTAGGAAAAAAATGAACCTTGGGCAAATAATTAGCTTTGACAAAGACACAAAAAACACTTTATATCAATTCTTTTTTGAGAAGGAACAGATGAATTCCAAAGGTGAAGATTTTATTCAAATTTTGCATGGTCATTATACAAATGACGGCTTGAAGATGGATAAAGAGAATGCAGATGTAGCTATTAGATATATGGGGCAAACAATCAGAGCAATTAGAGAAGTGATAGTTGAAATGGTTAGACTACAAGAATTTCCTGAATATCCTTCACGATTGTCTTGCTTATACGCTGCAAAGAGCTATGAAGATGCTCTGATATGGAAAGATCTTTTCGTTTCTTACCATCGAAAAGTTTTACAAATAGTTAAAATACGGGTTATTGGGAATAGCTTTGAAGGTGATGGTAATCTTTTACCCAAGGAAGATGGAATTCCTTTCTCCCGAAAAATCGAACAAGCCAGAGAATACTGGAAAGGCAATATAAATAACGAGTTTCCTGAGCTGTTGATTAACGGAACAATGGAAGTAGTAGAAATTATTGATGAGTTCTCCACCTAATTTCAGCAAAAGTGCTTCAAAAACCATTGAGCTATCGGGAGCCGTTAGCGCAATAACCAGGGAGCAGATCTCCGCGGCAGCTGCTCCCTGTTCCCATTGAAGTAACGGGCAGCATTCCTATTATGAAGAAATACGAGGTTTGAGAAATAAAAAGACTCCTTGGTATGATGTTTATGGGTCCCAGATGCTCGCCAGCTACCGGATCCAAAAACAAAACCAAGGAGACTACAAGATGAATTCTACTCAAAATGAACGCATTAATCAAATCACTTCTTCTACCTTAATTGTCGGAGTCGACATCGCAAAATTCAAACATGTGACAAGGGCCCAAGACTACCGCGGAGTTGAGCTCGGGAGGCCCATTACGTTTGAGAATAACCGAGATGGCTTTGAATTGTTTGTTAAATGGTTCCGGAAGATTGCGACGGAGCAAGGGTTCGAGGACTCCACTGTTGGCATGGAACCCACCGGCCATTACTGGCTAAATCTGGCGTATTACCTGGGCGAACAACTAGTATTATGTGCCGTAGTTAATCCGCTGCACGTAAAGAAAAGCAAAGAATTAGACGACAATTCACCGACCAAGAACGACGTCAAAGATGCCAAGGTCATCGCACAGCTTGTCAAAGATGGTAGATATGCCATACCTAATCTTCTCCACGGCAAATATGCCGAACTAAGGGAAGCGATGAAAATTCGCGATCATCTGTCGACTGACCTGCGAGTGGTGCAAGGCCGGGTTCATAATTGGTTGGATCGGTACTTTCCAGAGTTCCTCACGGTGTTTAAAGATTGGGAATGCAAGTCTACACGCCAAATGCTTAGCCTTTGTTTGTTGCCACATGAGCTGGTTGCTCATTCAGAGGAAGCTCTGTTAAGGCATCTCAGAGAGGTGGCTAAGCGAGGTCTCGGCATGGAACGTATGAGGTGTTTGAAAGCAGCTGCAAGCCGTTCTGCCGTTTTCTCAGCTAATAGTTCAAATTAGAGAGAATGAATAATATAGAAGATGCTTTACCTTAAGTGCGATGGCAGAATCCAATCAATCATTCCTACACGATTGTCCGTTTCTAATTGTTCTTATCCCCCATACCTTGTGTTGAGGGGGTGATGAAAGATGGCAAATCCAGTTTTCATTGGTTCTAATTGTCTCGCTAAAATAGGAAATCAATTTTTTTTAATAGCAGAAATTGAAGCTAAAGTACCAGGTGTTGAGATTGACCCGTTATTTGCTATTAGATCGACTGCACAACAAGCGCGCCGTCTCATACGTGCTGGTGTAATGCGCTGTAAAATTCAAAATACTACTCCGAGACCGACTCGAGGTAAAGAAGTTGAGCTGAAGGGTGTTTTATTTGCGAATGGGCAAATATTTTCTGTATTTGATATTGAAAATTCTACCGATGAAGCGGTACTTGTAAGAATCAACGTGGCTCAGGCACAGAAACTAATAAGTAAAGGGGCACGCATTATTAAAGTTATTCGGCGTCCTTTTACTTAAAAAAGTAATCCTAAGACAGGTCAAAGATTATACACGCGGCGAAGCCACTCTTGTCAAAAGTGGCTTCTTTTCTTTGATAACTTGGCTAACGGGGAACGTTAGCAACAATAACTAGGGAGCAGATCGCCGCGGGCAGCTGCTCCCTGTTCCCATTGAAGTAACGGGCAGCATAGTTCAAGATCATTCGCGGTGAACCTTATCACAAGTAGGACGAAAGTTAGGGTAGGGAGAATGGGACAAAAAGCTTGTACAGAGGGGATTATCAGCTTCCTCAACACCCTAATGACTGCGGATTACTTCGAGTTCGAAGGGGATCAAGAAGTAGTGAACACTGATATGTCGATTATGACGTCAAACAGCAGGCAGAGAAATCACTTTGTCGCAAATCGTGAGAAAAGAAGAAGGCCGTCCAGTCAAGGATGGCCGTCAAATTTGCCGTTAAAAACACTTTGCCAAGCATGGGTTTGGGATGAGGGCAAGATAAAGGAAGCTCCCTAGTGGCCTCGTTGCGCGATGGGCTTCTTTTCTTTCACGATCGACGGGCTCCGTTACGTCCCGCCAGCATCATTGTCAGGGGCAGGATGAGCGCAGTGGCGGCGGCCAGCACATACAGACAAATGTTAAACGCTTCGGGATAAGCAGAAATTGAGCCGGTATGGGCCTCAAGGGCGTTAAGCCAAGCGATGCCGATCAGGGCGATGCCGATCGTTGAGGCGATCTGTATGCTGGTTGTCATGACACCGGATGCTGAGCCGATGTCCGTTGTGCGGATTTTCGCCAAAACGATATTGGTCAGTGGCGCGGCGACGCAGCCTTGACCGATGCCGAGCACAGCTAAAGCCGGAATCCACACGCCGATATCGGAAGAAATCCCGGTCGTTCGGACCGCCCAGCTAAGCAGCAGGTAACCTGCTGTCGTCAAGATTGCACCGACGGTCAGGACATGGGCCCCAAGCTTCGCGGCGAATCGGGAAGAGAACAGCGATGCGAGGAAATAGCCCATTCCCATCGACCCGATTACAAGACCTGCTTGCAGAGCGGAGAAATGAAGTCCAAGCTGAAGCATGAAGGCGGCGACAAGGAAGAAGGCGCCCTGCGTTGACATCAACAGCAGCACAACGAGAATACCGAATGTGAACACCTTATGCCTAAAGAGGTCAACATTCATAAATGGGAGCCGGCCGTGGCGCAACAGCCGCCGTTCGTACCAGGCGAACAAAACCAGCACAGGGGCCGACAAGAGCAAACTGACGACGAGGCCGGAGGGCCATCCTTCACGCTGTCCCTGCACGAGCGGATAGACGAGCATCAGCAGGCCGGCCGCAGCGAGTGCGGCTCCAGTCCAATCCAGTCTGGCGCGATCCGGCGAGCTGGACTCCGGAATAAACGGAATCAGGGCCAATATCAGAGCCCCGAGCAGGACGCTGATCAGGAACACCGTTCTCCAATCCAGATCCCACAAATTCATGCGGAGAAGCAGCCCGCCGATGATCTGCCCGGCCGTCGCTGCGATTCCCTGGGTCGCTCCATACATGCCGAAGATCGCACCTCGACGTTCCGGAGTATAATTGGCTTGAATAAGAGATAAAACCTGCGGCATAAACAGAGCGGCGCCGACGCCTTGCAAAACGCGCGACGCAATGAGCATCGTAACGTGGCTAGATAAGCCGCATAACAGAGAAGCGATTGTGAATAAGGCCACTCCGATGAATAGCATTCTGCGGCGTCCAAACCGATCACCCAGCCGGGCGCCGATAATCAGCAGAACGGCAAACGTGAGCGTGTACCCGGTGAGAATGAATTGTACATCGGCGAAGCTGGCCCCGAGCCCTTTCTGGATCGAAGGCGTGGCTACGTTCACGATGAACGCATTCGATACTGCCATAAATACAGGCAAAAGCAGAGCCGGCAGCATAAGACGCGATCTGCGTCCATCTCCTTCGGAGACGGGATCGCGAGACCGGGCCAACTGGACGGAAGCGTCCGAAAGCGTATTGGGCATAGAAAGTTCCCCTTTCTCACTACTCGCTCGATTGACTGGAGGCGAGAGGATTTCATATAATGGATGAGACAGATCTGTCTCATTACGATAAAATGATACAGACAGATCTGTCTCATGTCAATACACCTTTTTCCAAATCCATATAGAGATGGTGGTCTGGGATGAACAAAGAATCGGCTAGAGATCGTATACTGAGGGTCGCCTCTGAATTGTTTTACATGGAGGGAATACGGGCGGTTGGTATCGATCGAATTATTAAGGAATCCGGCGTTGCCAAGGCAAGCTTCTATCGAAGTTTCGCGACGAAAGATGACCTAATGGTTGCTTACCTCGAATCTAGGGATGAACTGAAAGTAGAAAAACTGGAGAAGATGAGGCAGCTGTATCCGAGCTCCCCTAAGGAACAGCTCGGCGCCCTCATTCGCGATGTGACCGAACAGATGAGGACGCCGAATTACCGGGGGTGTCCGTTTTTGAATGCGGCGGTTGAATTTCCGGATCCTGATCACCCCGCCCACGTCAAATTGCTGGGCATTCAGCGGAGCTTCTGGTCTAGGGTTCAAGAGCTTGCAGGGGAAGGCGGGGCACGACAGCCTGAGGAGCTGACTGCGCAGCTGAGGATGTTGTATGACGGATTCGTCATGAAGAGATACTTGGATAAGTCCGATTTTGATCCGGAGTATTTCAGGAAGGCTGCAGAGTTGCTCTTG
Organism: Bacillus sp. 3255; assembly: GCF_031456485.1. NCBI lineage: Bacteria > Bacillati > Bacillota > Bacilli > Caryophanales > Bacillaceae > Bacillus > Bacillus sp. 3255. Next base: position 458,647 of record NZ_JAVDUS010000003.1, read on the forward strand.
GAGAAGCAGCTCGATCCAGACTCCCATCGCGGGTAAGGGGCGATATTCATTTCGCCGCAGGCATTTCGTGTGAATCATGCGGAGGAGAAATATACCTCGAAGGGGTACGTGGGCATGACCACAAATTTTTGGATATGCATACAACCTGGAGGTGACTGGAGGCAATGCCTCCGGTTTTTCTTAAATAGAATGCTTACGCCGTTAAACCCATTACGGGGAAGCGGTCAATAAAAAATTGAAAAATCGCATGCTACATTGATAATTATGTAAGAAACCACCTCAATGCACCAATTAAATAATATTCACAATTGTAAAAAATTGTCAGGTGACAAGAACATTATCTCATTAAGTGCCGCGAAAACCGCGGCTTTTTTGTTTTATGGGATAAAGTTCTTGTCAAAATCAAATGACAAGAACTTTATCCCATTCCCGATTTTGACAAGAACTTTATCTCATTCCCGACGGAAGGTAGGGAGGAGTCTTCTCCAAATGATTAAGCTATTCCAGCTAATAGCTTGTCAATATTTAATTATTAATAGAAGGTTCATGAGGTGGTATACTTAAAAAGATGCATGGGAAAGAACCGTCCTATTAAGCACGGAAATAGATTCCATATATTTCTATTTCTTGTTGCTCACTCTAACCGGAAAGCTTCCATAGTAGTTAAAATGGCAAAAATCCAGTGGATGAGTTTATTCACACATGCAATTATTGCTACTTTAAACAGCTTTCCTTCAGCTCGTTTCTTAAGAGTCTGTGTCAAGATGCAAAAGAAGGGGCTGCAACGGCAGCCCCTTTCCTTCTTCCAGTATTTGGTTAGATTGGTCTTGTGACGTGTGACATGAACAATTTCTTTGCCGCATTTTGAATAATTTAACTGCCTAAAATCAAATGATTTTAGGCTTTTTTCATTCAAACCAGTTCATTTTTGAAGCATATTTTTGCCGTAAGCTCTAAATTTGAAGCATTTCTTTGTCTCCAGTACTGTGACTCAAAAATGTGACTCCGCTCAACTAACTGGCAGTATAACGCGATCTCAGTAAGATCTGTCAGTCTATATTTTTCAACTAATCCGAAGCTCTTAATGGCGGTTTATTAACAGTATTACTAGCCAATATACGTTTGTACATATGGAAAACCATATATACCTCTACTACAGGGGGTATTTTTAATACGACAAATCAAAGTCAGTGAATATTTTCGAAACAAAGACAACCATTAACACGTCTAAGTACTATAATTGGAATAATAAAGAATCAAATTCGTTCTTTCTTAAGTACACAGTAGAAAAAGGATGTGTTCTGGGTGCAACGGATCTGCTTAATTTTAGTCCTTATATTGAGTATATCTGGAGTACTGTTTGTCACTGGATGCAAAAATACTCCGAGCACGGCACCATCAGCAACTTATACACCCAATGGAATGACCACTCCTACACCCGTCTCCTCATCTGAGGTAATGAATCCATCAACGCCTGCTAGCGTATCTAATACTTCTGAACCTCCCGTTAAAAATGAACAAAAGGTATCTTCGTTAGCTTTAAAAACCTTGAAATAACTTTGACTAGCACAAAGGAAGGATTTCGTATTGATCACGACGAAACATTTGGATTTTATGTGATGCAAACATTACCTACGCCACGAGGTGATGCTGTTTTACATGTTGTCAGAAGGATGGATCAGAGTACAGCGAATGACGCATGGTTTCGTAAAGACCTAGTACTTATTAAACCAGAAACGAAAGAAGTTCAAATTTACACATTAATGAATGGATATACAACGGATTCATATTCTACAGATTCTATAACCCAAGTTCTCGGCTTTATAGATCAAGAACATATCATTTATGCCGCGATTCATGGAGATCAGGATACACCAACAACCTACAATATTGAAAAAATGAATGTATATAGCGGGGCAAAGGAAATACTTTTTAATAATCAGCCGGACAATGTGTCGCCTGACTTTTATATGCCGGGCTGGTTAAACGATAAAAAAGAAAAGCTTGTCATAAACAGCTTCAAGGAAGGAACTACATGGGTGGTCGATCTGTTAAATCATAATGTAGTTAAACTGGAAGAGAAGTTCAAAAATACATGGCCTCAATTTGCATTATTTCCATCACCGGACGGCAATTTATTCTGGTATCACGGAAAACTATACAACCTTCAAGGCCAATTGATCTATGCCCCGAATTCGTTGGGTAGAATTGAGCTTGGTATATACTGGAGTCCCGATAGTCGCTATACAGTTCGTCATTTTGCAAACGATGATAAACCGGAAAATTTTTTATCTGGTGGAGAAAACGACATTTTAACACCGCAAAGCCTAACCATAAATGATCGGACCGGGAAAATAGTTCAGCAGGTTGAAACAAATGACCCTAAAGTTCATCTCGAGCTAGTAGGCTGGATTTCTGAACAACAAGCCGCAGTTATTCAGTATTATGAAATCGATCGAAGCCGGCCAGTGGATGACCAAAAAACGAAGGTTAACTATAAATTAATGAACCTTTTATCGGGAGTTCAGAAGACACTGATGCCTACTAAGCTAGAGGATCTAACATCATCAACCAGAGCCAGAGTAAGAACTTATTCTTGCTGTACCGCTCCAGAAATTCCATTTTTTGTGGATACTAACAATAGTACTTTTTGGCGTTCAGAAGATCGGGCGAGTTATCTCGGTCAGTTCACTAACGGAGAACATGTATGGAATGTGGTAGATCATCGCCATGCTATGACGAAAATTTATGTTTTCTCGCCATTAACGAAAAAGATAAGAACGCTAGAAGATAAATACACTATATCGTACATCAGATTATTTTTAAAAAGTTGGGCTTTTGATACTGGCAATTTAACTTATCAAAAAGTTGGAAATGAAGTAAAGCAAAAATAGTTCGAATGCGTCCAGCCGCTAAAGGAGACTATCAGAATGAAAAACGTAATCACACTGGGGATATTATTGCTCGTCCTTATGCTCTTAGGATGTGGGGACAGGGGAAATGGTGGATATACGTCTGTATCATCCATTCCCCCAATGCCTGCAGCATCTGAGTCTCCTCCCAGCTCAACGCCAGTATCGACTCCTCCAGCTACAGAGGCAAACTTAGCGAAAGAAGATGACTCAATCAGAGCAATAGGTACGCATTCGGATGGGCGACTACTCGTCAAACCTGCGAACAAAGCGAGCGTAGCCCCTTTGGGGGCACCTAGCTGTTATGGGGTTGAGACTGATCTACGTTGGTTAGGAGACTATGAGGTGGTATGGGAATCCAAATCTGAGGGAATTACAACCCAAATTAGTACATTCCCAATTGACTTCGAAATTTTACAGCAAAATGACTCACCAGTCATCATGCAGCCATTTACCCTTGAAGATATGGATATATTTGCTTATGTTCCTCGTTACACCGATTGTCATGGTCTCGAAACTTACCTTTTCGGAGTTAGTAATGGGAAGGCATTTCCGATATCGCTTGAGATAAAACCTGGAGTGAATTGGGCTTCTATAAGCCAATTGCCGCACCATCAATTCAAAGTTGCCAACGGAGAATTTATCGTAACTGGCGGGTATGGGGCGGGACAGGATTTCATTAACGTCTATCACTTCAGATATGATCCAAAGAAAAAGTCAATGATTCTGAAAAGTATAGATCAAATGAAGCCTAACGATATATAACTAATGCGGAGAAATCCTATTCCTGAGGGACGGATAACGATAGTTCAATTACGACATTACGGCAGCTGAAATGTGTTCAGTTGCCTTTCCATTGAAGTAACGGGCAGAATAACGTGGTGGGAGTTTGAGCTACGGCTTTTTGAGATTTTTGCTAGATTAATGCTGAATAGATGAATCAATAAATATATAGCCTTGTAAGTAGCTTCTAGCGCTCTGATGACCTATCAGAAGAAGTGGGTGGTATTTTACACTAATTTCACGTTTGTTGTTTGCGGATACCCCTATAGCACTTTCATCGCTCGAACTATGTGTTAAATTGAAATCCATAGATGTTTGTTCATCGGGTACCCTTAATACTAAGGATTGTGAGTCAAGTCGTCCATTATCGGGAGGGGCAGTAATGATAGATAAAGCCTTTTATCTTGCACTTTGTGAAGATGCTCAAAAAAACATTGATTTGTATAGAACAGAAGCAGAAAGCCATGTGTCAAAATGGGAACAAACAAGCAAAAAGAGGTATGATTTAACACCTTATTTTTATGAACGTAAACATGAAGCACCGGGGCGTGTTAGCAAAAAAGAAGAGATAACGGCTTATGGGTTAGATAAAGACGGGGAAATATGGGTAACCAAGTGTGGTTATATTAGGGATTCCATGGGTTATTACAGTCGAAATGAGCATCAATTAATCAATCGTCTTTATCGAAAAGGCGAAATTGATTCTATCGAAGAAGTAATATTTGAAGATGGGCTTCCAATTCGATATATCCAATTTATTGTAAGAAACGGAAGAACTCTTGAATCTTCTTGGCATTTTGAAGAATATTATGAATACGAAGATAATAGACTTGCACGAATTAAACGAGATGAGTATTGGTCATATGGACAAGGTGCTCGTGAATACCAATATTATTTGTCCTTCAACGATAACGGTAAATTGTCACAAATAAAAGATAATAAAAACAAGATAATCTATTTAGATATTTCAAAATCTCAAGTTTTGACATTAAGAGAAGAAATAAGAACTGGATTGATTGATGAATCCCAAAAAATACTCCAAACAATTTGTAAACAAGCAGAGAAAGAAAAAATTTGCTACATAGGAATATATCTCCATGATGAACCCGAAGCAGTTTGTGACCCAATTTTCCATCCTGCATTGGAAAAAATTCGATTGGAACAGCTTAAACAAGACATTAATTATGATATTTGGAATACAGGGGAGCATCCAGTTAATTATCAGGAATCGATTCAAAACAGAGGCGTTATTGATAAATTTGAACGCCTTGTCCAATACTGGGGAATGAAAAATATTTGGTGGAAAGAATCCAAGAAGCTATGGTATGAAGTTGCTCTGGAACTTAATCGAGAGGACTGGAGTAAGTATAGCCCCCTAACTGAAGATTTTGTTATATTTGTTGACGAAGAAGGACTGGAATTAAAGGACTTAGCAAGAAGTATTCCCCAAGAAAAACTAAATCTCCTCCGTTCAAATGGTTTAATAAACAAATAGGTTAAGCTAAGAGCGGAACGATAGTACAAATTGTCTTTATATACTGTTGTATATTTTATGGTCAGACTGTACTCTGTGTATAGATACAGTACGGGGAACCTTACCTCAAATAAAAGAGGTGGTCATTCAACTAACGGGACACGATAGTTCAACAAATAACCACAACGCTGCTGTCTTCATAGATTGGTGGCAGCAGAATCGCTCTGACGGGGGCTTACTGGGGTAAAAAGGAATTATATTTTTTTGAATAGAATTATTAAAGTAATAATTCATTCGATTGGAGAGCTATCATGGGCTACGTGGAGGATTTAAGAAAAATAGTGGGGCATATTCCACTTATACTTGTTGGTGCAGTGGTCATTATAACAAATGATGAAAATAAAATATTGCTTCAAAAACGTATGCATCATCCAGTAGGGCGATACGGTCTACCAGGTGGTTTGATGGAGTTGGGGGAGTCTACTGTGGAGACAGCTCAAAGAGAAGTTTATGAAGAAACAGGACTCCAGGTAAGTAATCTAAAATTGATTGATGTTTTCTCAGGAAGAGAAAATTTTATAAAAGCTCCCAACGGGGATGAATTTTACGTTGCTGTTACAGCTTATTGGACAAAACAATTTAGTGGTAATTTGAAAATTAATGATGCAGAATCCATGAGTTTGGAGTTTATAGATATTGAAAAACTTCCTGAGAACATGCCGAGAAGTCACAGAGAAATAATAAATAGTTACATAGCTTCGTTGAGCTAACGGGAGACGATAGTTCAATCACGACATGACGGCGGCCGGCATACGATCGGCTGCAGTTATCTTTTGAAGTATGGGCAGAATAGTAAGAAATTAAAACGTGACTTGCGGAGGAAGAAAGATGGATAAGGGCTTTGATTTATTTGAGGACGCGTTAAGTTGATAAACGCTAATGCAGAGCTACGAAAAGAGAAAATATCAGATAAGACAACTTCCTTCTTATTTGACAATAAGATTCCTAATGAAATTATTGATTTTTTTAATTTTTTCATTTGACCAACATATTAGATTCAACAAAGTGTCATTTTATCAAGTCAATGAAATGCCTGATGAAAATTTATACGAGGAAAACCAACGGTGTATTGCAGAAAGGTTGCTAATAATAGGCTGGGGGTTAAACGGAGATTTCATAGTACTGGATTTAGAAAACCTTAAAGTGGGGTATGTACTCCATGATGAATTATGGGAAGATGCAACCATAAACCCAAGAGAAATATTAATAAATCTACAATGTTCAATCGGTGAGTTTTATTATAGTGCGGTTACAGTTGAAAATTTTCCTGTTGATGGATACCAGGCAGAACAATATTTAGAAAATGGCTAATTTCAGTGCCATGCATCATTACGCTAACGGGACACTATAGCTTAATAAAGATATCGCGGCGGCCGGTCATGACGATCGGCTGTCTTTTCCACGCTAACGGGCAGATTAACGTGGTAATCCGCTTAGAAATAAGGAGGAAATTAATCATATTACTCGAATAATTATTTGAGCTTGTAGTGAACATCTGACGTTTTTACGCACTCGAACTAAGCTTTGTTTTAAGGAGGATACTATGGAAAAAGACTTAGTAAAAAGTCTCGGAGATCTACTCTTACATCAAGACGACGGGTTGCTAATTAAATTAAGGATGGGTGACGGTCTAGATAAAAGTAAAGTTGATGAGATTTGTGCTTTATTAAGTCAGTTAGCCATAGAGTGGAAAAATGATGATAAGATATCGAAAGAGGCAGTTGATTACTTTATTCATATAGATCCAGTTATGAATGCTACCTTAAATCAATATTCCGAGAAACAGCAAGCTGAAATCCTAATAGCGCTTGATACAATAATGGATAAAGTAAGAGATTGCTTATAATAAGTACTTTGCCCTTCAATGAACTTCGAATGAGGCTGCCACGAGAAAACGAGTGGCAGCCTCATTAAGCTATTCCAGTTAATAGCTTGTCAATATTTAATTATTATATAGAAGGTTCATGAGGTGGTATACTTAGAAAGATGCATGGGAAAGAACCAGGTATAGATGATTGCGAGTTAATGAGTATTAATGCTACTGTACAAGGCATAGGTTGACCGCCATGAGCCATGTGGAGATCCCAAGGTGCGATCATATATTTCCAGAATCTCCACTTTTTAAAACGAGTGGTCTGGGTGGATGTATTTTTTCGCTTTCATAACCCCATATTTTACACTTTCTACAACTTTGTTCCTTGTGTTGATTGTCTTTCACGGAAGAAAAACGTTCGAAATCTAAGCAAACAAAACAAGAGTATTTAAGAGCTAGCTGATTCTCCATAGAGGGAGTTTAGTTCCAATATGTGGTAATATGAAATTAGTGCTTTATCAGTAAGGCAGAGGCTTGAGGGGAACTGATATTGACAAATAAGAGGCTTGATAATCTTGGTAAATAGTTGGATTTTCAATATTAGGTTTTGTTTTATTACTTGTAATTCTTGGTTTGATTCTTTATAAAGGATTGCTTGATTCTGAAAAACAACTGAGAGGTTATATTGAACTACCAAATAATTATGCTGTCTTTCAGGTTAGTAAAGAAGGGCCTTATGAAATTGCTGCCTGGGCTAAAGCTGATAAACAAGTTGTAAAACCAAACATTTTAGAACTCGCTTGGGATGAGCGATATGTATTGTTTAAACGTAGAGATGAAATTGGGGAAGAAATTGGTGTTCTAGATACGAAAACAAAAGTAGTTAAAAGCCTTTTTTACAATACTGATAATTTACAAAAAATAAAGTCAGAGTTTGGTATTGCTCAAGATATTACTTTGAAAAATGTAGCTAGTTTCTGGCCTGATATTACCAAGAGGAGATAGAACAATAGGTGATAATTGTAGGTGACGAATGGCTGCAATTGTTATTGCAATTGTTCTATTAAGTATGGCTGGTTCAAAAAAAGCTGATTAACCATGCCTTTATTAGTGCGCTTGATTGAACTAACGTTGAACTGTCGGGTGACAAGAACATTATCTCGTTAAGTGTCGCGAAAACCGCGGCTTTTTTGTTTTATGGGATAAAGTTCTTGTCAAAATCAAATGACAAGAACTTTATCCCATTCCCGATTTTGACAAGAACTTTATCGCATTCCCGACGAAGGCAGGGAGGAGTTTTCTCCAAATGATTAAGCTAACGGGCAGCATTCCTATTATGAGGAAATACGAGATTTGAGAAATAAAAAGACTCCTTGGTATGATGTTTAGGGATCCCTGATGCTGGCCAGCG